>JBKPRH010000375.1:0-15621 GCA_046765795.1 Acidobacteriota bacterium | reverse complement strand
TCATCAATGGACACGTTGGATTCCCAGACGGCGTTCCAGCTCCAGTCGTCCCAGGTGTCGTTGAAAAGGACCGCATCGGTCTGCACGTTCGACGCGCTGACACGGAACATGACTCCGGTCAGGTGATCGTGCATCGTGTCGAGATAGAGCGTGACGCGATCGGCATCGGCATCGCCGTCGCGAGTGGCCAGTCGTCGGCCGAGATGGACCATGTCGTGGTCGAACAGACGCATGCCGACGTACAAGGCGTGGTCGTCGTAGAGGACGCGGACTTCCGTGCGCTCGGTCGCTGGCTGACCTTCGTCTGGATCGATCTGCGTGAAGTCCGACATGACCTGCGCCTGCGACCAGACCTCTTCGTTGAGCTGTCCGTCGATGGCGAGCGGGCGTGTCGTGCGGGTGGCGCGGAACTCACGGACAGAAGCCTGACTTTGCGCCTGCGCTGGATTCGTCGTGCCGAGGGCACAGACAAATGACATCAGGACGAGCAGCGACCGTCCCTGGGCGAGGACAGCCTCCCTCGATTTGGCAGGCATGCGGGCGCCGCTACGCAAGTTGAGTGCCCATTAGGGATGGTTGGTGGTTGGTGGTTCGTGGTTGGTGGTTCGTGGTCGGGTGGTTGGAACCGGCTTGAGGACGCGAAGTTCGCACGAATCACCACCAACCACCAACCACCAACCAGGCTATATACTGCCCGCCATTCGAACGGAGCTTGCCCATGAAGATTCCGAATCGCACGACGTCGATCATGTTCGCCATCGTCATTGGTCTGGTCGGCGTTCTGGTGCAGGCGCAGAACCAGCCGCAGGGTCAGACGCCGAGACCGGCGAATCAGACGCCCAACCAGCAGAACCAGGCGACGGAAGATTTCGCCGCACCCGCCTCGTTTCCGCTCGCGGCCCCTGCGGGTGCCGACAGCCGCGCCTTGACGACCGCGCCTGCGAACGCGGTCAACAGCGGACCATTCGATCCGGCGACGTGGAAGTTTGGCACGGCCTTCAACCCGCCGCCCGGCGCAAAGATCTGGAATCCCGTGAAGCTCAAGATGCTGCAGGGCGGCAAGGTGACCGGAGGGACGCTGTTCAGTGCGACCGATCCCGCGACGTATTGCGCGATGGCCGAGGCGGGCTATGACTTCATCTGGACCGAGATGCAACACGATCAGCGTGACTGGGATCAGGCAGCGCTGATGTGGCGGACGTGTCCATACGCCGGAGCCGTTCCTGGAGTGCGCGTCGCGAGAGCGGAGGAGCGCGAGATCCAGCACGCGGTCGATGCGGGAGCGTTGGTCGTTGTTGTTCCGACCGTCGATACGGTCGAGGAAGCGATCGAAGCGCGCAATTGGACTTACTTCCCGCCGCTCGGCCGGAGAAGTAATGGCGGTGGACAGGCTTTCGAGCCGACGATGTGGGGCAGAGTGCCCGGGGGGTATCGCAACACCGCTAACGACAACATCGTGCTCATCCTGATGATCGAGACGCTCGAAGGATTGAAGAACGCGGCGGCGATTGCGAAGGTGCCCGGTGTGACGGCGATCTTTGCCGCGAGCGGCGACCTCGGCAACTTCTCCGGCTATCGGCAGGGCACACCTGACTACGAACGCGTCATCAACATCGTCCATGACGCGGCGCTCGCCGCGAAGGTGCGTCTGTGTGGACCGCTGGCGTGGCGCGAGCGCCCGGACTTCACGTGCTTCCAAGCCGGAACTGAGATTGCTGCGATTCGTCGTGGGGTCACCGCGGAGCTTGGGAATCTGGCGAATACGCAGCCGAAGCCGGAAGTCGGCCCGTTCGCTGCGCCGGCGGCTCGGTAACGTAGAGCGGAGGCTTCAGCCTCCGCGGCCTATGACTCGCGCATGCGGTTCTCGAGAATCTGATCGTTCGAGAACCGCGACAGTTGCAGGTAGTGTTCGGCCGCCGAGACGAGCGCTGCCTGCGGCGTCAGACCGATAATCTCGCTTTCGAGTACCGCGACTCCGTAACGCTCCGCCTCGCGCCGCACGGCATCGAAGACTCGATGCATCGGGGTCTTCTCAACGTTCGTGAGGTTGATCGATACCTGGACGATGCCACGGTCGTCGAGGGCGATGCCCATGGCCTTCACGAAACGGAATCCGCCGGAGCTCTGTCGAATCGCGCTGGCGATCTTCTTTGCCACATCGAGTCGATCGGTCGCGAGATTGATGTTGAAGGCGACGAGCGGCATGCGCGCACCAATGACGATCGCGCCTGCAGCCGGGTGAGGGTGCGTTGGACCGAAATCGGGTAGCCACTCCGGTGAGCCCATCTTCGCGGCCAGTCCTTCGAACTCACCACGCCTGATGTCTTCAAGATTGCGGCGAGCGGACGATGAGGCCGCTTCTTCGTAGAGGAAGACCGGGATCTGGAATCGAGTCGCGACTTCGGCCGCGGTGTCCTTCGCCAGCGCAACGCACTGGGCCATCGTGACGCCGTCGATCGGTACAAAGGGCACGACGTCCACAGCGCCGAGGCGTGGATGCTCGCCAGTATGCGTGCGCAGATCGATGTGCTCGACTGCCGCGCCTACCAGAGCGAGAACCGCGGCCTTCAATGGGCCTGCGTCGCCGGCCATCGTGAAGACCGAGCGGTTGTGCGCCGGGTCGGATGACGCATCGAGCACGCGGACGCCGCTGACGGATCGCACCGCGCGAAGCAGCGTCTCAACGACCTCGGGCCGTCGTCCTTCGCTCACGTTCGGCACGCATTCGATCATGGCCTTCAGTCTACGGTAACTCATTGACCCATGAAGGACTTTGCCCCATAATCGACTCGCCAGTCTTCATCGGATGTCCGAACCGCTTCGCACCGATCCAGCAGACCAGGCCCCACTGAGCGAGGCCGATCGGGCCGCGCGCATTGAGCAACTCCTTCTCTCCGGACTCGATCACTATTTCGGCGGCAACTACGAGCAGGCGATCAACATCTGGACCCGCGTCGCGTTTCTCGAACGCGGTCACGGTCGTGCGCGTGCCTACATCGAGCGCGCGCGTAGCGCCCTGGCCGAGCGGCAGCGCGAGTCCGAAGAGCTGACGCACACCGGGATCGCGGCGTACGAAGCCGGCGACTTGCAGACGGCCCGAGAACTGCTGACGCGCGCGGTTGAACATGGCGGTGCGAATGACACGGCGTTGCTCTTCCTGCAGCGTCTGAGGCGGCTCGACGTCGCGCCGGGTCCGGCGCAAAGTCAGGAGGTCATCCCGAAAAGCTCGCGCAGTCCTCGACGCGAGCAACCACATGCGCCGCGGCGCGCGGCGAGCGGTTGGCTCGCGACGATTGCCGCATGCGTGATTGTGATCGGGCTGGTAGGGGTTGCCGCGCTCGCCGCGCGCTCCTGGCTCGTCGAGTTGCCGGTAACGGAGGCGCCACAAGGCGAGCCGGCGCGCGCTGAAGCGCTGCCCATCGTGCGCCTGTCCGACACTCGCATGAGCCGCGCTCGCGAGCTGGTGACGAGCGGGCATCCACACGAGGCGCTCGCGTTGCTCACCGAGATCGATATCGCAGACCCGCTTCGTGCCGAGGCGGATCGATTAACGGCAGACATTCAGCAAGGGCTACTCGAGAGCGCGAATACTCCCGGGACCGCCCCGGTGGGAGAGACGCCGCGATGAAATGTCCGAAGTGCAGCTACCTCGGCTTCGAGACGGGCGACCGTTGCAAGAACTGCGGTTATGACTTCTCTCTACTCTCGGCACCACACCAGCCACCCGATCCTGATCTGAACCTGCAGATGCCCGATGACCTGCTAGGGGATGCCGACCGGTCCTGGATCGATCGTCTGCACACCGGCATCGAACACGTGGCAGAAGCGGACGAGATGCCGGAGGCTGCGCTCGCTGCGCCGTCACCAGCGATAACGTTTGACCCGCCGGTAGTCGTTCGCCCCGAACCCGAGCCAAGCTTTCCGCTCTTCGAGCCACGTGCTCAAGAGGCGGATGACGAGCCGCTGATCAAGTTCCCGGCAACACCGCGCGCACCGCTTTCGGTGCGGCGGACGCCCGAGCAGCCACGACTTCGTCCACCAGTACCGGCCCGGCCCAGCCGTCAGGATGGTCCACCGCTGTCGCTGGAATTCAGCGACGACGCGCTCGTCACCCCTGAACCAGAGCTGCACGCGCCGATCGAGCGCCTCGAATCAATTGCGCCGCGTCACATTCCGGCGGCACGCAGAACCTCTGAGCCCGTCATCTCGAGTTTGTCGCGCCGTGTGACTGCCGGTGTCACCGATCACGTCATCCTGTTCGGCATCGATCTCATCGTGTTGTATTCGACGCTGCGGATGGCGGGTCTCACGATGGGCGATTGGGCACTGCTGCCCCCTATGCCGATGATCGGGTTCCTCGTGCTCTTGAAGCTGTCGTACTTCGGCGCCTTCACCGCGGCCTGTGGGCAGACCATCGGTAAGATGGCGGCGCACATCCGAGTGGTGGCCGACGATGCGCCGCTCGATCCGGCACGTGCGATTCGCCGCACGATGATGTCGAGTGTGTCGCTGCTCGCGTTGGGCGCCGGATTCATTCCCGCGGTCCTCGATCCCGATCACCGCGCCCTGCACGATCGGATGGCGCGGACCCGCGTCGTGGAACTACCATCGGTCTGATCCGGTCCGTCCGGATCTCCTTCATGCGTCAGGTGGCCGTCTTTCTCGCGACGTGTGGCTACGTCGGCTATGCGCCAGTTGCGCCGGGCACGTTTGGATCGGCGGCAGGCCTCGCGATTTTCGCGCTCGTGCGGGCCAGCGGCTCGATATATGTCGAGCTCGCGGTCATCGTCGTGTTGTTTGCGATCGGCGTATGGAGTGGCACCGAAGCCGAGCACCACTTCGGTGGCACCGATCCAGGCCCGATCGTCCTCGACGAAGTGGTTGGGATGTTGATCACGTTGGCCCTCCTACCCGTCAACGCGATGGGAGCATTTGTCGGGTTCATCGTGTTCAGGGCACTCGATGTCGTCAAGCCGTGGCCGTCGGGCCGCTTTGAACGGCTGCATGGTGGCCTTGGCATCATGGCCGATGACGGCATGGCGGCGGTATACGGCAACATCATGATGCGCATTGCGCTCGCCGTCGCACCGGCTGGCTGGTTGTCGTGACAGTACTGAGGCGGGCGGCGATCGTCGCCGTTGGGAGCGAGCTGCTCACGCCGTCGAAGATCGACACCAACTCGCTCTACATCACCGAACAGCTCAACCGGCTCGGTGTCGAGGTCATGGTGAAGCTCGTGGTCGGCGACATGCGCGAGGAGCTGACCGAGGCCGTTCGCTCTCTCCTCGCTCGTGTCGATGTGTTGATTCTGTCCGGCGGGCTCGGGCCCACTGACGACGATGTCACGCGAGAGGCCGTGTCGGCGGCGCTCGGGCGGCCACTGGCCGAGGACGAAGCCATCACGACACGCCTGCGCGAACGCTTCAAAGCGCGCGGCTTCGCCATGCCAATGCCGGAAACCAACCGTCGCCAGGCGATGGTGCCGGCCGGCGCCGTGGTGATTGAGAACAGGAATGGAAGCGCCCCCGGGCTGTGGATCGATCACGAGGGCAAGGTCGTCTTGCTCCTGCCCGGACCACCACGCGAGCTGAGGCCGATGCTGGCGGAACTGGTCGATGGTCCGCTGCGCGCATCGGCGTTGGGTGAACCGCTGATGCGACGCGTGGTGCGGATCACCGGGCGGATCGAATCCGACGTCGATCAACTGATGCAGCCGATCTACCGGGAATGGGCCGCTGCGTCGCCGCCGATTGCGGCGACGATTCTGGCCTCGCCTGGTGCGATCGAGTTGCACGTGTCCACGCATGCGGCGTCTCAGGACGTCGTCGATCGGGCACTTGAGGATGCGGTGCAGCGCGTGGTGAACACGATTGGTGCTGACGTGTACAGCACCGATGGGCGAAAGCTCGAACAAGTGGTCGGCGATCTGCTCGTGGCGAAGGGCATGCGTGTGGCCGCGGCCGAATCGTGTACAGGCGGACTGATCACGTCACGTTTAACGGATGTGCCGGGCAGCTCGCGTTACGTCGATCAGTCGGTCATCACGTATTCGAACGAATCGAAGACCGAGCTGCTGGGTGTCCCGACGGAGTTGCTGAAAGCGCACGGGGCGGTGAGCGAGCCTGTTGGCCTCGCAATGGCCGAAGGGATTCGCGCGCGCGCCCGCGTTGATGTGGGTATCGGCGTCACCGGCATCGCGGGGCCGACCGGCGGGACCGCGGAGAAGCCAGTCGGCACGGTGGTCGTCGCGGCGGTCACGGCCAACGAGCACCGCTGCCGCACGTTCCGCTTCTTTGGGGATCGTGAGTTGGTCAAGTTTCAAGCATCGCAGGCGGCACTCGACATGGTGAGGCGACTGTTGTCGTCATAACGCATGCGTCTCTTCGTCGCGGTCGAGATGAACGAATCTATCGCGGAGACGATGCGCAACACGATCGATGACCTTCGCGCCCGCGTGACACAGCTCGCGCCACGCGCGCGTGTGACCTGGTCGGCTCCCGATCGCATCCACATCACCGTGAGATTCATCGGCGAAGCTGACGAGACGAAAACTCAGGCGATCCGCTCGGCGCTTGGACCCACCATCGATGCCCCTGTCTTCGATCTCACCGTCGAAGGTGTTGGCGCTTTTCCACCGAAAGGTCCACCCCGCGTCTTCTGGGCCGGGTTGACCGATGGCCGCGACGGTCTGCTCGAGGTAGAGCGCGTCGTGTCACATCGTCTGAACGCGCTCGTGCCGGCAGAGGATCGGCTGTATGCGCCGCACGTGACCCTGGCGCGCGTCAAAGAGGCAGGGGGGCTCTCGCGTGCCGCGCTGTTCGAGGGCGTGACCGGTCGTCAATTCGGCAGGGTGCACGTGGACGCGATTACACTGTTCGAGAGCCGGCTGTCGCCAAAAGGCGCGACTCACGTGCCCCTGCAACGGTCGGCTCTGCGTCGTTAGCCCTTGGACCAGGCACCAACAACCAAGGACAAGAGATGGCGGATCTGCTCGCGGTGCTCGCCGCATACCTCATGGGGTCCATCCCGTTCGCGCAGCTGCTGTCGAGGCGGCGAGGAGTCGATCTGCGTCGTGTCGGCAGCGGTAACGTTGGTGCGTCGAACGTGCTGCGCACGCTCGGCGTGCGTCCCGCAGTGCTGGCGATGATGCTCGACGCGGTGAAAGGAACGGTAGCGGTGCTCGTCGCGCAGCGACTCACGAACGGCGTCGCCGCGCCGGTCATGGCGGGTCTGGCCTCGATGGTCGGACACGTGTATCCGGTGTGGCTACGCTTCCGCGGCGGAAAAGGTGTTGCGACGGCCGCCGGTGCGTTTGCGGTGTTGGCGCCGGTCGCCGCAGCGGTTGCGGCCGCCGCGTTTCTGCTCACCGTCGCGCTCACGCGATTTATTTCTGTCGGATCGATGGTCGCCGCGCTGACGCTTGCCGGCTGGGCGATCGCCAGCGACGCACCGACGATCGTCGGCATCGGAGCGGCAATCGGCGCCGCGCTGGTCATCATCGGACATCGCGCGAACGTGGAGAGACTCGTCGCTGGTACTGAGCGGCGTGTCGGTCAACGGGGAGTACGAGAATTGGTGTAGGGCGAGGCATGCCTCGCCCCTACGAAGGTCCGTTCAAAAGGAGATTCGTCATTCGTAACGTCACCGTACTCGGGGCAGGGGGATGGGGAACGGCGCTCTCCGTACACCTCGCGCGCATTGGTCACGAGACACACCTCTGGGCGCGTGATGCCGCGCTGGCGGCCGACGTCCATCAACGACGCTTCAATCCCGTCTACTTGCCCGAGATCCGCTTCCCGGCGAACCTGCGCGTGACTGCGGATCTCAGTGAAGCGCTCGCGAGCAGCGATCTCGTCATCGCTGCGGTGCCCTCACACGGCACGCGAGAAGTGCTTCGCAACGCCGCGCCTGTGATCCGCCGCGGCGCCACGGTCGTCAGCGCGACGAAAGGTCTCGAGCGCAACACGTTGTTTCGCATGTCGGAGGTCATCGAGCAGGAGTGCGCACCGGGAACTCGCATCGCGGTGCTGTCTGGACCGAGCTTCGCAATCGAGCTGGCTCGCGAGCTGCCGACCGCCGTCTCGATTGCCTCGCGCGAACCGGAGGTCGTTGAGCGTGTGCAGGCCGAGTTGCGCGCGCCGTACTTCCGGCTATATGGCACCGACGATGTGGTCGGTGTGGAGATCGGCGGTGCGCTCAAGAACATCATCGCCATCGCAGCGGGTCTCGTCGAAGGCCTGGGACTTGGGCACAACGCGCTGGCCGCGCTGATCACACGCGGCCTGGCGGAGATGTCGCGCCTTGCATGTGCGGCAGGCGCCAAGCGCGAAACGCTCTCAGGTCTCACCGGCCTTGGCGATTTGGTGCTGACGTGCACAGGACATCTCAGTCGTAATCGTCACGTCGGCATGGAGCTCGCCAGTGGCCGCGACCTGCAGGATGTGCTTGGCGGCATGAAGATGGTGGCCGAAGGTGTACGAACGACAGAAGCGGCGCTCGCGCTCGCGACGCGGTATGGTGTGGAGTTGCCGATCGCGGCACAGGTGGCCGAGCTGTTGACGGGACGTAAGGATGCCCGCACGGCGCTCTCCGAGTTGATGGTTCGCCCGCAGAAAGCAGAGGTCGGATAGTTGGGATTCTTTGATCGCCTTCGTGAAGGGCTCACCCGCACGAAGGAGCAGATCGTCAGCCGGTTTGAAGAGATCGTCCAGAAGGCCGACACGGCGGAGCAGCGCGCGCGACCGATCGACGTGGACACGATCGAGGCGCTCGAGGAGTTGCTGATCTCGGCCGACGTCGGCATTCCCGCGACCGAACGGATCGTCAACGCGGTCAGAGGACGTGCACGTCGCGGCGAGAGCCTGCGCGATCTCGTCAAGGACGAAATCCGCCAGGTCTTTGACAGCGTCGATCGTCCGTCGACCAACGGCCATCGGCCGCACGTCACGCTCATCGTTGGCGTGAATGGCACCGGCAAGACGACGACCATCGGCAAGCTTGCCAATCTGCTCAAGGCCTCCGGCAAGCAGCCGCTGGTCTGCGCGGCCGACACGTTCAGAGCCGCGGCAGTCGAGCAGTTGGAGATCTGGGCGAAGCGCGCCGGCGTGGACATCGTGCGCGCGAAAGAAGGATCAGATCCCGCGGCGGTCGTCTTCGATGCGATTCAGTCGGGCAAGGCGCGAGGACGCGATCCCATCCTCGTCGATACCGCCGGTCGTCTGCATACGCGCGTCAATCTGATGAACGAGCTCGAGAAGATACGCCGCGTCGCCGGACGCGCAGCGGAAGGCGCGCCACACGAAGTGCTGCTGGTGCTCGATGCAACGGTCGGTCAGAACGGCTTGCAGCAGGCGCGTGAATTCACCAGCGTTGCCGGCGTCACCGGCATCGTGCTCACCAAGCTCGATGGCACCGCCAAGGGCGGTGTCGCGGTGTCGATCGCTCACGATCTGAAACTGCCGATTCGCTATGTCGGCGTCGGGGAGGGCATCGACGATCTGATTCCGTTCTCGCCGCAGGAATACGTCGACGCGCTCTTCCAAGAGAAGTGGTAGACGACGCACGGTGGATGCGGCGGGCGATCGAGCACGCGCGCCGCGGTCTCGGACGCACCAACCCCAATCCGATCGTCGGCGCGTGCATTGTCTCGGACGAAGGCGTCGTGCTCGGACAGGGTGCGCACGAATTCGCCGGCGGACCACACGCGGAGATCAACGCATTGGACGAGGCAGGCGCCGACGCGCGCGGTGCGACGCTGTACTGCACGCTCGAGCCGTGCTCACACACCGGAAAGACAGGACCGTGTACTGAACGCATCATCGCCGCGGGCATTCGACGCGTTGTCGCGGCGATGGGCGATCCGTTTCCGCAGGTCGACGGTCGCGGCTTTGCGGCGCTGCGTGCGCACGGGATCGAAGTCGATGTCGGGGTCGAGCTCGACGCAGCCGTGCGGCTGAATCAACCGTTTCTGACTACTGTCCGCGAGGGACGGCCGTTCGTCATCTTGAAGGCCGCAACCAGCCTCGACGGCCGCATCGCTCGGAAAGGCGAACGGACAGCACTGACGTCGGCGCCCGCGCTCCGGCACGCGCAGTACATGCGTGCGCAGATGGACGCGATTGCAGTGGGCTCCGAGACGATTCTCGTGGACGATCCGCTGCTCACGGCCCGGGAGGTCTATCGCGAGCGGCCGCTCACCCGGGTCATTTTCGACCGTCGCCGTCGCGTGCCGCCTACTGCGCGAATCTTCTCAACGCTATCGTCGGGACCGGTCCTGGTAGTAACGTCTAACGAGTTGGGCGACGCGATCAGGAACCTGGCGGGCCAGGGGATTCAGAGCCTGATCATCGAAGGCGGCGCTGCGGTGCACGCAGCAGCCTGGGACGCGGGGATGGTTGACTACGTCCAACTCTATGTTGCCCCGGTGTGGCTGGGAGGGGATGGCGTCCCGCTGCTCGAGGGACGTGATTTCTCGCCGGCATCGCTGATCGAGCAGCGCGTGGAGCAGCTCGGTCCGGATGTGTTGATTGAAGGCTATGTTCACCGGCCTCATTGAAACCGTCGGGCAGGTCAGCGGCATCACGTCCGTGCCGTCGGGATTTCGCCTGCGCGTGCGCACCTCGATCTCCGCGGAGTTGGCGCTCGGCGAGAGCGTCGCCGTAAACGGTGTCTGTCTCACGGTGACGGCCGTGGAAGGCGACGAGTGGCAGGCGGACGTCGGTCCTGAAACGGCGCGAGTGACCACGCTTGGATCGCTCGAGACCGGGCAGGTCGTGAATCTCGAAAGACCGCTGCGCGCCGGCGACCGCCTGGGCGGACATTTTGTCCAGGGTCACGTCGATGCGGTAGGAACGATTGAGGGCGTACGGCGCGACGGCGAGGCGCATTGGTTGTCGATCTCGTTTCCGACTGCGCTGGCGCCACTGCTGATCCCCAAGGGGTCGGTCGCCATCGACGGCATCAGTCTTACCGTTGCGGCCTTACGTGATAGACAGTTCGACGTGATGATCATCCCGTTCACGTGGACCCACACGAACCTGTCGTCGTTGCGTGTCACGGATCGCGTGAACCTCGAGTGCGACATGCTCGGCAAATATGTGGTTCGAGCCGCGGAGCTGTTCGACAAGGTACGGCCATGACGGAGAAACCGACCAGAATGCGGATCGCAAAGGGCGCCAGAAAGCACACCCCGTTCTCATCGATCGAAGATGCGATCGCCGCCATCAAAGCCGGCCGCATGGTCATCGTCGTGGACGATGAGGATCGCGAGAACGAAGGCGATCTCACCATGGCGGCATCGAAGATCACGCCGGAAGCGATCAACTTCATGGCGAAGTACGGCCGCGGTCAGATCTGTCTGTCGTTGACCGGACAGCGGCTCGACGAGCTCGATATCCCGCTGGCCGTGAGCGCCAACACGACGCCCTTCGGCACGGCCTTTTGCGTACCGATCGATGCCAAGGCAAACGTGACGACCGGCATTTCCGCGGCGGACCGCGCCGCGACGGTGCTCGCGGCAATCAACCCGGCAACGAAACCGGCGGACCTCACGCGTCCGGGGCACGTCTCGCCGCTGCGGTCGCGCGATGGCGGTGTGATGGTGCGCGCCGGTCAGACCGAGGCGGCGGTCGATCTGGCACGCATCGCCGGGCTCGAGCCGGCCGGCGTCATCTGCGAAATCATGAATGAGGACGGCACGATGGCCCGCGTGCCGGAGCTGACGAAGTTTGCGAAGAAGCACGGGCTTCCGATGATCACCATCGCCGACCTCATTCAGTACCGCATGCGCACGGAGCGGCTGGTGAAGCGCGCGGCCACGGCGGCACTGCCCACCGATCACGGCGCCTTCCACATCTACGCGTACGAAAGCCAGCTCGATGGACAGACGCACGTGGCGCTCGTGCGCGGCGAAATCGGCGACGGCAAGGACGTGCTCGTCCGCGTGCATTCGAAGTGCCTGACCGGCGATGTCTTTCATTCGGCGCGGTGCGATTGCGGCGCGCAGCTCGATGCCGCCATGGCGGCGGTCGCCAAGGAAGGCCGCGGCGTGCTGCTGTATCTGAATCAGGAAGGGCGCGGGATTGGGTTGGCCAACAAGATCCGCGCGTATGAGCTGCAGGATCAGGGACTCGACACGGTCGAAGCGAACGAGCGTCTCGGATTCAAGGCCGACCAGCGCGATTACGGCATCGGCGCGCAAATCCTGAGCGACCTCGGCGTCAAGACGATGCGCCTGCTGACGAACAACCCGCGAAAGTTCGTCGGCCTCCAGGGATATGGCCTGTCGGTCTCGGAGGCCGTTCCGTTAGAGATTCCGGCCAACGACTCTACCCGCAAGTATTTGAAAGCCAAGAAGGATAAGCTCGGCCACAAGCTGTCATCTGTGTAAGTGCAAAGGGCAAAGGGTAAAGTGCGAAGTAACTTCCAAAGTTACTTCGCACTTTACACTTTGCCCTTTGCACTTCCCCGTGAACCAACGGTTCACCGGCGGCGTCTTGCCAGGTGAATTCGATGCATGAGCGCGCCGATCGCCTTGCGAGCAACTTCGTGACTGTGGACGAAGACCTTGCCCGCGAGTTCGAGGCCCGGCTGGTCGAGTCGTCCACCCTGGCATTTCGCGTCGCGTTCAGCGTCTTGCGGCAGCGCGAAGACGCCGAGGACGTCGCACAGGAGGCGTTCGCGAAGGCGTATCGCAGCTTCCGGCAGCTTCGCGAGCGGGACCGGTTTCGTGCCTGGCTGGTGCGAATGACGTTCCGCATGGCGATCGATCGGCAACGCGCGAACAAGCGGAGGCTTGTGCGTGAGGGGGTAGAGGCGGGTCTTCAGGCCCGACTGGGAAGCGCGACGACAGGCGACACCGTGTTGGCGAATGAACGGGCCGAGCAACTGTGGCTCGCGATCGATGCGTTGCCAGAGAAATTGCGATTGGTGATCGTGCTCGCCGGGATTCAGGGGCACGACATCAGGGAAGTCGCGACGCTCCTCGATGTGCCGGACGGCACCGTGAAGTCGCGGCTCTTCCTCGCGCGACAACAGTTGAAGGAACGGTTGTCATGGATGAACAGATGAACGACGCGTCGTTCGATCGCGAGATCGAATCGCTGCTCGCCGTCGAGCCGTCGCCGGAGTTCGTCGCTCGCGTGCGGGCGCGCGTGGCGGAGGAGCCGCCCCACAGATCATGGGGTGGGTGGAATCTCAGTGTTGCCGTGGCGAGCGTTGCGCTCGGAGTTATTGTTGCCTCTGCGATTTGGCTGTCGAATGACGGCGCGAGTCGAACCGGCGAGCAGCTTCGGACCACGGTCGTGGAGCGTGTACCGTCACAACCTCGAGCATTTGAACCAGAACGTGTTGCTTCGGCACCGGTCGCCGAGTCACCGCGCCCTCCACGCACGCGTCCGACGCCGCGCGCGACAGACGTCGTCGCTGCGGAACGCCTGGTGCCGGTCGTGAACGAGGAGGACGGGAAAGCATTCGACGCGTTCCTAGCAACGATTCGCGGCAGCGGGATCGCGTTGACGTTCAATGAGTCGCGAGATTCGGCGCTGGCCGCATCATCCCTGGTGATCGATCCAATCGCCATTGACCCTTTGCCTGACGTTTTGGAAGGAGGCGTCGAGTGACAACCGTTCGTTCGACAATGACAGCCCTGATCGCATTTGCGCTAACGGTGACCCTGAGCGCCCAGAACCCAGCGCCTCCGCCGTTGAATCCGGAGCAGCCTGCTGCGCCACCGGCGACACGCGGCGCCAAAGCACCTGCGATACCACTCGAGGTGCAGATCGTTCTCTCGAGGTATCAGGGCGAGAAGCGAGTCAGCAGCATGCCGTACGTGATGGCCGTCAATGCCAATGGTGAGCGGGGCTCGTTGAACATGGGTGCTGAGGTGGCCATACCGAATTCGACATTCGCGCCGAGCGATGCGTCGAAACCGCAGCCGATTGTCTCGTTCAACTACCGGCCGATCGGGACGGCGATCATCTGTGGTGCCATCACAACGGCCGAAGAAGGACGCTTCGAGTTGAACATTTCTGTCGATGACAGCTCGGTGTATTTGAAGGAAGACAGCGTTGCCGCCTCGCCAGCTGCCGTGAGTAACATGCCAGCGTTTCGCAGCTTCAAGTCGCGGAACACACTGTTGCTCAGGGATGGCCAGACCCGTCAATACACCGCCGCCACTGACCGAGTCAGCGGCGAAACGATTCGGATCGATGTGACCCTGAAAGTCGTGAAGTGAGGTTAACGGTCCTCGAGTAGCGGCGGGTTTTCGAGGCGGTGCTTCGCGATCAACAGATCCGCGACGACCTTGCCGCCAATCAGATGTTCCTGGATGATCCGCTCGAGCGCGGGCGGATCACATTCCCCATACCACGCGCCTTCTGGATAGACCACGGCAATCGGGCCGCCTTCGCAAATGCGCAGGCAGTTGGCCTTGCTGCGCAGAATGCCGCCCTGTTCGGACAGCCCGAGCTCCTTCAATCGCTTTTTCAGATAGTCCCAGGCGGCGACGCCGCGCTCCATGTCGCAGCACTTCGGCTTGGTTTGTTCCGCGCAGAGGAAGATGTGACGACGGGCGACCGGGATACCAATCGTAACCGCGATCTTTTGTTGGGCCTCGGTCATTTACGCAGCTTCTCTGATCCGGGGACCTGCCAGATTTTGATCCGTCCTTCCCACAGCGAGCGGTTGTTCTCCTCGCAGGAGTACTCGAGCAGGTCGGTGTTCGCGATCGTGAACGTGCGCTCGTTGGTGAACGGCGTCGAGTAGTACACCGGATCCTCGATCGTCACCTTGTAGGTGATGTGGCCCGCGTCGGTGCGCGTCAGCCTCTGCACCATGTGGAGCTTGTCGCTGTGCGGGTTGCCCTTGGTGTCGAGTCGCGTGAACCCGTTGAAGCCGACCGTGTCGATAACGAGCGTGTCGCCATCCCACTTCGCGATCGACTCGCCAAACCACGTCGGGTTCGGATCGGCCGAGTGCTCGTTTTTGAATGGCGCGATCCAGAACCAGTTGCTCTGTTCGAACAGGATCGTGAAGTACTTGTCGTTCTGCATGATCTGGAACGGGTACGGTGCGTTCACAGACCGCATGAGCCCGAACGGCATGCACATCCCGGTATAGTCCCCGTTCTTCTCGGGGTCGTACGACTTGATATTCTCGAGCCCGGCTGGCGTATAGGGCAGTGGCCCGGCACCCTTTTGGAGCGACGGGTTCCGCGCGTTCGAATTCGCCATGTCCGGCACGTAGGGGTGATCCCACACGCCGCTGAAGTCCACCTTACCGTTGGGCAGACGCGGAGCCGGTCCGGTCGGTGGCACAAATTTCCCCGGCGTCCGGACTGTCGATTCGCCGGCGACACCGGTGCCGATCGTGCCCAGATTCTGCGCGATCAGTCGCTCACCGAGGGCGGCACAGGCCACGAAGCCTGCCGCCACCACGACCATCCTTGGTGTACGGCTCGTCATCCGATCGATTATAAGGCACTTCCGGCTTGCGACATCCGGTCAACCTGCCATAAGATAAGGGTTTGTTCGAATCACTGAGCACGCGGATCCAGGGCGCCTTCACCTCATTGCGAGGCGAAGTGCGTCTGACCCCGGAACACATCGAGTCGGCGCTGCGGGA
>JBKPRH010000374.1:0-18295 GCA_046765795.1 Acidobacteriota bacterium | reverse complement strand
CTCCATGAGCGCGTGATGAGATCGTGACGACTGATTGCGTAGTGAAGGCCCGTGACGACCGATGACGGGTGCGGTCGCGTGAGGAGCAATGAACGTTCCAGCAATGGGCGTGGAACGAGATGAGGTCGTATGTGTTGTGACGATGCGAGTTGTCTCCGCGAATGCAGGTGAACGGCTCGCGCGCCGGAGATGCATCAAGCCCTACAAGAAAGTTGTATCGACTGCATTCGTCGACAACGGTGTCGAGAACGCATCACGTGAGATACAGCATCGGCGTAATTGGATCGAGAAGCGCGCGCGTCGCAAAGCGCCGATCGCGCTACGGCGCCTTCATGACTGTCAGAATGGGCGTTGCAGCTCTACAACGTTGTCGGATCTACTTGCGGATCGTGCCGGTCACGCCCTCGGGCGAACACTTGAACGGCTCGATCTTGAGCGCGGACGGTGCGTACTCGTTGGTCGAGCGCGGGAACGCCTGCTTGAAGAATTCCGGATCGGAGAGATCGACCTCGACGACCAGTCGCTGACGAGCGGCGTCGAGATGCAGGCGCTCGACGGATGTCAGCGCGGCGGAGTGGAGCAGTCCCTTCGTCGGTTGCCCGGGCTGCTCGACGTATTGATTCAGTACTCCCGCCGAGTAGTTGCCGGTCTCGATCACCAGTGTGTCGCCTTCCCAGCGCCCAATCGAGTGGCCGAGCGAGCCGCGCGGTCCGTTCTTCGGATGCTCCTTCATGTTCATGTGGATGACGCGCTTCACGTCCATCCACTCGTGACGCAGCACGACGTCGTTGCCGTCCCGCACGATCTCGAGCGGCGTGCCCGGCGCGCCCCACACGCGACGGATGGCGACAGGATCGCAGCGGAACGTCGGATCGTCCTTGAACGGATCGTACGCAGCGACGGCTTTCTCGCCTGCCGGTGTGAGGAGTTGAATCATCGGCTGTGGGCCGCTGGTGCTGCGATTGGGAATCGGTGCGAGCAGCCACGTGCCGTAGATGTCCTTGCGCGGCGGCAACGCCGCAGCCGTCCGCGGTCCGGTCGGACCGTTCACGGAGAGCTTCCGTCCGTCGGCGAGCTCGACGCTGTCGAAGAAGCACATGTAGGGACTGTGCCGCGACAACGATCCGGTCACGCGAATCTTCGTGCCGACTTTCAGGACCTGTGGCGTGACGCCGTTGCGCGTCAGTTGCGTGACGCCGTGCGACTCGCAGACGTACTCGTGCGTGCGTCCGTTCTCATCGACCGCGTTGATGTGCACGTAACTGTGCGGATTCTGCGCTTCGAACTTGGTGATGGTGCCGGAGATGCTCACCGGCTTGCTCGAGTCGAAGTGCGGCGCGAAGCTGTGATGCGCGAAGGCGTCCGATGCCAACCCGACGACGAGCGCGATGACTGAAGCCACAGTGCCGACCCGCATGCCAACCTCCTGCAAGAAGACGGGGTCAAGAATACGTCCACCCCGGCTGCCACTGCCATCTCGAACTCACCGCGTCGCGTAGAGGAATGTGTCTGAGGAGGTGTTCCAGCGCGTAGAACGTCGCACGATGGCCGATCACGAGCACCGTCCGGCCTGCGAATGTCGTCCTGGCCTCAGCCAGCCAGCCGATACTCGCGTCGTGACGTGCTCATAGCTCTCACCGTCAGGAAACGGTGCCGCGATATGAACGGCCCGACGTGCCTCAATCTCCGAAACCGGGTGCCGTGTGAGCGACCCGTAGTCGCATTCGCGCAGGCGAGCGTCGCGGACAATCGGAAGAGCACGATCGCCGAACGCGATCTCCGCAGTACGAAACGCGCGGATCAGGTCCGAGCAGAACACCGCCGCAAGATCATCGTCGCGCCGGCGCTCTCCGAGTTCGCGTGCCTGTGCTTCCCCGGTGACTGACAAGGCAACGTCGAACCAACCCGAGGCAAGCCCCGCGTCATTGTCAAGGCTGGTCGCGTGGGTTTCGAACACCACGACGACATCCGCGGCAGGCGCCATGGCGCGTCATTGTGGATCGAAGAGGTAAGATTGCCGTTCACCGATGGCACTTTCCCCAGGTCACAGGCTTGGCCCGTACGAGATCGTTGCAGCGATTGGCGCCGGTGGCATGGGTGAGGTCTACAAGGCGATCGATACTCGCCTCGGCCGCACGGTCGCGATCAAGACACTCGACAGTGCCCACGACGATCGATTCCGGCAGGAGGCTCGTGCCGTCGCGGCATTGAATCATCCGCACATCTGTGTGCTCTACGACGTCGGCCCGGGCTATCTCGTCATGGAATACATCGACGGGCAGCCGCTCCACGGTCCGCTGCCGTTGACCGAGGTCGTTCGCGTCGCCACACAAGTCGCCGACGCACTCGACGCCGCGCACGCCCGCGGCATTCTGCATCGCGATCTCAAACCAGCCAACATCATGATGACGGCGAGCGGCGCCAAGCTGCTCGACTTCGGCCTCGCCAAGATACTGGCCGAAGCCACTGACGATGCGACCCGGACGATGGCGGGCACGGTGTTGGGCACGGCGTCGTACATGTCGCCCGAGCAGGCGCAGGGCAAAGCCATTGACGCCCGCTCGGATGTCTTCAGCTTCGGCGCGGTGCTCTACGAACTGCTGACCGGTAAGCGTGTATTCGAGCGCGAGTCCCTGCTCGACACGCTCAATGCCGTCGTGCGGGAAGACCCGCGTCCGCTCGACTCTCCGGCTTCGTCCATCGTCATGCGGTGTCTGGCGAAGCAGCCGGAGAAGCGATTCCAGACGGTCGCCGAAGTGAAAGCGGCGCTCGAGCAACTGCGATCAACACCGGCGGGTGCCGTGCAGACGATCCCATCGATTGCGGTGCTCCCGTTCGCGAACATGAGTCAGAGCTCAGACGATGAGTTCTTCAGCGATGGTCTCGCAGAAGAGATCATTAACGCGCTCGTGCAGGTGCCCGGCTTGAAAGTGATCGCACGCACGTCGGCGTTCGCGTTCAAGGGCAAGAACGAAGACATTCGGAAGATTGCCGAGACGCTTGGTGTCACCAACGTTCTCGAAGGCAGCGTGCGTCGCGCCGGATCACGGATTCGAGTGACGGCGCAGTTGATTCACGCGCATGATGGCACGCATCTCTGGTCGCAGCGCTACGACCGCGAGCTCGCCGACATCTTCGCGGTGCAGGACGAGATCGCGGCAGCGATCGCCGGCGCATTGAAGTTGAAGCTTGCACCCGCGCCTGAGCGCCGGATGCCGAGTCTGCCGGCCTACGAGGCGTATCTCAGATACCGGTATTACCAGTGGCGTTTCACGCCTGAGGACTCTCGGCGCAGCCGCGAGTGCCTCGAGCAGGCGCTCACACTCGACCCGGGTTTCGCGCTGCCGTACGTCGGCCTCGCCGACTATCATCTCGCCCTCGCGGCGGTTTGCGCTGAATCGTCTCTCGACGCGATGCCGAAAGCGCGCGATCTGGCGATGCGTGCGCTCACGATCGATCCGGATCTCCCGGAAGCCCACGCCATGCTCGGCATCGTCGCCAGTGTCCTCGATTACGACTGGCAAGAACTCGAACGTCGCATCCAGGTAGCGACGGCTCGCGAGCCGTTGTCGGCGCACATGCGGCAATGGAAGGCGTACTTCTACGTGTTCTCCATGGGACGTCCGGAGGAAGCCAGGCAGCTCGTGGCCCAGATCATCGAAGACGATCCGCTGTGCCAGATGTGGTACTTCACCCTGGCGTTAGTGTTGGCCGCCCTTGGACGGGAGGACGAGGCGATCGTCGCGTTGCGAAGGGCGCTCGAACTCGATCCGCAGTTCTGGATCGGATGGATGCTGCAAGGCTTGCTTCACGCCTTGAACGGCCGGCACGCTGAGTCGTTCCACTGTGCGGAAAGGAGCATCGCTAGTGCGCCGTGGGCGCCAGGAGCCAACGGATTGATGGCTGCGGCTCTCGCGAACACCGATCGCGCGTCTGAAGCCGAGCCGATACTGCACGCGTTGCGTGGCAACGCCTCCGTCGGACCGTTCGGGATGGCCTACAACTTTTTGGCGCGAGGCGATATGGAGCGTGCGGTCGAGTGGGCGAGCACAGCGGCTGACCAGCGCATCGCGAGTCTGGTCACGATTCTCGTTCGACCGTTTGAACCCCGGATGCGGACATCACCAGGGTGGCCGGCCCTGCTGAAGAAGCTGAATCTGACGCCGGCGGTCTAGGACGCGCCGCGCATCCGGCCCGTGCCGCGGCGTGCCAGCCGGTTTCGGATGGCCGACGCATCGAGCGGGTTGAACTCCCAGTCGCCACGTCGTTCCCCGAGCAGTTCATCGTGCGACCACACCTCGCGCATGAGGCCGACGCCGTGCGCCGATGTGCCGAGCAGCAGATGTCCCAACTCATGTGCGATGGCGCGTCCGAGCAGCACGCGGAGATCGATGCCGAGGTCGTTGGCCAGCCGCTGCGTGCGATCGAGGAAAATCGTGGCCAGCACGCCGGAGTGCGCCCGCGAGTCGATGAGCGCATGTCCGAGGATGCCTGAGTTCACCTCACTGCGATCGGGCGACAGCACGATCCGCACCTTCAACGCTTCTGCGGATGGCTTCAAGCACGTGCCAGGTTCGCACATCGTCCAGGCCACATCGATCGATGCCGTGGCAAATACGTCCCGCGCCACCTTGAGCGCGAGCTGTTCGTCCTCCGCACTCAGCTCGTTGCCCTGCGTGTAGACGTGCACGGCGACGCGCATGTTGGCCGCGATGTCCAGGCGATTCGTGTCGACAGCCGGCTCGGGAGGCGCGCCTTCGATCGCCGGCGCGACGAGAACCACCGACACGAAGACGAGCCACAGACGGGCGCGCATGTCTCGAGGGCGTCCATCGAAACACCATCAGCGCGCGGCGGCAATCGATATGGGACCAGTTGCTGGTGAGCGTGCACGAAGGGCCTGGGCCCGGGGACGGAGAATATCGTCGAACGTCGCCGAGGAATTCGTGGGCTATGAATCCGCCGACGAGCCGACAAGCTCGGGCTCGTGCATCTCCCACCATATGCGCGCGTGCTGCTGATTCCACTCACGTGTGAGCGGAATGCGCTCGAGCCGCTCCCACAGTGCGTCGGCGCTCGGGCGGCGCGATGGATCTTTTTCGAGGCACTCCAGCACGAGTGCATCGAGCTGCGGTGGGATCGGCTCTTCCGACATCGTCGAAGGGGCCGATGGCGCGGTCTGCGCGTGATGCATCAGGATCGACATCGCATCGGCGGCTTCGAATGGCGGACGACCGGTGAGCAGCCAGAACGCAACGCAGCCGAGCGCGTAGACGTCGGCGCGCCCGTCGAACATCTGATTGGACACAAGCTCCGGCGCGAGAAACGCTGGCGTGCCGAGAATCATGCCTGCAGTGGTGATCTGCGCCCGTTCACTCGCGTGGCGCGACACGACACCGAAGTCCACGACCTTGACGAAGTCGTACTCGGATCCCAGACGACAGGCGAACAGGTTGGCTGGCTTGATGTCGCGGTGCACGAGGCCGAGTGCGTGTGCTTCCGAGAGCGACAAGCACACTTGCCTGAGTAAGAACACCACGCGCTCAGGCGACTGTGGACCGTGACGCTCGACGAGGCGCTTCAAGTCCATGCCTCGCAGCCGCTCCATCACGTAATAGAAGCCACCCGCGTCGGTGACGCCGAAGTCATAGAGCTGCACGGTGTGTGGGGATTGCAGCTCTGACGTGGCTTGTGCCTCGCGCGCGAAACGCTGACGCCTGATGTGACCGTCCTCGCCGCCGCCGCCGAGCGCGGCCTCGCGAATGATCTTCACAGCGGCCGGACGCGCCAGCAGGTGATGGCGCGCGAGCCACACGTCGCCCATGCCGCCTGAGCCGAGACGCTCGAGCAAGCTGTAGCTACCGACGCGCAAGTTGTTGTCGAGCAGCTGCTCGCCGATCTCGAGCACCCCACCCTGGCTCGTGGACAACGCAAACCCCAGCACGTTGCGCAGCTCGCGCAGATTGCCTGGCCAACGGTAGTTCTGCAGACGCTTGAGCGATTCCTCGGAGAGGATCGGCGCGGTACGCCCGGCCTGCTCGGCCTGACGACGGAGGATATAGGGCGCGAGCACCGCGACGTCGTCGAGCCGCGCGCGGAGTGGAGCGAGGTCCAGCGTGTGTGACAGCACGCGCCGAAGCTCCGGAATGATGCGGCCACCCGCAACGGCTTCGTCCACGTCGTGGGTGGTGGACACCAGCATGCGCACGTCCACGTCCGGTTGAATCACCGCCGTTCTCGACGCGCGATCCTGGGCGCCGTTGATCACACGGAGCCGTTCGACCAGCGACATCTGCGCGTCGGGGGGCAGATGCTCGATGCCTTCGATATACAGCGTCCCGCCAGTCGCGAGGTGCAGCTTGTCAAAGAGATCGATGTGTGTGCCGGCGCGCGCCACCGTCGAATCGGACGTCAGCGCCAGACAGTTGACGACGATGATCGCCCGCGTGGTGCGCTTCGATTGATGATGGATCGCGCGGGCCACGGCTTCGTGATCGCTGCCTGGCGGTCCGTTGATCAGCCAGGTCTCGTCGGAGGCAGCGGCGTCACGAACGGCGTGTCGCAGCCGCACGGCAGCCGCACTCTCCCCGAGCAGCACGCCGTCGGTGCGGTCGCGTGCCTCGCGAAGCAGTTCCTGCGCAACGGTCAACTCGTGCTCGAGCGCGGCGTTACGTTGCTGAAGTTGCTGCTGCAGCTCGCGGATCGTGAGATGGGTCTTCACACGTGCGAGGATCTCTTCCGCCTGGAACGGCTTGTTCACGAAATCGACGGCGCCCAGATCCAGCCCGTGCGCCCTGTCGCGCGCGTCATTCAGCGCCGAGAGAAAAATGATCGCGCAGTCGCGTGTGCGCGCATCGGCTTTCAGGCGTGCGCACGTCTCGAAGCCATCCGGGTCGGGCATCATCACGTCGAGCAGGATGAGATCCGGCGCGGCGCGTTCGGCGATGGCAATCGCATCTTTGCCGCTGCGCGCAGCCAGCAGCCGATAGCCCTGGCCCTCCAGCGTTTGATAGAGGATTTGAAGGTTCGTCGGGTTGTCGTCGACGAGCAGAATCTGCGGAGCCGCCACGGTCACGTCTCCAGCGAGTCGACGAGTGCGTTGAGGCCGTCGAAGTCGAAGGTGGTGACAAGGCGGTGGATGCGCTCGCCAAGGGCGGCTTCGGCGCGGCTGCCCTCCATGAGCGTACTGGCCATCTGCTGAATGGCGCCGACGTCGCCGAGCGCGATGGCATCGTGCAGTTGTCCGCCGATCTCGGAACGCCGGTCGAGCACGCCCAGATCATCGCTCGTCGGGGACGGCGATTGGCGATCGCTGACGAAGCGCGCACCGGCGTGCGTCTGCAACATGCCGTAGAGCAACTCGGCGCGCACCGGCTTTGACAAGTAATCAACGCAGCCGGCGTCACGCGCGCGCTGCCGGCTGTTGCCGAGTGCGCTCGCCGTGACCGCGACGACCGGGATCGATGATGTCAGCGGATCGCTGACGAGCCGTCGCGTCGCCTCGAAGCCATCGAGGTCCTTCATCTTGAGATCCATGAAAATGATCTGCGGACGATCGCTGTGCGCGCGCTCGACGGCGTCGAGGCCGCCCCCCGCGGTCACCACGCGGACGCCGGCGCTCTCGAGCAGGCTCGACATGATGTGCCGGTTCGCGATGTTGTCGTCCACCACTAATGCCATCACCGATTGATCGGGCGCGAGCTGCGCGTCGAATGACGGCAGCGTGGATTCGAGTTCGTCCAGTTCCTTGCGCGGCGCAACCCGACTCTCGACGAGCGGCAGCGTGAACCAGAAGCGGCTCCCTTCGCCGAGCACGCTCTCGACCTTGAGCTCGCCACCCATCAGCGAGATCAGTCGATCGCAAATGGCCAGCCCGAGACCCGTCCCGCCGGCGGCGGCACCCGTCTTGGTCTGCGCGAACGCCGCGAAGATCTTGGTGATCGATTCGGGCTCAATCCCCGCCCCGGTGTCGGTGACCTCGAACACCAGACGTTCGGCGGCGACGCCGATCGCCAGCCGCACAATGCCGGCCTCGGTGAACTTGATGGCGTTGCCGAGCAGATTGAGCAGCACCTGTCGCACCCGCAGTCCATCGAGCACCACGGTGCGCGGCACATCCGGACTGATGCTCGTCGTCAGCATCAGGCCCTTCCGGTTCGCCGCCTCGCCGAGGACCGAACGCAGATCGGTCGCAAGCTTCGCGAGATCGGTGGACGTTTCCTCGATGTCGAAGCGGCCGGCTTCAATCTTCGAGAGATCGAGGACGTCGTTGATCAAATCCAGGAGCTGCGTCCCGCACTTGGCAATCGCCTCCAGCGCCTCGCGCTGCGTCACGGTGATCCCGCGATCTCGCTGCAGGAGCTGTGCGTAGCCGAGTACGCCGTTGAGCGGCGTCCTCAACTCGTGGCTCATGTTGGTCAGGAACTCGCTCTTGGCGCGGGTGGCCGCTTCCGCCGACTCCTTGGCACGGCGGAGTTCGGCGTCGCGTTCGAGCCGGCCGGAGATGTCCCTGAGAAACGCGCCGAAGAAGTACCCGTTCTCCCTCTTCATCGGCGACGTCACGGTGAGTTCGATCGGGAACTCGCGTCCCGATCGATGCAACGCCGTGAGCTCGAGGCGCTGGTTCACGACCGGAGCTTCGCCGGTGTCGTGAAACCGATGCATGCCGTTGTTGTGACCGTCGCGGTAGGCCGGCGGAATGATCGTTTCCGTCAGATGCTTGCCGACGACGTCGTCGCGTCCCCAGCCAAACGTCGCTTCGGCCTGCGCATTCCACGTGACGATGCAGCCGGTCGAGTCGATGCCGATGTAGGCATCGTGTGCGGTGTCCACGATCATGTGCGCGCGCGCATCGCTGTCGGCGAGCCGCTGCAGCGCTGTCCGTCGTTGCTCCTCGGCGAGGGCGATGACGATCAGATTGCCGACCGAGATCGCGAAGTTCTGTTCGTCAACCGTCCACGTGCGAGTGCCACCGACATGCTCTGCGCACAGGACGCCGAGGCGTTGGTTGTCGCCCTGCAGCGGCACGTCGAGCATCGCGCCGATAGTGTTGGGGACGAGATACGGGTCGCGGAATTCATTGGTGCGCGGATCCGCCTGAGCATCGTGCGCCGCAACGACACGCTCGCGCTCGATGGCATCGAAGTAGGCAGGTGCGACGCTGCGCGGGAGCACAGCCCCGGACTCATATCGATTGCCGTTGCGGAGATGGAGCCCGACGCAGCGAATCTGTGAGTGCTCGGCGTCGAATTCCCACATGCTCAGCCGTTCGACGTCGAGCGCGCGTGCCGCGATCTCGAGGATGCTCCGCAACCGGTCGGCGAACTGCTCGCCTGGATTCGTGTACCGGCCGGTTAGCTCAGTCAGTGCATCACTTTGCACACCGAGCCGGCGTTCGCTGGCAGCCAGAGAATCGGCCGCGTTCCGAAAACTGTCCACGCAGGCAGGTTAACTCACTGTCCTGTAGGATTGGATAGTGAACTCTCAACGCCCAACTCCCGAAACCCAACCAGTATGGGAATCGGCGGTGGTTGGTCGTTGGGAATTGGGAGTTGGGAGTTGATGCGAATGGCGTGCATACGTCTCGTGCGTGCGAGCGTGCTGGCAGCGGTTCTGGCGGCCACCGCGCTCGTTTCCTTCGCCACCGACTTGTCCGCAGCGGCGGCGCAGGCGGCCGCGGCGCCGGCGCAAGCCCCGGCTGACGGACGCGATGCGTCAGCAGCGGCGGTTGCGTCGTTTTCGCTGACGCAGCTGATGCCCGTCGATCCCGAGGCGTCCCTCGGGACGCTGCCGAACGGTCTGAAATTTTACGTACGCCCGAACGCCAAGCCCGCGCGCCGCGTGGAGCTGCGTCTGGTCGTCAAAGCGGGATCCGTGCTCGAAGACCCCGACCAGCTCGGGCTCGCGCATTTCGTCGAGCACATGCTGTTCGAGGGCACGACCAATTTCCCGGGGAACGGCATCAACGACTTCCTCGCCTCCCTGGGTCTTGGCATCGGCGCCGACGCGAACGCGCAAACCAGCTACGACGACACGCAGTACATGCTGCGCGTGCCGAGCGATTCGCCGCGCGCGCTCGAACGCGCGATGCTCGTCCTCAAAGACTGGGCGAGCGCCGCCAGCTTCGAGCCGAGTGGGATTGAGCGACAGCGCGGAATCGTCCTCTCCGAGTGGCGCCAGCACCTCGGCGCCGGCGAACGGACGCGCGACAAGATCCGGCAGGTCCAGCTCGAAGGCTCGCAGTACGCGAATCGCTCGCCGATCGGTGATCCCGACATTCTCCGGAAGGCGCAGCGCGAACAGCTCGTGCGCTTCTATCGCGACTGGTACCGCCCCAACCTGATGGCCGTCATCGTCGTCGGCGACATCAACCGCGACGCCGTCGTCGGCATGATCAAGTCGAGCTTCTCGTCGCTGACCAATCCCACGCCGGCGCGGCAGCGACCCAACTTCGATGTGCCGGAAAAGCCCGCGACGCGCTACACGATCATTGCGGACAAGGAGACGACGGCCACGTCGGTGTCGATCAGCAATCTTCGTCCGGCGCGGCCTCAGGATACCGTCGGCGGCTATCGCCAGATCATGATGGACCAGCTGTTCGGCGACATCCTCGACTCGCGGCTCGATGAGCTCACCCAGCGCGAGAAGCCGCCGTTCCTGCGCGCAGGCGCGCAGCGTGTATTGTTCCCGGCGCCGCGAACCAAGGATGAAGCGCAGATGATTGCGCTCACCGCAAACACCGGCGTCCTGAGCGGGCTCGACGCGCTGGTCACCGAGATGCAGCGCGTGGCGCGTTATGGCGTGACTGCGACAGAGCTTGCGCGCGCGAAGCAGGCGAGGCTCTTGAGCTACGAACGCAGCGTGACCGAGAGTCCCGACCGCGAGTCAGAGAGCCGCGCCGACGAGTACTCGCGCAACTTCCTCCAGAACGAAGCACTCCCGACGATTTGGCAGGAGCTGGCCTTCCATCGCCGCTTCCTCCCGGGGATCACGCTCGAGGAGATCAACGCGCTCGGCACGCAGTGGTTCCCCGAACAGAACCGCCTCGTGATTGTCACTGCGCCGGAAGCGGTCGGTGTGACGCTGCCAAGTGAGGCGCAGCTCGCGACGACGATGAAGACCGCGACCAGTCGTCGCGTTGATCCGTACGTGGACGTGGACGCGGGGCAGTCGCTCATGGACGCGCCGCCGAAGCCCGGCACCATCGTCAAGACGACACCGCGTCCTGGTGGTGTGACCGAGTGGACGCTCTCGAACGGCGCGACCGTCGTCCTGAAGCCGACCACGGTGAAAGAGGACCAGATTCTGTTTCGAGCCACCGCGCCCGGCGGCACGTCGCTCGCGAGCGACGCGGACTTCATCGCGGCGCGATCGGCCGACGACGTGATTGGCGTGGGAGGCGTGGGCCGCTTCCCCGACACGACGCTGGACCGCATGCTCTCGGGTAAAGCGGTCGCCGTCGTGCCCTACTTCGGCGAGGTTGCCGAAGGACTCACAGGTGGAAGCACGCCGCAAGATCTCGAGACGATGTTCCAGTTGCTCTATATGCGGTTCACCGCGCCGCGTGCGGATCCGGCGGCATTTGCGGCGCTGGTTCAGCAGCGAAAGGGTCTGCTCGCGAATCAGATGGCCAGTCCGGATGTCGTGTTCAGCCAGACGTTGTACTCGACGCTGAGCCGGGATCATGTGCGGCGTCAGCCGGAGACGCCCGCGACCGTCGATAAGTGGGACCTCGCGAAATCGCTGGCCTTCTACAAGGCGCGGTTCGCCGACGCGAGCCACTTCACGTTCGTCTTCGTCGGCAGCTTCAACGTGGACATGATCAAGCCGTTCGTCGAGACCTACGTCGCGAGCCTGCCGGCGACCAAGACGGCCGAGACGTGGCGCGATCTCGGGATCACACCTCCGACCGGCGTTGTACAGAAAACGGTCGAGAAGGGCATCGCGCCGAAGAGCCAGGTCGCGCTCGTCTTCTCAGGTCCGTTCGCCTACAACGAGTCCAACCTGCTCGCGCTGCGAACGATGACGATGGTGCTGCAGGGACGGCTGTTCGACACGATTCGTCAGCAACTGGGTGGGACGTACAGCATCGAAGTCGAGCCGCTGACGCAGAAGAATCCCCGGCCCGAATTCAGCGTACGCATCTCGTGGGCGTGCGACCCGGCGCGTGTCGAGACGCTGGTGCAGCGGGTGTTCGACGAGATCAACTTCGTGAAGCGGACGCCCCTGACCACCGACCAGATGGGTCGGGTCCGCGCGGCGCTGCGGCGCGACTGGGACGAGAACAGCCAGAACAACGGCTATCTCCTCAATCAGATCGTTCGGAAGTACGAGGACGGCAATCCTGAAGGAGTCGGGAGCGTCTTCAGCGTGCCCGATCAGATCAACGCGCTCACTGGCACCGCTGTGCAACAGGCGGCTCAGAACTATCTGAGCATGGACAATTACGTGCGCGTGACCTTGATGCCGGAGAGCAAGTAACTCAAGGTCAAAGGGATAGAGGTCGCACGTGCAGACTCGGTGGGAGTTTCGCCAGGAGCCAACTCACTGACCTGACACACAACCAGTACACCCCAAGCAGCATCAAGAGAACCACGCCGCCTCCGGAGGCGGCGCCTATCGCGACACTAATCGGCGCATCCCACCTGAGCGTCGCGACAGCCGCGATTGAAACTGCTTCGATCGCCACGATCAAAATTGCGATGGGCCATGCCCGGCGAGACCGGCGGGCCAGCCACTCCCCGGCCAATGTAGCTGGCGCCAGCACGCAGATCACGGAGAGGCCACTCGCCGCCAGGGCCGCCAACACCATGAACGGAGGGCGAGTGGTCCTCCGAGCGGCTGGTTGAACACGATCGCCCACGCAAGCAGCGCGGCATATGCACCTGTCGCGAGCAACGCGCTGCCTCCGATCACGACGACTGCTGCGCTCAGCGCGACGCGCGCAATACTCATGGCAGGGACTCAAGAGTAGAACATCGAGGTCCGCGCTTTGTGACGCCGTGCCCGTTTGTCAGGTGCTCAGAATGGGCCACGCCTCCGGCCGCGCAGGGATGCGAGGCCAACGCCGATGCTGTAAGCGATTACGACGGCACCGGCGATCATCGCCGCGACTTCGGCAGTCATCGAGTCCTCACTGCGGATAGCTACGCGCGAACTGTCGGCCTGATCGGCAGGCTGCCGACGATTCCACCGAGGACTCCCATGCAAGCGCCGATTGCCGACGCCACGCCGATCTTGAGCGGCGCGCCTTTGATGTACTCAACGTTGACGAACATGCGGAGGCTGTCGAAGCCGCTGACTTGAAAACGCCACATCATGTTCCGCCAGTCGGTGCGGCCAGTGATTTCGCTGAGAAAGAGATTCACGCGAAGGATCACCATCAGGTCGAACACCACGAACGTCGCCGGTTGATGGCTCAGAGCTTACTGCAACCAGCTACTTCATCCGCTTCGCCGACTGCTCGTTCTCCAAACAGATCTCGTCGACCAGTTCGGTGTCGACGACGATCTTCTGTTTGAGTGTGATGGTCCAGGGCTTGGTGTAGGCCTTGGGATCATCGACGGTGACCTCGATGTCCAGGTGCCCGTACTCGGGCCTGGTGATGCGCTCACGCACCTTCGCAGACTCGCCGATCTCGCTGCCGTTCCAGTCGATCCACAGGCCGTCGCGGAAGCCGGCCGAGTCGATCACCAACGCGTCGCCGTCCCACTTCGCGGTCGAATAGCCCTGCCATGACGGCGTCGGGTCCATCGGCAACGGCCGTCCGTCGGTGAAGACCTGGCGGTAGCTGGCGTTCACCTCGCTCAGCATGATCAACAGTCCTGGTGTCTGAACGATCTTCAAGATGTGTGGGAGCGAGTAGGCGCGCAGAAACGTGTCCGGTAGACATCGCACGTGTGGATCGTCTTTCGAGTCGCTGGCCGTACGCTCTTTCACGAGCTTGGCCAGCCACGGCTGATAGGGCAGCCCTCCCTGCAGCGTACGGCCCAAATTGATCCCGTCGAGTCCCATCGGTAGCTCGAGGCCGCACAGCCCGGAGTTGGCGTCGTATCCGGTCGGACACCATGGGTTGGCGGTGAGCCAGAGGCCAGACAAATCCGGTTTGCCATCAGCAGTGCGCGGCGTCGGCGCGCTCATGTTCACTTTTCCCGCGGCGGTCCTCGGTACTCCCGCTGTCGGGTACTTCAAATACTGCGCGCCGGCGTGAATCCCGACCGAGACGATGACCGATGCGGCGATGACGAATGCCGCAGATTTCTTCGGATATCGAAACATGGATCGATGATACGCCCAGCGAACGGAGTAGACGGAGGCAACGGTCTAGCACGGAGGAACGGAGCAACGGAGGTCGTCTTTTCAGAAGATCGTTCACGAGCATCACGCGAAATAAGATAGAAGGATGGACTACGTCAGGCTGGGACGCACCGGGATGCAGGTGTCACGCATCTGTCTCGGGTGCATGAGCTATGGTCAGGCCAAAACACCGGGTCTGCTCGAGTGGCCGTGGGCGTTGAGCGAAGAAGAAGGCCGTCCGTACATCAGGCGCGCGCTTGAAGCGGGGATGAATTTCTTCGACACCGCCAACGTGTACTCGAACGGCGAGAGTGAAGAGGTGCTCGGCCGCGCGCTGCGCGACTTCGCCAATCGCGACGAGATCGTACTGGCGACGAAGGTGTGGGGCCCGGTGCGCCGAGGGCCGAACGGCCGCGGGCTCTCGCGAAAGCACATTCTCTCGGAAGTGGACAAAAGCCTTCGTCGTCTCGGGACGGACTACATCGATCTCTACATCATCCACCGCTACGACTACGACACGCCGCTCGAGGAAACGCTCGAAGCGCTGCACGACGTGGTTCGCGCCGGCAAGGTTCGTTATCTTGGCGCATCGTCGATGCACGCGTGGCAGTTCATGAAGGCGCTGGGTATCCAGCGCGCCAACGGGTGGGCCCAGTTCGTCTCGATGCAGAACTACTACAACCTGATGTATCGCGAAGACGAACGCGAGATGTTGCCGCTCTGCGTCTCGGAAGGAATCGCGACGACACCCTGGTCGCCGCTTGCGCGCGGCAAGCTGGCGCGGCCATGGTCGGAGGAACCGGCGACGGCGCGCGCCAAGACCGATCAATTCGCTCGCGTGGTGTTCGCGAAGACCACCGCGGAGATGGACAAGGCCGTCGTCGAGCGGACGCACGACGTCGCTCGCGAGCGCGGGCTACCCGCGGCGCAGGTCGCCATGGCCTGGTTGTTGACGAAAACGGCGGTGACGTCGCCGATTGTCGGCGCCACCAAACCGCAACATCTCGAGGACGCGATTGCCGCTGTCTCCGTGAAGCTATCGGACGAAGAGGTCAAACGCCTCGAAGAGGTGTATCTGCCGCGCCCGGCGACGAGCGCGTACTCCTAGGCCCGGCCGGCGTTACACTCTCCGCGGACGTGAGATGGGCAGCAGAGCTCGATTGATGGCCGCCGGCGTGTTGGTGGCCGCCATCGCGGCAGCGATGGCCGCCGCTCAGCGATCCTTTTTCTTTTTCACGCGGTCCGAGTCTCTCCCGGCCGTCACATACAACAGCCACTTTGCCTTCACGCGCATCCGATACGGCGCGCGGGTGGGTCGTGGCGCCAGCGGATGGGAGCACGACTATCCGGCCGCGGACCGGAACTTCTCGGCGATTCTCGACTACATCACGAAGATGCGCGTCCATCTGGAGGGGAGCAATATCCTCGACCTCGACGATCCGCGGATCTTCGAGAACCCGGTCATCTACATGTCCGAGCCTGGCTTCTGGACCACTGATGACGCCGAGGCCGCGAGTCTGCGCGCGTATCTGCTCAAGGGAGGCTTCATCATCTTCGACGACTTCGATGGCGATGCCGATTGGCGGAACCTTGTCACGCAGATGAAGCGCGTACTGCCCGAACACGATTTCATCCGGCTCGATGTGACGCATCCGATCTTCCAGTCATTCTTCGGTCTCAAGACTCTCAACATTCCGCACCCCATGCTGCCGGGAATCGAACCCGTCTTCCTTGGGCTGTTCGAAGACAACCACCCTGGGGGCCGCATGCTGGCCATCGCCAACTGGAACAACGACATCGGCGATTACTGGGAATGGTCTGCGGAAGGTCTCTACGGCGACGCTCCCACCAACGATGCGTACCGTCTCGGCGTGAACTATCTCGTGTACGAGATGACCCACTGAACGTCGCTGCGTGACCAACCGGTAGAATGATCTGGCTCGTCCGGCTGAAGCCGGACACTACGAGTACGGAGAGTTTCATGAAGACGATCCTACGGATGCTGCTGCTCGTGTTCACGAGCGCGACGATCACGTCGGCCCAGGCAAACCCCGACTGGCATGCGGCGTTTCCCGGCTTCAAGATCGCCGGCAATCTCTATTACGTCGGCACCGCAGATCTCGCTGTCTATTTGATCCGCACGCCGCAGGGCAACATCCTGATCAACGGAGACTTTGCCGAAGACGTGCCGACGATCCGCAAGAGCATCGAGGGGCTCGGCTTCAAATACACCGACACGAAGATTGTCCTCATCAGCCACGCGCACGGCGACCATGACGAGGGCGTCGGCATCATCCAGAAGGACACTGGCGCGCAGGTCATGGTGATGGAGGGCGACGTCGCCGACGTGCAGAGCACGGCGCCAGGTCGTCCGGGCGCGAAGGTCAATCGCACGTTGAAGGATGGCGACAAGGTCGAACTTGGCGGCTCGACGCTCGTCGCCCATCTCACTCCAGGTCACACCAAAGGCTGCACGACATGGACGATGCAGGTGGACGAGGGTGGGAAGAAGCTCAATGCGGTGATCGTCGGCAGCCCGAACGTAAACCCGGGCTACGTGCTGGTCGGCAACAAGAACTATCCGACGATCGCCCAGGACTACGAGAGGACCTTCAAGGTGTTGAACAGCCTGCCCGTCGATCTCTTCCTCGGCGCCCACGGTGCGTACTTTGGCCTGAAGGCGAAGTACGAAACGATGAAAAAGGGCGGGGCGAATCCGTTGATCGATCCCGCCGGCTACAAAGCGTACGTGACCGAACGAGAGGCAGCATTTCGAAAAGAATGGGAACGACAGAAGCAGAATCCACCATCGGCAAGCGCGCCAGCGGACCGGCGGTGAAAGACAACCGGCTCCTGGACGGGAGAGCGGTCCGCGATCGCATTTTGAGTGAAGTGGCCGAGCGCGTTCGCGCCGCGGCTGCCAGGCACACCATCGGACGGCTGGTCTCGATCAGCGTCGGCGAACATAAGGAAGCCGCGGTCTATGAACGCGGTCAGGCGAGTGCGGCAACGAAGGTCGGCTTGCGCTTCTCATCTGAGATCTGGCCGGAAACGCTGACGCAGTCGGAGTGCAAGGCGCGGCTGGTCGCCATGAATGACGACCCTGATGTCCTCGGCGTCATCCTGCAGCGTCCGGTGCCGAAGCATATTCACGGCCGCTCGCTCGCGTCCGCGATCCATCCGTTCAAGGACATCGAAGGCATGAACCCCGCCTCGATCGGCAACATCGTCTACAACGAGCTGGCGCTGGCGCCGTGCACGGCAGCGGCGTCGGTGGAGTTGATCAAGGCGACGGGTCTGAATCTTCACGGTCTCGAGGTCGTGATGGTGGGGCACTCGGAGATCGTCGGCAAGCCGGCGGCGTTCATGCTGATGGCGGAAGGCGCGACGGTGACGGTGTGTCATCACATGACGCGCTCGGTCGCCGCGCACTCGCGTCGCGCTGATGCCGTGCTCGTCGCGGTCGGCAAGCCGAAGTTCCTGCACGCCGACATGGTGAAGCCAGGCGCGGCGGTCATCGACATCGGAATCAATCAGATCACGGGACCGAATGGCGAGACGATGATCGTCGGCGACGTCGATACCGATGGCGTGAAAGAGGTTGCGAGCTGGGTGACGCCGGTACCGGGCGGAGTCGGTCCAGTCACGGTCGCGATGTTCATGCGCAACGCCATCGTCGCGCATGAGAAGCAGTTGGCGGCGGGTTGGTTGGATTGAGGGAGAGATGGCATGAACGACATCGACGTTCTGCGGCACCTCGTCGCGACCCTGGCGTATCGCGCCGCGAAAGTCCTGCGTGACGTGCCGCCCGAGTTTCCGCACGTGTCCGTCTCTCCGAGTACGCGCCAACCGGTACTCATCGTCGCGCATCTCGCCGATCTGATGGCGTGGGCACTTCCGCTCGCGGACGGCCGATCCGAGTGGTCCGCCGGTGGCGGAGATGATTGGCACACAGAGGTGGAGCGTTTCTTTGACGGGCTCGAAGCGCTCGATGGACGAC
>JBKPRH010000373.1:0-10777 GCA_046765795.1 Acidobacteriota bacterium | reverse complement strand
GGCCGCGGGCGCGCGGCCATCGTGAGAGAAGCCGACGGTCGCGTGCGCGTGCGTGGAACAGTGCGACTCGACGAGGTGAGCAAGACACTCGGTTGGCCGCTCGAGAATCCGCAGGTGACGACGGTGAGCGGCCTCGCGCTGCTGTTGCTGGGGCGTCCTGTTCAGCAGGGGGATGTCGTGATGTTCAATGACGTGCGCATCGAGGTCGCGAGCGTCATCCTTCGCGGCGTTGGAGAAGCGCTGATGTCCCGCGTCAGCCCCGCGCTTCCGCCAGAGAATCGTTAATCACGTCGCGCTCGAAGGTTCCTGCGAAATGCCGGGCGAGGGCATCTTCGACCTCAGCGATCGGCACACGCTTTCCGGTCTCGTTCTCGAGCGACGTGACGCCGCGATCGCCGATGCCGCACGGCACGATCAGCTTGAAGTGATCGAGATCGGTACTGACGTTGAACGCGAAGCCGTGGCTGGTGATCCAGCGCGAGAGCCGGACGCCGATCGCGCCGATCTTCTCCGCACCCACCCACGTGCCCGTGAGGCCCTGAATCCGCCCCGCAGTGACGCCGTAGTCGGCGCACACGCGGATCATCACTTCTTCGAGATCGCGAACGTAGCGGTGCACATCGCAGCGGTCGGGCTTCAAATCGAGAATCGGGTAGCCGACGATCTGGCCCGGCCCGTGATACGTGACGTCGCCGCCGCGCCCGGTCTCGTGAACAGCGATGCCGAGTTCAGCGAGACGTTCGTCAGTGGCGACGATGTTGGCGCGGCCGCCGTCGCCTTTGACGCCGAGTGTGATGACGGCAGGATGCTGAAGGAGCAGCAACAGATCAGGGACATGTCCCGCGCGGCGCTCTTCGACGAGCTGCCGCTGCATCGCGAGGGCCTCGTCATACGGCACCACGCCCAGGCGTCGGACTTCTAACTCCCGCATTGCTTACGCTGACTTAACGTCGAAATTTTCGATCTGCTGCTTCACTTCGGCCATGAACTGGTCGCCGATCGCACCATCGATGACCCGATGGTCGTAGCCGAGCGTCAGATACGCCATCGTCCGAATCGCGATTCCATCGTCCACCACGACCGGGCGCTTCTCAATTGTGCCGACGCCGAGAATGGCGAGCTGCGGCTGGTTGATGATCGGCATCCCAAACTGCGAGCCGAACTGACCTGGGTTGGTGATCGTGAACGTGCCGCCGTGCACTTCGTCGGGCTTGAGCTGCTTCGCGCGGGCACGCTCGGCGAGGTCGGCGATCGAGCGGCTCAACCCGAGGAGGTTCTTCTCGTCGGCGTGCTTGATCACCGGCACGATGAGACCCGCCTCGAGCGCGACCGCGATACCGAGGTTGATGTCCTTCTTGTAAATGATGTTGTCGCCATCCAGCGACGCGTTGACGATCGGGAAACGGCGCAACGCGGCGATCACAGCTTTTGCGATGAACGCCATGTACGTGAGCTTCGTCCCGAGCTGCTCGTATTCGGCCTTCTTCTGTTCGCGGATACGCGCCACCGTCGAGAAGTTCACATGGAAGACCGAGTGCACGTGGGCGGAGGTGCGCTGGCTCGTCACCATGTGCTCGGCGATCTTCTTGCGCATCACCGAGAGCGGCTCGATCTCGACGCGATCGCCTTCGCGATACGCCGGGACCTTCGGCTCTGGGGCTTGAGCTCGAGGCTCCAGGCTTGGGGCTCTCGACTCCAGGCTTTGGGCTTTGGGCTCAAACACCGGGGCTTTCGGCTCCGGGCTTTCGGCCTTCGGCTGGGGCGTTGGCGACTCGATGTATTCCAGGATGTCGTGCTTCGTGACCCGTCCGCCGAGACCTGAGCCGTGGATCTGCGAGACATCCACGTTGTGCTCTTTCGCAATCCGTCGAACGAGCGGCGATGACTTCTGACGACGGACTTCGTCGTGGCTCAACGGAGCAGTAGAGTCTGCCTTCGCGAATGGCTTCGGCGGGACAGGCGGCGCAGGTGCATGCGCGGCAGCTTCGCGCCCATTCGGCTTCGGCGTCGGCGTAGCCTTCTTGTGCGCGGGCCCGGCACCATCGGCCTGGGGCTGCGCGGCCGCCGTGGCCTTGGCGGACTCGGACGTCTGGGCGATCTCGGAGGCATCGCCGATCGTCGCCACCACTTCGTTGACCGCGACGGTCTCACCTGCCTGGACCTTGATCTCGGTCAGCACGCCGGCAGCCGGCGAGGGAATCTCGGCGTCGACCTTGTCAGTAGAAATCTCGAAGAGCGGCTCGTCGCGATCGACTGAATCGCCCACCTGCTTGATCCAGCGGACGATCGTCCCCTCGGCAATCGATTCCCCCATCTGGGGCATCACGACTGGTGTAGACATAGATCGTTCGAGCCGTTCGTGTCGTTCGAACCGTTCGGATCGTTCGAACCGTTCGGATCGTTCGAACCGTTCGGTCCGTTCGAACGTTCGGTCCGTTCGAACGTTCGGTCCGTTCGTAGCGTTCGATGCGTTCTCTCGACTGAACGATCCGAACGACTCGAACGATCCGAACGATCCGAACGACCGAACGACCCGAACGACCCGAACGACCCGAACGATCTAGATATGTATCGCGGCACCGTGCGCCGCGTGAGCCGCTTCGCCCACGGCCTCCGAGAAGGTCGGATGCGCGTGGATCGTCTTGATCAACTCCTCGACCGTGCACTCGAGCCGCAGGGCGAGAACCGCCTCCGCGACGATCTCGGTGGACCGTGCGCCAATCATGTGCACGCCCAGCACCTCATCGTACTTCTTCTCGGCCACAATCTTGACGAACCCCTCGGTTTCGCCCGCCATCTTGGCCCTGCCCAGGACGCCGAACGGAAACTGGCCCACACGCACGTCATAGCCTCGCTGCCGCGCCTCGGCTTCCGTCAAGCCGACGCTGCCAATCTCAGGGTCGCAGTAGGTACAGCCCGGCACGTGTTCGTAGTTCAAGGGTTGGACCGGCTTTCCTGCCAATCGCTCCGCGACGATCACGCCTTCCATCGACGACACGTGCGCGAGCTGCGGGTGCACACCGGTGCCGAGCGTAATGACGTCGCCGATCGCCGACACGTTGGGGACTGACGTGCGGTACATGTCGTCGACTTTGATGTAGCCCTTCTCCATCGTGATGCCGAGCTCCTCAGCACCAAGCCCCGTTGTGACAGGGCCACGGCCGGTCGCCACCAGCAGCAGGCTCGCCGAAATCGAGAGCGGCTTGCCATCAGAACCCTGCGCCTCGATCGTGACCTCGGTACTCGACGCTGTCGCCTTGGTCACCTTCGTGGACGTGAGGACGTTGATACCCTGCTTCTTGAACGACTTCTCGAGCTCTGCCGAGACAGCTTCGTCCTCCACCGGAACCAGACGCGGCAGCAGCTCGATGATCGTCACCTCGGTCCCGAAGCGGCGATAGATCGACGCGAACTCGACGCCCACCGCTCCGCTGCCCATGATCACCAGCGACTTGGGCACCTCTTTGAGATGAATCGCTTCATCGCTCGTGATGATGCGCTCGTGATCGACCGTCACGTTCGGCACGCTGCGCGGCTGCGATCCGGTAGCGACGATGATCTCTTTTGCCTCGAGGGTCTGCTTGTCGCCCTCGAAGACGTCCACTCTGCCCTTGCCCATCAACCGGGCAGTTCCCTTGATCCAGTCGATCTTGTTTTTCTTGAAAAGGAATTCGACGCCCTTGGTGAGCCCAGTGACAATCTTGTCCTTGCGAGTGTGCACCTGCTTCATGTCGATGGCCGGTGCACCGTAGGGAATCATCACGCCCCACTCTTTCGCGTTCTGCACAACTTTCATCGCATGGGCGTGCTCCAAAAGCGCTTTGGTGGGTATGCAGCCCCAGATGAGGCACGTGCCACCAAGTGCTTTCTGTTTCTCGACAACGGCAACCTTCTTCCCGAGTTGTGCAGCCCGAATCGCGGCCACGTAGCCGCCGGTCCCGGCACCAATCACGATGACGTCGTACGCAGTAGGCATAAAACTCCATAATATACTCGCCTCCTCCGATGTCAGACCGCCGCAAGACGCTGTTGATCGTCGACAACGACGAGGTGATGCGCGAGTCGCTCACCGGTTCGCTGCGCCGCGACCTGCGCGTGCTTCGCGCCGGCACCGGTGAAGGCGCTCTCCAGATCATGGAGAAGGAGAACGTCGATCTGATGATGCTCGACGCGCGCCTCCCTGGCATCAGCTGCTTCGAGGTCCTCAAGATCGTCAAGGAGAACTACCCGTACGTCGAGGTGATCGTCGCCACTGACGTCAAGGAATTCGACGTCGCCATGGAGGCGATGCGGCTGGGCGCCTACCACTACACGCCCAAGGACATCGACCTCGAGTCGCTGCGCACGCTGCTCGTCAATGCCGGCGAGCGTCAGGATCTTCGCCGCGATGTCGTCAGGCTGCGCGAGGAAGTTGCCGAAAGCAACGAACGCGAGTTCGTCGTTGGTCCGAGTCAGTCCACACGCGACATCATCGTGATGGCGCAGCGAGTCGCGCCGCGGCCGGTCAACGTGCTCATCCTCGGCGAGAGCGGCACCGGTAAGGAACTCCTCGCACGACTCATTCATCGAGAGAGCGGCCGCGCCGATGCGGCATTCGTCGCGGTGAACCTCGCTGCGATTCCCAAGGAGCTCGTCGAGAGCACGCTGTTCGGCCACGAGAAGGGTGCATTCACCGGCGCCATCCGTCAGCAGCTTGGCAAATTCGAGCTCGCCGCCGGTGGCACGTTGTTCCTCGACGAGGTCGGCGATCTCAGATACGACTTGCAGGCGAAGCTGCTGCGCGCGATCCAGGAAGAGGAGATCGAGCGCGTGGGCGGCATGCATCCCATCAAGACCGATCTCCGGCTCATCGCCGCTACCAACATCGATCTCGACAAGGCCGTCAAAGAAGGACGCTTCCGCGAAGACCTCTTCTACCGGCTCAATGTCGTCCCGATCAGGATGCCGGCGCTTCGCGATCGCATCGAAGATCTGCCGGACCTCGCCCGCTTCTTCCTGCGCCGCTACAACATGAAGTTCCGTCGAAACATCCAGGGCATCGCGGACTCGACGATGCAGATCCTGTGCTCGTACTGGTGGCCGGGAAACATCCGCGAGTTGGAGAATTTGATCGAGCGCCTGGTCGCGGTATCGGACAAGGAATGGATCACCGACGAGGACTTGCCGTACGAGCTGCACGTCGCACAACTCGACGCGCAGGGACCGACAACTGAGAATCTGCTGGAACGCGCGGTCTCAACCTTCGAGCGCAACTTCATCATCCGCGCACTCGAGAAATCGAGCTGGAACGTCACAGCGACAGCCCGCGCATTGGGCATCCCGCTCAGCACGCTGAAGTTCAAGATGGACAAGCTCGAGATCCGCGAGCTGGCGCGCAAGATCCGCGGGAATTGATCGTCCGGCTGAAGCCGGACACTACATCTGTCCGGACACTACACGTACAAAAAATAACCCGGCGCACCAGTCCGCGCCGGGCCAAACTCAAGAAGGGGGGATGCTGTTCCTACTTCTTCGGCAGCACTGCGTCCTTGAGCTGCTTCGCGATGCGCGCCTTGACGACGGTCTTGGCGGGAATCTTGATCTGCTCACCGGTCGCGGGATTGCGGCCCATACGCGCCTTGCGCTTCTGAACGACGAGCTTCACCATGCCGGGCAGCACGAACTCACCGGAGCGCTTCAGCTCTTTTTCCGAGAGCGTTGTCAGCTCATCGAAGAACTCACGCGCCTGAGTCCGCTTCACTTCGAAGCGCTCGGCGAAATGTGAGAACAGTTCTGATTTGCCCATTCTGCGGGCCTCTGCCATCACGTCCCCCCTTGTGCTGGTGCGCGCTGATGCTAGGCCGCGGTGCAGTTGCGCGCGCGCGTCACTGCTGCGGAAACTCGTGAAAAACGGTTGCAATGCTAGCTCGCATGCGCAGGCGTGTCAACGCGCGATCCAGCGATTTCGGCCCAAAGTGCTAGAATTTTTCGCATATGTCAAGCGAGGTGACGATCGAGACATTTCCGAATCCACGTCCTGAACGCGACTTCGAAATCACGATCAGCTGTCCCGAGTTCACCTCCGTTTGTCCGAAAACCGGCCGGCCTGACTTCGGCGAGATCCGCATCAGCTACGTGCCAGCCGATCGGTGTATCGAATTGAAATCGCTGAAGTACTACATGTTTGGCTTCCGAAATCGCGGCATCTTCTTCGAGGCCGCGACCAACGCGATCCTCGACGATCTCGTCAAAGCCTGTCAGCCACGGCGCATGACCGTTGTCGGCGATTTCGCGGTACGCGGCGGAATGAAGACGATCGTGACCGCTTCGTACGAAGCGGTCACGTAATTCCCAACGCCCAACTCCCAACGACCAACCTCCCAACTTCCAACTCCCAATTCCCAATAACGATCAAGCAACCTCAGTTGAACATTATTGGGAGTTGGTTTTTGGAAGTTGGGACTTGACATGAAAATCCCAATCGAAGACTCGATCGATCTCCACACGTTCGCGCCACGTGACGTCGCGTCGGTCGTCGAGGAGTACGTCAGCGCCGCGCATGAAGCGGGCCTGCGTGAAGTGCGGTTGATTCACGGACGCGGCAAAGGCGTGCAACGTGGCATCGTCCAGCAGACGCTCGAGAACCACCCGCTCGTCGTGGAGTTCTGGGACGCGCCAGAGACGCATCTGGGCGCGACGGTCGCGCGACTGATCGACTGATCCCGCCGTCGCCGAAGGCGACGGCGAGGCAGGCTCGCGTGGCGTTGAAGCCACAAACACCACGTTCGAGAGCCACAACGAACGACGAATCACACGTCTGAACCGCGATCGTGTGAGAGTTCCGCAGTGGTGCGCTCTTTGCCTCCCGGCACGACATGAGCGCTACGACACGTTACATTGCTGTCGTCTTTCTCGCTGGACTAATGACGTCGTGCAATTCATCGACGACGCCGACAGCGCCCACACCGAGTCCCACTTCGACTCAAACCCAGGCACCCACTGCGAATCCGGCTCCAGCGCCGGCACCAGACCCGACAGCGACTCCTTCGCCGACGCCTCCATCGCCAACGCCATCACCGACGCCTTCGCCTTCACCGACGCCGGATCCGAGTCCTGCACCACCACCAACGACGACGTACACATACTCGGGAATCGTCAGCGACGGGCAGGGCCGTCCGGTTGCCGGCGCCACCGTACGCGGCGGTCCCGATTCGGCGACCACTGATGGCAACGGCCACTATGAATTCAGGAGTCCGTACAGCAGCGTTCCCGGCAACGTGTATCCGCCGGCCGGCTATGAACGCAAGCCGGTACGCTTTACCGAATCCTTCGTGCTGACGCCTGGACAGAACATCACTATTCGACGAATCACCGGGGTCACCGTCTCCCCTCCAGCAACACTTGCGGTGGGCGCGCAGTCTTCGGTCAGCACGCAAGTGACATTCGACACTGGAGCCGTCGAGTCACCGGTGCTCGAAATCATCGAATTGACATCGAGCGATTCGTCGATTGTCAGAGCCGGCTCAGGTTCCGCGGAGAACGATCGAATTTCCATCTGGGGCGTAGCGCCGGGCACGGCCACGATCACAGGGCGCTACTTCGGCGTGACCTCAGCGCCGAAGCCAGTGCAGGTCGTACGTTGAATCCGCACGTTCGGCCCACTTGAGGCGTCGCACATTCTGCAATCAATCTCGTTGTAGCCACGGGTTTTCAAGGCATAACCGAAAGGAACGCCGCCTGCACTGATCGGGTGCATGGCGGCTCCGCCCATCCGGCCTGGCCACATCATTCGCGTGCGCGGCGAGTCATGGGTCGTTCATCGTCACCTCGCCGGCACGCACGGCTCCGTGCTCGATGTTCGTGGCCGTGGCCCGGACAATCGCGGCACACGTGCGTCATTTCTGTTGCCCTTCGAGCCCATCGAGCGGCTGCCCTCGTCCGACGCTCCACGGATCGTGCGTCCGCGCACGTGGCGCCGGGTTGCGCGATCGATCCTGGCCGCGGCGACACCGTCATTTGACGCGCTGCGCTCACCTGCGCGCGCCACGCTCTCGGTCCTTCCATTTCAGCTCGAACCAGTGTTGGCGGTTGTTCGCGGTCTCGCGTCACGGCTGCTCATCGCCGACGAGGTCGGGCTTGGGAAGACCATCCAAGCGGGCCTCATCATCCACGAGCTTTTCGAGCGGCAACCGGAGTCGCATGTCCTCGTCGTCACACCGGCAGGACTGCGCCAGCAGTGGCAGTCCGAACTGCGCGATCGTTTCACAGTCGAGCCGACGCTCCTCGACTCGTCATCGATTACACGTCATGCCACGCAGTGGAACGGAAACCCGTGGTCGATTCCTGGCGTGGTGCTCACGTCGCTCGACTACGTCAAGCGGCCGGAAGTCGTGCGATCGCTCGAGGCGCTCGTCTGGGATTTGGTGGTGTTCGACGAAGCACATGCGCTTGCCGGACGGTCGGATCGAGCGACCGCCGCCACGATGCTCGCGCAACGCGCTCGAACCCTCGTCCTGTTAACGGCGACGCCGCATTCCGGTGACGACCAGGCATTCGGCAGGTTGACGTCGCTCGGCGACTTCTCCAATCGATTCCCGATGTTGGTCTTCCGTCGCACGCGGTTCGATGTCGGAATAGCCACCACGCGGCGCACGGTGTCGATTCGAGTGCGACCGACTTCGCGTGAATCTGAAATGCACGGCGCTCTGATGACGTACGCGCGACTCGTGTGGAAGCAGTCATCTGCCTCCTCTGGTGCGCGCCTGGCGATGACGGTTCTGACGCGACGCGCGTGCAGCAGCGCGTGGTCGCTGGCACACTCGATTGAAACGCGCCTGCGTCTGCTGAGCGCAACGGGCGCTCCCGATCTCCTTCAAATCGCACTTCCCTTCGACGAGTCCGCCACAGATGACGAATCGCCATCGTCTGAGTTGAGCTCACCAGGGCTGCCGGACATCGACGAGGAACGGCGACGCCTCGAACATGTTCTCAAGCTGGCCCAACACGCGCACACACACGAATCAAAGATTCACGCGCTCCATCGTCTTCTCCGCCGGGCGTGCGAGCCGGCCATCGTGTTCACGGAATACCGAGACACCTTGCGTCAACTGGCTGAACGTCTCCACGACTTCGCGCCTGTACTGCTGCACGGTGGAATGACGACCACCGAGCGGCAGGATGTGTTGCAGCAGTTCATCAGCGGCGGCGCGCGCCTGCTCCTCGCGACCGACGCCGCAAGCGAAGGACTGAACCTCCATCAGAAATGCCGATTGGTAATCAATCTCGAGCTGCCGTGGACGCCCGTTCGTCTCGAGCAGCGCATCGGGCGAGTCGAACGACTCGGACAGACGAGACGGGTCCACGCCGTGCACCTGCTCGCGACCGGCACCTGCGAAGACGAATCGGTGGCGCTGCTCCTGGCACGCACCCGGCGAGCCGCCGGCGTCATGGGCAGCATGCGTGCCCAGGAGTGCGAGCAACGAATCGCAGGTCTCGTCTTTGGCCGTGCACAAGACGAGGAACATCGCGAAATCGGGATGCCGCTACCGCCCGGACTTCTCGTCGGCGATCTTCGTGCGCACGCGATCGAAGAAGCCGCCCGATTGGAACAGGTGCGACGACTGAATGCGAACGCAGCCTCAGCGTCGTTCGACGGAAGGCCCTGCATCACGGTGCTGCGAGGCAGACGCAGCGAACCCGTGAACGACTGGGTCTACCGGCTGATGTTCGAGGATCCAGAGCTGCAACCCTTCTGGACGACCGTCATTGGCATTCGCGAGCACGGTCGCCCGAGGCCTGTTTCGCGCGATGCGATCAGAACAATGATCGCCGCATCTCGAGGTGTAGTCGAAGCTTCACTGCACGCGACTGCCGATCGCCTGCTGTCCTCGTTCGTCTCGACCACTCAGCAACCGCACTCACTCGCTGTCACACGTGAGCACGCCATCGCGGATGGCGTGCGACGGCAGCGCGCCCGCATAGCTGCATCGCTCCTGCAGCCTGGCCTCTTTGACCGACGCGCTGAGCGGGCGGCGGCGACGCAGAACGCGACGCTCGACGAAGCGCTCGGCCGCTGCGCCAGGCGGCTCGACGAACTCGCCCGGTACACCGCCGTCTCGATCGACCGTCGTCTGGTGTTCGGTCTCGTCACTCGATGATTCCAGGCGCCCGCGGCGGTCTCATCAGCGGCGCCTTTGCTCGAGATGTCCTACCGACGATGCCCGAGTCGGTGGCGGTGCCACGGCCGATAGCATCAGCGCTCGCATCGTGGACGCAGCGCATCGAGGGCACGCTCGGACTGACCTCGAGCGTCAGGGCGATTGGCGATGTCGCCGTCCTTCCACTGCTCGACCTGCTCGGATTCATCGTCGAGCGGCGCATCGACGACCGCGAGAAGTGCGTGCTTCACGTCCGCGCCCTTCGACACGGCCCAGGGCAGGCCGGCGCGACGCGAGCCATCGTCATCGTCTCGGGATGGGACGAGCCGCTCGATCGAATCTGGCGATCGTCAGTCATCAACGCGATTGCGACGAATGCGCGCTGGTGTGTCTGCAGTAATGGCCGCGTGTTCAGGCTCGTGGACGCTCGCCGCACGTGGTCGCGGGACTACCTCGAGTTCGATGCCTTTGCAGTGGGACGTGAGCCGCTGACGCAGCAACTGCTGTGGACCGTGCTGCACGCGAATGCCTTTACCGGAGATCCACCGCTCATCGATCGTGTTGTGGACCTGTCGCGCCGCCACGGCGTGCAGGTGTGCCGTGTGCTTGGCGACGGCGTGCTCGAGGCGCTAGCGCTGCTG
>JBKPRH010000372.1:0-6277 GCA_046765795.1 Acidobacteriota bacterium | reverse complement strand
GCATGCGTCGCCCTTGCCAAGGGCTTGACGAATACCCAGGCGGCGGCGACTGCGCAATCGACTGGGACGAGACCGTTCGCAGAGCGATCGAAGTCGCACACCCCTGTGAAGTCCGGCGTGCCCTTCAACTCACCATCGAGTGCGTAGGTCCAGCCGTGATACGGACATCTGAACTGGCGTGCCGAACCCTGTGCGTCGGTCACCACCGCGGCGGCATGGTGACGGCACACGTTGAAGAAGCCTCGTAGCTGCTGGTCCTGACCGCGAACGACCAGTACCGGCTCGCCGCCGGGAAGATCGGACGCCACGTAATCGCCAGACGCACGCACCTGATCGACCCGACCTGCATACAGCCAGCTTCGACGAAACACGGTTCCGAGTTCGAGCGCCAGCACGCGGGGATCGGTGTACCAGGGCGCGGGAATCGTGGAGGCACGCTCGAGCGGCGCATCCGCGTCGTAGAGGTCGAGAATCTGATCGAGGGCTCGGTCCACGTGCTGCGTGGCCGAGTATAGCCCGCGTGGAGTGTCCGGCTTGAGCCGGACCGTGTCAGAATCAGGCCCGGGAGAGAACGAGATGAAGAAGCTCTTTGCCGGTGCGATGCTCGGGGCCCTGGCTCTGTCGGCTGCGCTGATGGCTGACGCGAATCACCCGACCGGTACGCGCGGGCTGCTGCTGATCGACAAGATGGGCGGCACGATCCGGTTCTTCGATCCAGCGACGTTCAAGGAGCGGTCGAGCATCGCGGTCGCGACACGGCCGCACGATTTCGTGCTGACACCCGATCGCAAGACAGCCTATGTGCCGCTGTACGGCGACGGCATCTTCGGACGCAATCCAAACCCGGGTCATGAAGTCGTGATCGTGGACATGGAGACCGCGAAGGTCGTCGCGTCGATCGACGTGTCACCCTATCGCGCGCCGCACGGCATCCAGATCGGACCGGATGGCACCATCTACGTCGCGAGCGATCTCGATCACAAGCTGCTCGTCATCGACCCGAAGGCGCGCAAGATGACGAAGGCGATCGACACCGGAGGCACGACGCACTGGATCGGCATTCTTCCGAACGGCTCGAAGATCTACGCCACCAACAAGAACGACCCCTTCATCACCGTCGTCAATCTGAAGACCGGCACGGTGGCGAACAAGATCGACGTGCCCGGCGGCACCGAGGGCATCGCCGTGTCTCCTGACGGCAAGCGCGTAATCGTGATGACGCATACCAATCCAGGCCTGGCCGTGATCGACCCGGCCACGGACACGATCGTCGATCGCATCGCGATTCAGAATCAGAACGGAGGTGGGGCGTACAAGGCGTACTTCAGTCCCGACGGCAAGCGACTCCTGACGATGAATCTGGGGTCGTCGGTGATCAACATCTTCAATACCGCAGACCTGCACGCGCCGCAGCGGACTGCCGTCGTCGGCAAGGACCCAATGGGGTTCGCGTTCTCGGCGGATGGTAAGACGGCGCTCTCGGCCAATCATGGCGACGGCAGCGTGTCGGTGATCGACCTCGAGAAGGGTCAGGTCGTGCAGCAGTTTCAGGCCGGTACCGGTATCGAGACGCTGACGTATTACTAGGCGGGTCTGAAGACCCGCCTCTACGCGCACGCTAAAGCGTGCGCTCTACATTCGTCTTTCGTAGAGCGGAGGCTTCAGCCTCCGCGGACATCGGTTACGGTTTTATCTGCGCTGATGCGGAATCCGTATCTCGATTCAACGCGACTTAGGGAATTTCCCTGAGATTTCGCGTGGCATAGTCGCTGCACCACGCAATGAGGTGGCTGGCCGTCCCCGTGTCATCGTCGCTCTGCCCGACCCACTCGAGGGCGCGATGGTGACCGAATGGCTGAAAGCCAACAACTTCGACGCGGTCTACCGCACTAACCCAGCTGCCGCTGCCACCGAAATGCAGCGCCCCTTCGATCTGCTGATTGCTGACGCAATGTGGGCCGTCGGCACCGTCCTGCAGTCCGGTGCACGTGCGCGCAATCCGCTGGTGCCAACGATTCTCATCGGCGAAGCTGTCGAGCGCCGCTCAACGGCGGTAAACGCCCAGACGATGTATATGAGCCGGCCGATCGACAAGCCGGTGCTCGCCTGCTTTGTGGCGATGGCGCTGATCAACGAGGACGAGCGGCCAGTCCGGCGATCGCCACGCAAGACGGTGCAGCGATTCGAGGCGCTGGTCAATGGCATCCCGTCGGGCATCATCAACGTCAGCCCTGAAGGGATGCGGGTGGAGATGCCGCGCGATAAGCGCGCAGCGTTACCTCCCTACTTCGCTGTTCGAGTGCCGTTGGTCGGCGTGGCCGTGATCGCCAAACGCCGATGGCTGGCGCCGTCCAAGAGCACCAGCGCGATGTGGTGCGGTGCAGCGCTCTCGCACAATCGCGCCAGCTCGGAAGAACGCTGGCGCAACTTCGTGGACTCGGTGCCGATCATCGGCGACGGCACGCTGCGCGTCAGCGCTTAGCTGGTTGGTCGTTGGTGGTTGGTGGTTCGTGGTTTGGTGGTCTGGGAACCACGAACCTCGAATCAACCACTACCACTAACCACGAACCACGAACCACCAACCACCAACCACGAACTAGTCTCTGGGTCCCGAGTACTGCTCAATCGGCGGCGTTCCGTGCGTGTGGAACGTCTCGATCGTCTTGAGCCCCCACGCCTGTCCCTTCTTCCGCTCCGCCTCATTCCAGACGATCGGCTGCCAATCAGGCGCGAGCATCAGCCGCGCACCGGCGTTATCGAATTCGATGCGATTGCCGCCGGGCTCGTAGACATACAGAAAGAACGTCTGCTGGACGGCGTGCTTGTGCGGTCCGGTCTCGATGTGGACGCCGTTCTCGAGACAGATGTCTGCGGCGCGAAGGACCTCGTCTTTCGAATCCACCGCCCACGTCGCGTGATGGAAGCGGCCGTGCGCTCCGTAGTGGTCATGCGTAAACGCGACGTCGTACGTCTTGTTGTTGCAGGTCACCCAGACGCCGGCGACCTCACCGCTATCGAGGACGATCATCTCGGTCGTGCGCATGCCGAGCACGTCCTCCATGAATTTCTGCAGCACGACGACATCGGACGTCAGCAGGTTGAGATGGTCGAGACGCCGCACGTTCGCGCCGCGCGCCGGGAAGCGCATCGCCTGGTTCTTGAGCGATGGCTTCAAGTGCGCCGGCGCCTTGTACCACTCGGTCTCCCAATAGAGCTCCATGTTGTGACCGTCGGGCGTGCGGAACGCGTACGCCGGTCCGTGTCCAAGGTCCCCATCCGTCCAACCTGTGCCGAAGCCCGCCTTTTCGATGATGGCGACACGGTTCTGCAGCGCCTCGGGGCTCGACGTGCGAAATGCGAAGTGGCCCATGCCCGCCACCTTCGACGCCGTCAGCTTGAGCGTGTGGTGCTCGTAATCGTCCCAGCCGCGCAGATAGACGGAGTCGCCTTTGCGCGCCGTCTCGGTCATGCCCATGACGTTCACGAAGAAGTCGAGGCTCTTCTCGGGCTTGGGCGAGAGCAACTCGAGATGACCGAGATGGGCAAGGTCGAACGAACGGATAGTACTTTTCACGATTCTCCTTGGGTCCGGCTCAAGCCGGACACTGCTTATTTCTCTGCGGCGCGCGCCGCGCTGAGGATGTTGCGCATCGCGTGATTGCCTTCGTGGCAGGCGTATTCGAACACCTGCTGCGAGGAATCGACCTTGGTCAACGGCATCACGTACGTCCAGGGCCGCGTCCAAGTGTTCGGGTCCTCGAAGGTGACGCGCCATTCGACGACAGTGGGCGATACCGCGGTGAAGCGCTCCGTCATGACGACCTGCTCGGTCGCGCCCTGCGGTGCGGTCTCCGGCAGGAAGTTCGTCGTCTCGACAACCAGCGTGTTGCCTTCCCACCAGCCGCGCGCATCACCGAGGTACTTGCGCGGACCGGTGGCGCGAGTGCGACCGTCCACGGTTCGACTTCGCTCGCCGTTTTCGACAGGGATGACTCTCGCTTCGTGAATCATCTCGTAGCGAATAACCACCGAATCGGGACTCTGCGTGATGTCGTAACGGCTGCCATAGCCGGCCGGCATCATCGAGTTGGGAATGCCGCGTGTGATGCAGCGATCGTACAGGCCCATGTCGAGCCAGCTGTTGAACGGTCCCCGCGGGTTCGCATTGGTACTCACGCCGCCGGTACGTCGCCGCGGAGCAGCGTCAGAACGTCGCGGAATACGGCCGTCGGCCGGATCGACCACGAGCCATGCACGGCTGTTCTTACGATCGAAGGTGTCGAAGATGAGATGCGCGGGCGGCCTGAGTCCGCCGGCGAATTCGGTGCCGCTCACGCCATCGACGAACTGCTCGTTTCGTTCCTTGACGATCTTCTGGAGTTCCTCGGGCGAGATGTCGGCGAGCGTCTTTCCCGCGAACTGCACCGGCCGCTCCATCGGCGTGCCGGTCTCATCGTCATTTGAGTAAATGCCTTGCAGGTCCGGGTGTCCCCACGGCGTCTTCGGCGGAGAGAAGGTCTGGGCGCCGAGGGCCACGGCTCCCACGACGACGCTCACGCCGATAAGGGCCAGCGCTTTTGGCTTGGACATATACCCAGTACTTATACCTAAAAACCTGTACCTGGACCTATGCCCTCGCCTTTGACTCTTGCCCTTTGACTCTTGCCCTTTGACCTTTGCCCTTACGCTAGCTCGCTTTACACGGCGTCGGATTCCACTTCGAGTCGTTCGGCTCCTTCTTGAAGTTGGAGCTCGTCACGAACTGCTGCGCGAGATACGTCGGGTCGTCCACGATCGTCGTGACCACGAACCACTCGCCGGCCTGTGGATTCGTCACCTTGCTGAAGTACTCGGTGATCTGCGCGTTCTGACTGTACGGCACGCCATTTCGCCGCAGCCAACCGGGCAGCATGTTGGTGGTCGTAACCCTGAGCGCTCCCCATCGCGGAGGCGCTGCGCCAGCGCCGCGCTCGAGGAACGCGTCGAACGCGCCACCGCTCCGCTGCCACTCCGCAATCGACGTGCCCTGCAGCGTGCGCGCGGTTGCGGCACCGCTGACGGGACCAGCACCGGCCTTCGGGAACTGCAGCAAACGCGTCTGCTGCCCGGCATCGGTTTCAATCTTCAGCGTCAGATCGTCCTGCCAGGAGATCTTCAGACGCGTCGGCATCCGCATAATGCCGCCCACACCGTACGCTTCGCAGCGCCCATCCATCGATGGGTCCCACGATTCGGCGACCTTACGGCCTTCCGCATTGAGCGGCACACTCGTCGTGTCGCCCTTCGCAGGCGTGCGCATGCGCCACTGCCAATCTTCGGTGACAACGGAGACCCACGTGCCGGTCAGATCAACAGGTGCAGCGGCGCGTCCCGGAGGCGCCTGCGGACCACCGCCACGGCCACCACGGCCCTGGGCCGCGATATCGACCGTCGCGCCCCACAGCATCGCGCTCGCGGCGGCTACTGCGAGCGCATTCAATGTCAGCCTCGAAACACCCGCCCTCATGCCCCGCTCCCCTTCGACTGCGTGCCGCGATTGCGCTGGTTGCCCTTTGCCGGCGCGGGCGGATTCTCTTTGACCATCTCCTTGTAAATGGTCTCGACGAACATCGAGGTCGTCCAGAAGCCAGTATCGGAGCCGTAGCGCGGATCGAAGTCCAATGTCGGCTTCTTCGCTTTTACCTGCTCCAGCGTCATGCCGCGCTTGACGTACTCGCGAATGCGATCGCGAACGATCGTCGCCATGTCGCGGTACTCAATCACGTCCTGCTCATCTGAGAGCCGGCCGTGACCAGGCACCACCATCGTGCCGCCTTCGTTGACGTTGCTCGCGACGGTGATGTCCAGGATAGCGTTGAGCGCCTTCACATAACCATTCATCGTGCCGCCGTTGGCGGTATCGATGAACGGATACATCACCGTGGTGAACAGGTCGCCGGTCGCGACGACGTCGCTGCGGCGGAAGAACACGAGGCTGTCGCCATCGGTGTGCGCATCCGGCTCGTGGATGATCTGCACGGCCTCGCCGTTGAAGAGGAACTCGCGCTTGTCGCCGAAGAACGTCTCCGTCGGGAAATCACCGAAGGGCACGGGTTTCTGACCGGCAGGCGGATCCATGCTGAGTCGCTTCAGCACGTTCTCGTGCGCGATGATGCCGGCGGTTGCCGTCGCTGCGGCGCCGATATCGCCGACCACATTGCCACCAGCGCGCGTACGTCCTGCTTTCGCGATCGCTTCATTGCCGCCGATGTGATCGCCGTGCACATGTGTGCTGACG
>JBKPRH010000371.1:0-3340 GCA_046765795.1 Acidobacteriota bacterium | reverse complement strand
CTATCCGATCACGAAATTCTGTCTCGAGTACTTCGCGCTTCGTGTAGTGAGGGGCGCGATGATCGTAGTGGACGACTACGGATTTCGGACCTGCCCCGGAGTCAAGAAGGCCGTCGAGGATTTTGTTGCCGCGGTGCCCGGCCATCGACTCCTGCATCTCCTGACGGGCCAGGCGGTCCTCACGCGAATCGCATAACCTATATGTCCGAACCATTCTCGCCCCTCCCGGCACGTCCCTCGATAGAGCAGCTGCGCAAGCGCGCCAAAGAGCGCCTCACGGTGATGCGTGAGACGAATCCGACGGCGAAGCTCGCGGACGCGCAATTTCTCCTTGCCCGCGAGCACGGATTCGACACCTGGACGAAGCTGGTCGATCACGTGACATCGGTAGACCCGCGCCTCGCGGAGCCGCAGATCACCGCGCCAGTGAATCGATGGCTCGGCGCCGCCGAGCGTGATCGCACGGTTGCATTCTGGCGCGACGTGCTGGGCTTCGACGTGAGCGAGGCCACCAGCGAGGGTGGAGTAGAGCTGACATCGGGTCGCGCGCGAATCCACCTCGGCGATGTCGATGTCACACCTGACCTCTCGAAGACGGGACGCCCGGGATCCGCGATCGTGTTTTTCGATACGAACGATGTCGAAGCCATGCGCGCCGTGATACGTAAACGAGGTGGACAGCCGACCGAACTCGAAGACGTGAACTGGATCAAGCGCCGCGTCTTCGAAGTGCGCGATCCCGATGGACACGTAATCTGGTTCGGTCAGTCCTACCATCAGAAGTCGCCCGACCGCCCGCGGCGCATGATCAGCCGCATCATGCCGGAACTGCCCTGTGACGATGTGCCTGCGGCAGTGAGGCACTATCACGACGTGCTTGGCTTCAGCGTGAACTACGAGCAGGAGGATCTTGGCGTCATGGACCGCGACGAAGTCCGACTGCTCCTGATCGCACGCACGCCGCTGCACGGCGGCATCGGCTCGGCATCTTTCTACGTCCGTGACGTCGATGCGCTCCACGCCGAGCTCGTACGCGGCGGCGCCGATGTGCAGGGCGAGCCGGTTAGCCAGCCCTGGGGGCTGCGTGAGTTCCGGGTGCTCGATGCCGATCGCAACCGGCTGACGTTCGCCCAGACGTTCGAATAGTCACAGGTGCCGGGATCTGCCGCGTTTTCGATCAGGCAGCGCTCAGAGTTCGCTGGGCCTCATAACCGTGACGCGCGAGCATCGGCAACAGCGATTCGATGTCCGTCAGCGACGTTCGGAAGTTGACGATGCAGGCGCGCAGCGCGAAGCGCCCGTTCACCATCGCCTGCGAGAGGAATGCCTCACCGCTCCTCTCGACGCGGTTCAAAAGATCCTGATTGAGACGCTCCAGATACGACTCGGCGTCAGGCGTCTGCGCCCACTGGCGATCGCGTGGGACGTAGCGGAACGTCGTGATGCTGAGATGCTGCGTCATCGCCTCGAACTCCGGATGCTCCTGCACCAGTGCGTGCAGTTGCCGCGCGAGGCGCATGTCGTCGCCGATCATCTGGAGATAGCCTGACGATCCGACCTGCTGAAGCGCCAGCCACACTTTCAGCGCCCTGAATCCGCGGGAATTCTGCGGTCCGCAGTCGAAGTAGTTCGTCACGTCCTCGTCGAAGTGGTAATAGGTCGGGTGGTACGAGAAGGCGCGACGCAGATCCTCGGGTCTGCGCACCAGCGCGCAGCCAGCTTCGAGCGGCGCGTACAGCCACTTGTGCGGATCGACGGCGATGGAATCGGCGTCGGCCAACGCGCGCAGATCGGATGGTGCGCCGGGCACGCGTGCGGCGAGCGCACCGTACGCGCCGTCGATGTGGAACCAGACGTCATGACGACGGCAGATGTCGCGGATGTCGACGAGCGGATCGACGGCACCAGTGCTGACCGTGCCCGCGGTACCGACGACGAGCATCGGTACGGCGCCGGCATTACGGTCGGCGACGATTTGCGTTTCGAGCGCCGCGACATCCATCCGCTGTTCCGCATCGGCGGGTATCCAGCAAATGGCGTCGGTGCCAAGGCCGAACAAGTCGGCGGCCTTCTGAATCCATGTGTGCGTTTCGGACGAGGCGTAGACGCGCAGCGGCGCGCCTGCGCGAAGGCCCGCGGCGCGGACGCGCTCGGCCCGGGCGGCGCGAGCGGCGAGGAAGCCGACGAAGTTGGCCATGTTGCCGCCGCTGACGAGCAGCCCACCGCTGTCGGTGGGAGCGCCGATCAGTTCGGCGATCCAGCGGATGGTCTGCGCTTCGATCTCCGTCGCCATCGGCGAGAGCCTCCACGCGCCGACATTCGCGTTGACGGCCGAGGCCAACAGATCGCCGAGCATGCCAATCGGTGCCGGGCTCGACGTGATGTAGCCGAAGAAACGCGGATGACCGTTGAAGAGCGAGTGATCGAAGAGCAACTGCGCTGCGCTCTCGAGCAGCGGTCGCGCGTCGGTCCCGTTCACGGGGACTCCACGGTTCGCGTCGATCAAGGCGCGGATCGCGCTTGGTGCTTCGTCATGCGTGACCGGACCCTCGGGCATCGCGTCCAACCAATCGGCGATCCGATTCACCAGATCGTGTCCCGCGGCTCGAAACGACGCAGCGCTCATATCGAGCGGCGTGTTGCGGGCCCTGAGGACGTCAACATCTTGTGTTGTGGTCATGGCAATCCCTCGAACAGATCCGACTCCCGTGTGCGCCCGCCGTTGACCAGGCTGAATGCACGATAGAACTCCTGCACGCCCCACAACGCGCGGTGGTGCTCCGGTGGCAGGTTTTCGAGATTGGCGTAGATGCTCATCTGGGTCCGATGACACTGCACGGCGCGCCACACTATCGGCCATGTCGCGCTCGTGTCGATTCGGGTCGTGATGTACCAGTCGGGCGTCGGAATCACCTGCCGCTCGACGCCGTCCACGGTGCTCGTCAACTTCTTGAGCACCGACTGATAGGCGGCCCACGTCGCGCCGCTCCAGGCGAGGTAATACAGCTTCGACACCACTGGCTCGCGACTCGCCGTGCGCATGACGGCCGCCGTGGTCAACTGCGAGATCGCAATGTGATCGGGATGCCCGTACGCGCCGTCGGCGCCGAAGGTGATCACCACCTGCGGTCTGATGCGGCACAGATGCTCCACAATTGCCTGCTGTGCGATCTCGGGCGCCACGGCGTCCAGCCCACCGTCCGGATAGCCGAGCACAGTGACCTCGCGCACGCCCAGCTCGCTGGCCGCGGCCCTTAACTCCGCTTCACGCGTACGGCCCACAACCGCGTCATGGGGCCGCACGTGACCGTTGCTGAAGAAGCGTCCGCGCTCACCCCGC
>JBKPRH010000370.1:0-14247 GCA_046765795.1 Acidobacteriota bacterium | reverse complement strand
ACTCGTAGTACGGGATGAGACCTTGCTGGAATACCAGGTTCGCGCTTGCCTGTGCGGTCTCGGGCGACACGCCCGGCGCCAGACGGCCGAACACGTGGAGCCACATGAGTTTCTCAACGCTTCCGGGCGCATCGTGAAGCCAGTCGCGGCCGGGCAGCACCGTGGCCTGCATCGCGAGCGGGATCCACGCATCCGGCCGCTCGCCGACCGTCTCGCCAAAGAAGGACGGTGGCATGACGCCGATGATCGAGACGACCCCACCGCGGAAGGTCATCGTTCGGCCAAGTGCTTCAGGCCGTCCACCGAATCGGCGCTGCCAGTACTCGTGGCTGATCACGGCAGATGGCGCGCTTCCCTCGGCCGGCTCCCGCGATGCGTCGAGCGTGTGACCTGCGAATGCAGAAACGCCGAGCGTCGAAAAATAGGATGCCGAGACCAGACGGATCGCGACGGGTTCCAACTCGCCACCGTCCACACGCGCCTCAGTTCTATGCAGAGCGCTGGACGACGCCATCACTGAGGCAAATCCGGTCGCCTGCTCCCGTAGCTGGAGGAACTCGGGATATGTCGCGAGCGCGCGCCGGCCTTCTTGTGCGCCCCGACTCACGCCGCGCGCGTTCGGATTGGTGAGAATCACGAGCTCATGAGGGGCCCGAACCGGCAGCGCGTGCAGCAGCACGCTGTTCAGCAGGCTGAAGATGGCGGTGTTGGCACCGATGCCAAGTGCCAGCGACAGGACGGCTACTGTCGTGAACCCCGGAGTGGCAACGAGTACGCGCACGGCGTGACGAAGGTCTTCTCGAATCACGTGATGATGCTCACTCAAGGCGGTTGGCAGGAGATCGACGAGCGCGCGGGCCCAGATCGCCGCGACTGCGGGGACGCCGTGATGCTGGCGCGCGTCGCGCAACTGTGCGACGAACGCCCCCTCCATCTGATTCCCGTACTCGTGGCGGAATTGAGCGGGATAACACCAGAGCAGTGCACGGTAGACGGCGTGGGCACGCACGTTCAGAGCTTTCGTGGAATGAGCTTCGTTGCGCGGGCGTGCTCGAGCATGCTGCTCACGCGTCGCGCTTCAGCCACGGCGACATCGCGGCCAAACTGCGTCAGTCCGTAGTACCGGCGGCGCTCGTCGCCGCTGTCGGGGTCCGGGCTCTCTCGCAGTTCCTCGATGAGCCCTTGTTCCAGCATGCGGCGGATGGCGGTGTAGAGCGTACCGGCGCTCAGCACCACCTTGCCATCGGTGCGCGCGCCGACGTCCTGCATGATCGAATAGCCGTGCCGGTCGCGGTCGGCAAGCGCGACCAGAATGTGAAAGACCGCCGTCGGCAGTGGCAGGAAACTGTCTACGTCGTCGTCAGGCGTGCGTCTCGGCATCTGTAACGACGCTCAGTATATCGAACGTCGATATAGATGCAAGAGGTTTCAGGAAGCGGGCACAATTCTCAACACGCGATCGTCCCCGGACATCGGGGTGCCGCGTCCGTCACGATTGTTCGTGCAGAAATACAGATAGCCATCCGGACCAGACACCACATCGCGCAGACGGCCGAAGGTGCCTTCAAGCAGCCGCTCCTGGGCGGTGACGCGTCGGGTAGACGCATCGACGGTCAACCGCAGAAGGTGCGTGCCGCGTAGTGTGGCGACGAAGAAGTTGTTGGCGAACTGCGGCAGGCGCTGCCAGCGATAGAACGACGCCCCTGAAGGCGCGATCGACGGGTTATAGAAGGTGATCGGCGCCTCCATCCCTGACATCGTCGCGGCGCCTTCGATGCGTGGCCACCCGAAATTCAGCCCCGTGCGAAGCGCGTTGACTTCATCGTTGCCGTTGTTGCCGTGCTCGGATTCCCACAACTCACCGTTCGCCGGATGCCAGTCGAACCCCTGCGGATTGCGGTGTCCGTACGTGAACACCGGAGAGGAGAAGCGATTGTCGCGCGGCGTTGTGCCGTCGCGATTCAGGCGAAGGATCTTGCCCGCGAGCGAGGCGACATCCTGCGCGTTGTTGGTGTCGGCGGCATCACCGGCGCTGGCGTAGAGCAGGCCATCCGGTCCAAAACGCAGCCGCCCACCATCGTGAATCTGCGCCGCTGGAATGTTGTCGAGCAGCACGACGCGCTCACCGAGGCGCGAGTTCGCTTCGCGATAGCGCACGATGCGATTAAGGCCGCCGCCCGGCACCGACGCGGAGTAATAGAGATAGACGAAGTGATTCTGGGCAAACTCCGGATCGAGCGCGAGACCGAGAAGACCTGCTTCGCCCTGCGCGAAGACGCCATCGAGGGTTAACGCCAGCTCGGACGCGCCGCCCAACGTCACAATGCGTACGCGACCAGGTCGCTCGGTGACAAACAACCGACCATCGGGTGCGAAGTTCAACGACCACGGGACTTCGAGACCGGTGAGTATCGTCTCGACGCTGAATCGCACCCCATCACGCGTGGTGAAGACTTCTCCAGTTTGAGGCGTGGTGGGGCTGTCCTTGGGACAGGCCGTCTGCATCCCCTGTGTGGCGAGCACGACGGCCAGCAGCCCTGCGCTGAAGCCATGCGACATGGCGGCCATGATGCCATGGCCGCTGAACGGAACCGACTCAGCAGGTCCACCTGAAGGCGGACACTACACGGATCTAGAACGCGTACTCGAGACCAACGAGCGGCGAGATCTTGTCGCGCAGACCTTCCGAGTTCAGACGAACCAGAAGGTTCAGATCGACCAGCATGCGGCCGAAGACATTGACCTTCAATCCCGCAGCCGCACTGATTTCGTTGAACGATCCCGACGTGAACGTGATGTTCGGAAACACCGTGTGGTTGGCGTCCAGTGCGTGAAAGTCTTCGAGACGAAGACGAGGGGAGTCGATGATGTAGCGACCGATCAGGTCCACTGCCGCAGTGACGCGCGGATGGACTTCGATCACCGCGCCGGCAGAATATGTCGCGAGATCGGGAAGGTCGGCCGACTCGCCGCTCCCTGGCGCACCGCCGAGAATGCTGTCGCCATTCCACTGGTAACCGCCGTTCAAGTGCGGCGAGAGGGCTCCGAAATTTCCTGACCACACGACGAACGGGCTGACACCTGGTGCGCCAGTCCCCAGCAGGTTGCGTTCGTCTCCAGTCGGCAGGCGGAGATCGATCCCCAAGGCCATACCCTGTTTCGCCGCCTTCTTGATCGTCTGCTTCAGGCGAACGGTCACGTCGCCTGGCCCCGAGGCATCACCGAATGCGGTGAATCGCCGGCGAGCGCCGATGTCGTCCTCGAGCGAGCGAAAGAAGTGCGTCTCGGGATTCGTCGTGCCAAGGCGTTGGACTGTCGCGTCGGACGTCACGACAAGATCGGCGGTGACGATGGGTAGCGCGATCGACACGTCGAGCCGATTGGTGACGCCGTAGCTGATAAACACCGCGGATCGGCTGACTTCGGCCTCGATCGAGTTGACCGTCGTGACGACATCTTCGCGACCGCCGAGCAGCTGCGCATCGTCATGTGTGAAGACCGCCGGAACGCTGCCCAGATCGACGCCTTCAATCGAGTCGAATGAGAGTCGCTGATAGGCGAAGCCGATCGAGATGCGCCGTGCACCGATGGTCTCAAAGCGTTCGGAGAGAATCGGGCCGAAGCTCGTGGTGGAGCGCTGGAACACGCCGAGCCCGGGGTCGAACTCGTAGGTGAACCCCGACGCCGGTGGTGGGAGTGGCAGCGACACGATCTGGCTGGTGAGCGCGGTGCCGAACTGCGAGAACTCGCTTTCGAAGCCACTGTTGAAATGGCTCGAGTGCGTCGCGCCGCTGGGTAGCGGCACGTTGCTGTTCACGACCAATCCACTCGGGCCATAGAGGTCCTTGAAGATCCGCCACAGCTCGGTGACCCGCACCGCGACGTTGATTGGTTCCTGCGCGGAAGCCGGCACAGCCGTTCCAAACAGAGCCACGAGTACCCCTACGATTGCGACACGCATCGTTCCTCCACGACCTATCGGATGTCAGTGATGATCCAGCCGCCGGCGGCCTTCTCGAGACGCAGCGTCTGCCGACTCGACGCAGTCTGACGACGGCCCCCGCTCATGATCGTGTCGCGGCGCGAGATGCGGACCGTCGCGGCGCGACCATCGACTCGAAGGTCCTCCACAACGATGTCCACCTGCTGCGAGTCGACCTGGCTGAAGCTGGTACGAAGGCGGTTCTCTTCGGCGGCTGACAGCCCTGGGCGGACTGAGCGGAAGAGATCGACGTTCTTCGTCTCGATCGCCCGCTCGTACGTGCGAAGGACACCTCGTATCAGCGCATCATCCGATTCGACCGGAGATGTCGGAGGAATCGTCGATGGTGACGGAGTCGTTGGAGCAGTCGCGGGGCGCGGCGGTGGCTGTGTCGCAGGCAATTCGGCAGCCGGCGTCGGCTGCGGCTGTGTCACAGCGGGTGCGGCCGTTGCCGGCGCGGGTGCGGGCGTCTCTGGTGCCTGCGGTGGTGGCGGCAATGACGGAATCGCAGATGGCGTCGGCGTCGTCCCCGTGACCGCACCGGGAGCGGGAACATTCGCGGGTGGCCTTTGGGGCTGCGACACCTGCGGCCGCGGTTCTGTCGTCGTCCGCGCCGGTTGTGGCTGTGGCTGCGGCGTTGGACGCGTCGTTGGTGCTGTGTCCTGCGGCTTTGGTGCAACCGGCGGCGATGCGGGTTCAGGCGACGTGACTGTTGGCGCCGGCGGCGTTGTGCTGGGCTGCACCGGTGGCACAACTGGTGTTTGCGCCGGAGCCGGACCAACGGCTACATGTGACGCTGTATCCGACCAGAGATTGAAGCCCGCGAATGCAAGCGCAATCACCACGAGTGCGCCAACGCCCAGCCAGAGCCACGATCGGCTCCGTGCCGGTGCGGCTTCGGTCGCCGGTGTCGACCGCCGCTCCGCAGCCGGAGTCACTTGGGTGCGGGACGCGGCGACGAGCGAGCCCGATTCGAGATCGCGCCGAATGCGTTTGAGCTCGGCCTCGAGATCAGACGCGTGCTGATGTCGAAGCTCGCGGTCCTTCTCGAGCGCGGTGACGATCAATGCTTCGAGCCGCGGCGGGATTGAGGGGTTGATGTGTGTGATCGGGTGCGGCGTGCGATTCAGAATCGCGTCGAAGACGATTGCCTGGGTGCTCCCGCCGAACGCCTGAATGCCCGTCGCCATTTCATAGAGCACCACACCAAGGGAGAAGAGGTCGGTGCGTGTATCGACATCTTCACCGCGCGCCTGCTCCGGCGACATATACGAGACCGTCCCCAGCGCCGATCCGGGCATTGTCAGATCGCGATGCGTGCTCGCGTTGAGCGCGCGCGTCGCGGCGCCGCTCGAGATCGGTCCGGCGGACTGCGCAAGCTTCGCGAGACCGAAGTCGAGAATCTTCGTGCGGTTCTTGTCACCGATGAAAATGTTCGACGGCTTGATGTCGCGATGGATGATCCCTTGCGCATGCGCAGCGTCGAGCGCATCGGCGAGCTGGATGGCAATGTCGAGCAGGTCCTGAACTTTCAGTGGTCCACGGTTGATGCGATCGCGGAGGCTCTCGCCCTTGAGTGCCTCCATGACGATATACGGCGTGCCCTGGTCATCGCCGATGTCGAAAATTGCGCAGATGCCCGGATGGCTTAACGAGCTGGCGGCTCGCGCCTCGACGCGGAATCGCTCGAGCGCCTGATGGCTTGCCGCGGACTCAGGCGGAAGAAACTTCAGCGCGACCTGTCGGCCCAGGCGTTCGTCTTCGGCTAGATACACGACACCCATGCCGCCGGATCCGAGGGAGCTCAGCACGCGATAGTGCGAGATCGCGCGGCCAATCATTCAGCATGCTCCGAAGAGGGATGCATGTCGTGCAGCCTTCGAGGATCGCGCAAGTCTTGACCTCTGTCAAAACTGGGGAATATCCCTAGAGGACAGAAAACCTTTACAGCCGCGCTTCTGCTGCCGCCGCTTCCGTCTCGCCCGCGGCGACGTCCACCTTGCTCAGAACCAGGGCGCCGAGCACGAAGAAGACGATCACCGAGAGCACGGCGGCGCGGCTCGAGCCGAATAGCTCGATCGACGCGGCAAACACCACCGGTCCAGCGATCCCGGCAAACTTCTCGAACACGGCAAAGAACCCGAAGTACTCCGACGACTTGTGCTTGGGGATCATGCGCGCAAACAGCGAGCGGCTCAGCGCCTGGCTGCCACCCTGCACGATCCCGACCAGGAACGCCAGTGCGAAGAAATGCCAGGAGGCGGTCATGAAATAGCCAAGCACGCTGATGCACACGTAGACGATCAGCGCGCCGAACAAGGCGGGTTTCGCGCCGATCCGTCCCGCCACCGCGCCGAACGCAAAAGAACACGGCACACCGACGAACTGGACGAGGACGAACGCGGCAATCTGCGCGTTCCGATCGATACCGATCTCGATCCCGTAGATGGACGACATCCGGATGATGGTCTGGATCCCGTCGTTGTAGAGCAGGAACGCGAGGAGCATGAGAAACGCGTTCCGGCTGCGGCGCAGGTCCTGCAGCGTCGTCCACGCCGCGACAACGCCGCCGCGAATCTGCGACACGATGCTGTCGCCCAGATCGCCGAGACGCACAGGTGGTTCCGGCACGCGCCGGAACAATGGAATCGAAAACACCAGCCACCACACACCCACACTGACCAGCGAGAGTTTCAACGCCGCGACGACATCGGGGAGACCGAACGTCGCCGGAAAGAGAATCCACGCGAGATTCACCAGCAGCAGCACGCCTCCGCCGATAAATCCGATGGCAAACCCGGCCGTCGACACACGGTCGAGCTCGTCTGGCTCCGCCAGATGCGGCAGCAGCGAGTCGTAGAACACCAACGTCGATGCGACGCCAATATTCGAGATGATGAACAGCGCGAGCGCGTATTGCCATTCGCCCCGTCCTATGGTGCCCATCAACAGCGTCGCGATGACGCCAATCACGAGGAAGACCGCCAGCATCCTCTTCTTCAGCGGACGGTGATCCGCGATGGCACCCAGGATTGGTGCCATGAGAGCGACGATCGTTACAGCCAGAGTCGTGCCCCACGCGAAACGTGACGTCGCGACCTCGGGCGGAAGCCCGGCCGCGGCGTATTCGCTGAAGAACGGCGGAAACACGGCCACGATGACCGTGGTCCAGAAGGCGGAGTTCGCCCAGTCGTACATCGCCCAGGCGCGGAGCTCAGGCCGGCCTAACCCGAGCCGTGCGAGAAGTCCGGCCATTTAGAAGGTCCTCCGCGCCACCCATTCCCGCAAGAGTGAGTCCACGACGACGTAGCGGTTTGTCTCCCGAAGGAGCAGATCTTGTTTGACGAGCGCCGTCAGCGAGGTCTGTACGCTCGACGGTCCGCCCAGCCGGTGACGGGCGCGCGTCTCGGCCGAGAGCAGCTCACGTCCGTCTTGCAAGACCACCGCTCGCAGGGTGCCGCGCTGGGCCAGCGTGAGTCGCTGCCAGACCGCCTCGAAGATCGTTTCCTGCTCGGCAAGCAGCCGTGCCAGCGTCGCATGCAGGTTGTCGAGTGTTGCCCGTCGTCCACTCGCGTTGCGAATGTCATCCCACGTTTCGTGTGCGAGCCGTTGAACGTCGTAGGGAAGGTTGCCTGCGAGATCGACAATTGCGGCGCCCAGGCCAGGTTCCGCGCGAATCCCGCTCTTGCCGAATCGCGCCTCAATGAACGCAGCGAACACGTCGGATGGGATCTTGTCGAGACGCATGACTGGACCGGCCTTATAGAACGGCCGCTTTGGTCCAATCATCTTTTCCATGAGGCTCGGCTCCGACCCCGCGAAGACGTAGCCGACGGTGCGTTGATGCTGCGCGGCGGCGCGCAGCGCGTGCTCCACGCTGCCGCCGTTGAATGCGTCGATCGCCTGGAACTCGTCGAGCGCCACGATGACGGTGCGCTTCCGTTCGGTGGCCAGCTGACCGGGCAGCGCGAATACTTCGTTGGCCAGGCGATTCACGTCGCGTTCGCTGTGCACCATGGGGAACGACACCGCGATCTTGCCCGACCCGGTCATCCCCGGCTCATATCGGACCTCTGGCCGCGTCGAGCTGATCACCGTCGTGAGCCAATTGCGTGCGCGCTCCCACCGTGTCTCGACACTGGCGAGCGCGCGGGCATAGCCCTCGAGAAATGCCAGGTAGGAACTGTAGCTGCTGACCGTGACTTCGACGGCGAGCGCCCCGCGCCGGGTGGCGACCCGCAGCGCCTGCCTGACCAGCGACGACTTGCCGTACCGGCGCGGCGAAATCAGGAAGACCTTCTGGCCGGCGGAGAGGTCCTCGACGAGACGCTCCAGCTCGGTCTCGCGATCGACGAACGCCTCGACGGGCACGACTTCGCCGTAGACAAACGGATTCTGCATTGGACCGCTATCCGGGTGGTTACGTCAGTCAACGTAACGGTTACGCTGATTAACGTAACACACGATGGCTTCCCCCGGCTGCTCTCCGCCTGCGCTAGACTCACCCCCATGACGCGGGAGAATGGCGGTCCCGACCCCTCGGCCTCTAAGGTCGAGAGGCTGCTCGCTGAAGTTGAACATCTCCGCCAACGTCTGGCGACGCTCAAGGAGAAAAAGCAGCATCTCGAGCGGTGCCTCGAGGCCCGCGACGCCCGAATTGCCGAGCTGCTCGCCGCGCGCCGGGTGGAGCGCCAACACAGTCGGGTGGATTACACGCGGCGTCTGCTCAGCCGCAAGGGCCATCCCCGGCTCACGCCCGATCAGCTGAGTCGGGTTGAGAACGAGCTTGCCGCCGCCGGCCGCGAGGACGTGATCGCCTTGTTTCCTGACGATCCGCTTCTCGCCAATTTCGTCTTGAATGTCTGGGAATGGGCGCACGGCCTCACGCAGTTGGCGAGCCTGCCCTGGAACATCTCGCTTCCGATCTCGGACGTCTGCAATGCACGCTGCACGTTCTGTACATCGTGGCTCGATGGGCACCAGCAATTGACGCTGGAGCAGCTGGATCGATTCGCACCGGTCCTGCGTACCGCCGTCTACGTCGGCCTCGTCGGACACGGCGAGCCCCTGTCGCATCCGCACCTCGGCGCGATCGCGGATCGGCTCGCTGAATACCTCGATCCGAGAGCGTCCTCGTACACCATCACCAACGGTGTGTATCTCGCGAAGTGGCTCGAACGCCTGGATCACCTGCGGCTGAGTACGATTTCGTGCAGTCTCAACGCCGCCACCCCAGCGACGCACGATGCGGTGATGGGACTCGGCACGGATGCGTTTCCGCGTATCGTGGAGACGCTGCGTATGGTCGCCGCCGGGCAGGCGACGGCAAAGCCAATCGCCGTCACCATCACCCTGGTCGTCACGCGACAGAACCTTCACGAGATTCCGGCGTTCATCGAACTGGGCAACGCGATCGGAGCAACCTCGATTCGCCTCCGCACCTTATTGCCACAGCCTGACGTCGTTCAGGGCCTCAACTACCACGACTTGCCGCCCTACTCGCATCCAGATTTTCAGCGACTGCAGGCGAACGCGATCGCTGCGATGCATGATTCCACTGTGCCGGTGCACGGAGAGCCGGACACCTGGTCGATCCCGATTTTTCCCGAGTCGGTGGCGCAACGACTCGCGTCGTCGTCTCCGATGTTCATCTCACGTCGCGATGCGATTCGCGATGCGGAGTCGCGTGTGAGCAGGAGCACGGTCTACTGGGCAACAGTGCGACCCGCGCGAGGGGAGCGCCATCCCGATGCGCCCGGCGATGAACTGAAGGACGCGTCGAATCCGCTTGGACGCCAGCCGCCCTTCCGTTGTCGTGCCGTCTACAACAATCTGTACGTCAACGAATTGTTCCTGCGTGTGGCGCCGTGTTGCTACATGACCCAGACGCCCGGCCACGACGAAATCCGGTTGATGGACATGGGCGGGATCGTCGAGGCATGGAATGCGACGTCGCTGCAGGAGCTGCGCAGCCGTCTCGCGAATGGGCCCTTGTACGGCGCATGCGAACGGTGTCCAGCCGAATGGTAGACGCGGGGTGCGCCGCCAACCACCAACGCTAACGACCGACCCCTAACCGCGCTCGAGCGGCAGCTGCCCCGTATAGACGGCCATACCGACGACGGCGTCGACGCCGGCGGCGTCGAGCCGGTCGATCTCGTCCCAGGTGGTGATGCCGCCGGCCGCGGTTACGCGGCGGGAGGTCGCGCGCCGTACGGCCATGATCGCGTCCATGTCAGTGCCCTGCATCAGCCCCTCTTTATCCACGTGCGTGTAGAGGAACTCGTCGCAGTACGCCTCGAGGGCGCGCACCGCGTCTACAGCGGTGATGGGCAGCGCGGTTTTCCAGCCGTGGATCACCACCTGTCCGCCTCGACTGTCTACTGCCGCAATCACGCGATCGGCTCCGACGGCTTCGGCGAGCGAGCGGGCAAACGCCACATCAACGACGCCGTCGCGGAACAGCGCGGAGCTGGCAATCACCGCGTGTGCTCCGGAGCCCAGCACCTCACGAGCGCGCCCGACGCTGCGGATGCCACCACCGACTCGGCACGGTAGTCGTCCGCAGATGTCGCGAACAATTGTCGCGTTGTCGCCACGGCCTCGCGCTGCGTCGAGGTCGATCAGTTGCACGCGTGGAAAGCGCGAGAACCGCTGGATCCACGGCTCCGCATCCGGCGCTTCAATCGCGAGCTTCTCACCCTGCACCAACTGGACGACGTGGCCGTTCTGGAGATCGATTGAAGGAATCAGCATGTCAGAGACGAACCGGGATCCCGTGGGTGCGGAGATGACGCTTCAAGTCGGTCACACTCGATTCGGCGTAGTGAAAGATCGACGCGGCCAGCGCCGCATCGGCGTGCCCCGCAGTAAAGACATCCGTGAAGTGATCGAACGTGCCAGCACCGCCTGATGCGATCACGGGAATGTCCACCGCATCAGAGACGGCGGCGGTCATCTCGCAATCGAATCCCGCCTTGGTTCCGTCGCGATCCATCGATGTCAGCAGAATCTCGCCGGCGCCGCGCGATTCAGCTTCGTGCGCCCACGCGATGGCATCTCGCGCTGCGTCCGTTGTGCCGCTTCTGACATACACGGCGAAGTCGTTGTCGCGACGCTTCGCGTCGATCGCGACGATCACCGCCTGGCTGCCGTATCGCTTCGCCAGCGTCGTGATCAGCTCCGGGTTGCGCAGCGCCGCGGTGTTGAGGCTCACTTTGTCGGCGCCCGCCTCGACCGCCGCAGCGGCGTCATCTTCGGAGCGAATACCACCACCCACCGTCAGTGGAAGAAAGATCTCCTGCGCGACGGCGTGAATGGTGCGGGCGAGTGCCTGGCGTTTCTCCAGTGTCGCAGTGATGTCCAGGATCACAACTTCGTCAATGCCCTCGACGTTGTAGCGCCGCGCGAGCTCGCCGGGGTCCCCGGCGTGACGCAGTTGCTGGAACTGAACGCCCTTCACGACCTGACCGTCGCGAACGTCGAGGCACGCGATGATGCGCTTGGTCAGCATCAGCCCTGCGCGCCCCCACCCGCGATCTCGAGGAAGTTGCGCAGGATCTGCAGACCCGCGTCTCCGGACTTCTCGGGATGGAACTGCACGCCGAAGATGTTGTCGCGCTCGACCGCGGCCGCGAAGGTATTCGCGTGCGTCGTGGCAGCGATGCATTCGGTCGTGACGGGCGCCGCGTACGAGTGCGTGAAGTACACCTGCGCGCCGCTATCGAGCCCGCGCAACAAGCGTGCGTTGCGTGTAAAGTCCAGGGCATTCCAGCCAACGTGCGGGACCTTCAGCCGTTTCTCGGCATCGCCGTCGAGCCGCGCGATTCGGCCCTTCATGACGCCCAGTCCTGCCACGCCAGGTGCCTCCTCGCTGCCCTCGAACAGCCACTGCATGCCGACGCAGATGCCGAACAGCGGCGTGCCGTCACGTGCGGCGTCGCCGATCGTCTGGCGCCATTCCTCATCCAGTGCGCTCGTCGCCGCGAAGTGGCCGACGCCGGGAACGATGACGGCACGGGCGCCTCTCAACTCGGACGGCTGTGCAGGCGTCATGAACTCCGCGCCCAGGGCCGACAGTGCCTTTCGCACCGACGTGAGATTGCCGGCGCCGTAGTCAACGAGCGCAATCACAACAACCCCTTCGTGCTTGGCAGCATCTTCGCGAGCCGTTTGTCCTTCGCGCAGGCGACACGAAGCGCTCGCGCAAACGCCTTGAACACCGCCTCAATGTGATGGTGGCTCGAACGCCCGAACAGCACTTTGGCGTGGACGTTGGCGCGCGCGCCCATGGCGAAGCCGTCGAAGAAATCGTCGACCAACTCGGTTTGCAGATCGCCCACCATTCGCACTTTCACCTTGAGATCGACGACGGCGTGCGGGCGGCCACTCAGATCGACGGCGACGACGGCGAGCGTTTCATCCATCGGCATGACGAAATAGCCGGCGCGGTTGATGCCCTTGCGATCGCCGAGTGCCTTGAGCAGCGATTCCCCGAGCACGATGCCGACGTCTTCGACCGTGTGGTGTTGATCGACGTCGAGATCGCCCGTCGCCTTCAGCGTCAGATCGAAACCGCCGTGACGTGTGAACAGCTCGAGCATGTGGTCGAAGAATCGGATGCCGGTGCGGACGTCGTAGCGGCCGCTGCCATCGATCGACAATGCGCCTCGGATCTGTGTCTCCGTCGTCGCGCGATTGAATGTCGCCGTTCGACTCATCGCTGCCTCCCCGCGGCAACCGATTCGAGCGCCTCGATGGCCGCTGCGGTGTGGTCGAGCATGCCCGCCGTGATACGGATACAACCTGGGGTCGTCGGGTCCTTTGAACGATCGCGGACGTGAACGCCACGCGCGGCGAGTGCCTGCACCACGATCGGCACTGCGTCGCCGACCTGCACGAGGACGAAGTTGGCCGCACTGTCCCAGAAGGTCAGGCCCAATGCGCGGCACGCGTCGTACAGCCGCTTGCGCGATTCGGTGACCTGCGCGGCATAGCGCGGCAGGAATTCCTCGTCCTCCAATGCAGCGAGCGTGGCCGCCATTGCCACGCCGTTGATGTTGAAGGGCAGGGTCACGGCGCGCACAGCGTCGAGTGACTGCGGCTGTCCGATGACGACGCCGACACGCATGCCGGCAAGGCCATACGCCTTCGAGAACGTGCGGCCGATCAGCACGTTGGGATAGCGCGGCAGATCGGGCAGGAACGTCTGGCCGCCGAACTCAATGTACGCCTCGTCCACGAGGACGATCGCGTGCGGAGCAGCATCGGCAATGCGTCGAAGATCGTCGTGAGGAATCAGCTGACCGGTCGGATTGTTCGGCGTGTTGAGGAAGATCATTTTGGTGCGCGGTGTAATGGCCGCGATCACCTCGTCCACTTGAAACACGTATCCCGGACGCGGGGGAATTCGTACCGGTGTCGCACCGACGGCAATCGTGGCGTTCGGATAGGGATCAAACGCGGGCAGCGGCACGATCGTCTCGGCGTCGTGCGCGCGCGTGCGAGCGATATGGCCAACCGCGGCCATCAGGATGCCTTCGTCAAGGCCGTTGGTCAGCAGCACCCAGTCCGGATCGACATTGAAGTGCGCGGCACACGCATGCACCAGCGTCGTGTACGAGGGATAGGTCGCCACATCGCTCGTCTGCACGCGGCGAATTGCCTCCAGCACCCGCTGCGAGCAGCCGCCGGTGTTTTCGTTGAGATGCAGCCGAAGCCCGTCGCCAGGATCCGGATAGCCTTGAATAGTCATGATTTTCCAGGCGCGTCTGAAGACCCGCCTCTACGCAATCGCACGGCGATGGATTCGGCGTGCGCCGTCAAGCCTTCCGCCGTCGCGAGGTCGATAACTGCCGGTCCGATCTGCTTCAGTCCCTTCTGCGTCAACCGTTGAACGGTGATCTGCCGGACGAAGTCAGCCGCGGACAATCCGCCGCGAACACGAGCGGCACCGGCTGTTGGCAGCACATGGTTCGACCCGATCGCATAGTCGCCAGCAACCTGCGCCGACCACGCGCCGACGAAGAGTGAACCGGCACAGCGCACCTTCGCCGCCATGCTGTCGTCGTCGACCACGAGATGCTCTGCGGCCGCTTCGTTGGCCAACGCAATGGCCTCGGACTTCGAACGCGCCACGATGATTCCGCCGTGGCTGCGAATCGATTCAGCCGCTGGACCAGTCGGAGGCATTGCCGCATCCACCGCGACGCCAACCCTGTCTCTTATACACATCTGACGCTGCCGACGATGAGTACAACGTGGTG
>JBKPRH010000369.1:0-16786 GCA_046765795.1 Acidobacteriota bacterium | reverse complement strand
GAGCTCGTCCACCGCGCGGTCGTACTCGTATTGCATCTGGGCGATCGGATCGGCCTCCCAGAAGATGTTGGCGATCTTGTTTATCTGCGCCATGAACGCCGACCAGAATTTCCCAATAATCACGCGAATCTCCTTCGAGAGCGTTCGTCTCTTGTGTCGTGTCCGACGTTCCGCCGGACCTTACTTTGACTCCGGTTCGCGCTCGCCGAGCGTGGTCGCTTCAGCGAGGATTCGACCCTGATAGATTTTGTCCAGCGCTCGTTTGAGCTCCACACCGTTGCCGGCCCCGATGACATCGCCCCGCACCTCTTTCAGGAATGCGAATCGGTCGGCACTGGTGTCGAACGCTACGAAATATATTGCGACACCCTGTTCACTCTTCTGAAAAATTTCACGGGCCACCTGGTCCGGGCTGGGGCCCGCGGTGTTCTCGCCGTCGGTGACGACGAGCAGATACTTTCGGAAGACGCCGGCGCGATACAGGTCGGGCCGCGCCGTGAGCATCGCTTCCCCGATCGCCGTGCCGCCGCCGGGCCGTGGCAGGCGCGCGAGAGCGTCCCGGATCGCGCCGCGATTGAACGATTGCATCGGGAGCACCGTGGAGGCGTCGCTCGAAAAGTTGTAGATGCCAACCTTGACGGCAAAGTCGGGACGCTTGGCGATGAGGGACTCGGTCGCGTCGAACATCGCCTCGAGCGCCTCGCGGGCAACAACCGCCTTGGGTCGCGAATCACCAGGGACTGCTTCTTTCATCGACCCCGACGTGTCGACGAGAATAGCGACGGCTGCTCCAAAGCCTTCTTCGACCTCGGCCTGATATGGTGCGGAGGATTCGTTGTCGTTTTGTGGGAGCCGGTCGCGGCGGGAACCGTCGCAGGCTGTCAGGCTCAACGCAAGGGCCGCTGCCGAGAGGCCGGCGAAGAGTTGCCGAATCGTGAAAGTCAGGTCTCGGAGTGTATCGTCGCTGTGTAAGTCGCTCAAGGTTACTAACGGAGCCGTTGACCAGCGCCTGTTAGTAACCAGATCGACGTAAAGTGTGCCGGGAAGTTCCTTGCCGCTGAGGCGTCATGAAACCCATTCCCAGTCATGAACTTGTCGGGGCCAGGCACGTCGGCGAACTGCCGAGTGCAGACATGGTTGACCTCTGGGTCCGTATCTCGTCAGCCATCGTCAAGTACGGATTCGTCATCGAATATCGCGACCTGGAACCGCCACGGACCGGCATCTTCGATGGGCTGCGAATCACCATCGACCCCGACGTGAGATTCGAGATGCAGTGCTTTCTGTTGCTGCATCTCTTCGGACACTCGGTGCAGTGGGTTGCGCCGTCGCTCGCGGAGAAAGTGGGCGAGCTGAAGAACACGAGCGACCGCTCGCGCTTCATGCGCGTGTTACACGACTACGAGTTCGAGGCCGCCCGCTTTGGTATGCAGTTGATGCGCGAGTGCGGTGTCGCCGGGCTCGACCAGTGGTACAGCGATTTCGTTGGGACAGATTGGCGCTACGTGGAACGCTTCTACGAGACCGACCGCATTCCGCCCTGGACGGAGTGCATCGTGAACGGCTGTCCGTTGATTCAGCCGGCTCCCATTCCGCCGCTCGCACTGCGCCAGGTTGAAGTGCGATTCGCGTTCTGATCAGTCCGATCGCGCTGCTCAGCCTGATCGGCGAACGACGCCACCATGCGCGCGAACTCCTCGGCCCTGGTGATCAGGCCGAGGTGACCTGTTCGCTCCAGGACCGCCTGGATGGCATGTGGCCAGATGCGGTGATACTCCCGTGTCAACGCGACTGGCACGACGCGATCGAGCGTCGCCTCGCCGGTCACCACGAGCGTCGGGCATTTTACGCGTGCGAGCTGTCGCTCGACGTCGAGTGACGCCACCAAGCGCGCGCGTCGCGCCATCAGCCTCGGTGAGAACCAATGCGAGATCACATTGCCGACGTGTGCTGCGGTGAAGCCGATACCCGCCAACGGTCCGCCTCTCGCCGCGAAGATTTCCGGACACATGCGCAGCGAGGCCACGCAGAAGAGCGGCGACAGCAGCAGCGGGGCTCGCATGAAAAACTCGGCCCGGGCATCGGGCCTCCACGACGGTGGAATCGCCGACGCCAGCACCAGCGCTGACACTCTGTCGGGATGACGCGCCGCGAATGCAGCGGCGATCAGACCGCCATACGAGACGCCGCAGATCGTTGCGGCGCGAACGCCTGTCGCGTCGAGGGCGTCGGCAACCTGCTGGACGTAGCTCCAGACACCAGCTGACGCATCGAAGCGTGCGCCGCACGTGGGCTCGTCGGCGAGCGAGAAGGTGATGACTCGGCAGTGCTTCGCCAATGCGTCCACCGCTGGCCGCATCCATTCCCATCGGCCTTGTATGCCTGGAATGAGAACGACGGGAGTACCGGAACCGAGGTCGATTATGTTCATGGGCAGACGTAGGCCGGGTCTTGTTCTTCAGACCCGGCTAATTCCGCAGCGGCTTTCCTGTCTTCAACGTGTACTGAATCCGCTCCTGCGTCTTGCGCTCCGCGACGAGACTGAGAAACGCCTCGCGCTCCAGATCGAGCAGCCGCTGCTCGGTCACCGTCGTTGGATGCGGGACATCGCCTCCCGCCATGATCGTCGCCAGCTTGCGGCCGATGAGCGCGTCGTGATCGCTGATGCGCCCGCCGCGCCACGCGAGGTGCACGCCCAGCTTCAGCGCCGCGGCGACCGTACTGCCGCCGACCGGGATCGCCATCCGCGGTGGAGGTGGTTGATACCCTTCGCTCACACGTTGCAACGCCCGCGCCTTTGCGTCGGCCATGAGCCGATCGCGATTCATTGTGATCGCATCCACCGGACGCAGGTAGCCGAGACGCTGCGCATCAGGACCGCTCGCCGACGTCTTGCCGAAGCCGATCACTTCGAAGGCGCGTTGAATCGCCGGGAGGAAGTCAGTATTACCCGGAGCCATCTGTTCAGCAGCGCGTGCGACCATCTCCTTCGTGCCCGCACCTGCAGGAATGAGGCCGACGCCAACTTCGACCAGACCCATATAGGTCTCGCCGGCCGCCTGCACGCGATCGCCATGAAGACAGATCTCGCAGCCACCGCCGAGCGCGAGACCCGCCGGCGCGACGATGACCGGGACCTTCGAGTACCGCAGTCCCATGGTGGACTGCTGGAACTGCCGGATGATGAGGTCGATGTCATCCCAGTTCTCCTCCTGCGCTTCGAGGAGCAGCAGCATGAGATTCGCGCCGGCGGAGAAGTGCGGGGCGTCGTTACCGACGACGAGCGCGACGAAATTGCGTTCCGCTTCGCGCACGCCGGCCTGGAGCATCTGCAGGGTGTCGGCGCCGATCGCGTTCATCTTCGTGTGGAACTCGACGGCCAGCACGCCATCGCCGATGTCCACGAGGCTGGCGCCGGCGTTCTTCTTGACGATGCGCGATTGGTCTTTCGCGTTCTTGAGAATCTGCAGCTCTGATGTCGGCGCCTTCGTTCGTGGCGTTCCGAGATCGAGGCCAATCGCGTCGGCGATTTCGAATGGACCCAGGTCCCACCCGAACCCCCAGCGCATGACGCGGTCGACGTCTTCAGAAGAATGGGCGATCGACGGCGTGACCTGCGCGGCATATTCCAACGTCGGCGCGAGCGTGTCCCGCAGAAACTGACCGACCTTGTCCTTGCCATTGAACAGCGTCTTGATTCGTTCGCCGACGTCGGTGATCGAGCGCGCTGACTCGAGCGAGGGGAGTCGCGGCGCCTGTCTCGGCACGTATTCGAGCGAGGATCGATCGAGCGTGAGGATCTCGGATTCGCCGGCCGAGCCCTTCACACGCTTGTAGAAGCCCTGGCCGGCCTTCTCGCCGACGAGTCCTTTGTCGAGCATCTGCTCGACGAACGCGGGCACCGCAAATGTGGCGCGCGCATCGGTGTCGGGCAGGCGCTGGCTCAGATCGCGAATGACATGCGCGAGGATGTCGAGACCGGCGAGATCGATCGTCCGGAACGTCGCACTCTTCGGCCTGCCGATCGCCGGCCCGGTGATCTCGTCGATCTCTTCGATCGTGTACGCGCCGCTCTCGAGGGCGGCGAGCGTTCGTGCGACGCCGTACAGCGCCAGGTGATTGCCGATGAACCCCGGTGAATCCTTCGCGACGACGACGCCCTTGCCGAGCGATCGATCGGCAAACGCGATCACGTTTTCGAGCACCCCGTTGTCTGTCTCCGGCGTTGGGATGACCTCGAGCAGGTGAAGGTATCGCGGCGGGTTGAAGAAGTGCGTGCCGAGCCAGTGTCGACGGAAGTCGTCGCTGCGACCTTCGGCGATCGCCGCGATCGAAATGCCGGAGGTGTTCGAGCTGACGATGCTGCCCGGACGTCGCGCGGCGTCCACTCGCGCCATTAAAGCGCGCTTCACGTCGAGCTTTTCGACGACCGCCTCGAGGATCCAGTCCGCGTCTTTCAGCCTGGTGAGCCCCTCGTCAAAGCTCGCGGTCGAGATGAGCTTATAGGTGTCTGGCGTGAAGAACGGATCGGGCTTCAGCGCGCGGGCCCGCTTGAGACCCTGCTCGGCTGCTTCGGCGGTGACATCGAGCAGTAACGCAGGGACGCCGGCATTGGCGAAGTGCGCGGCGATTTGAGCGCCCATCACACCTGCGCCCAGCACGGCGACCGAGTTGATCATCACGATCAGTCTATGCGAACGCCGGGCGATCGCGGACAATACGCGGCGCGTGACCCAGACCGTCCACAGTGCGTGTCTCAACTGCGGTGCGGCACTGTCCGGGCCTTTCTGTTCGCAGTGCGGCCAGCGCCTCGTTCCACCGCATCCAACGACGAAGGAGTTGGTCGGCGACGTGTACGACGAGCTGGTGGGATGGGACGGCAAGTTCGCCCGGACGATCCGTCTGCTGTTAACCCGGCCGGGCGAGTTGACGCGTGCGGCCGTCGAAGGTCAGCGCACGCGTTATGTGCGGCCGGTGAAGTTATATCTGTCGTGCAGCGTGCTGTTCTTCCTGATTCAGGCCAACGTGCCCCTTCCCGATATCGATGCTGAGTTCGATATTGGATTTGGGTTTGGCGTGAGCGAGGCCGGCGCGGAGACGGCGGGTGAACGTGCGCTTGGCAAGGCGATCCGAAGCGGGATCGCCAGTCTGACACCCACCGAACACGCTGACATGGATCGTGAGATTGACGCCCAGCCGCGGCCGTTTCGGCCGATGCTCCGCGCAATCGCGAAAGACTACAACGGGCTGATGCGGCGAGCGTCGGACGCAATGCCGCGCGTACTCTTCGTCCTCGTTCCAGTGCTCGCCCTGGTCTTGCGGCTCTTCTATCGAGGTCGCCACTATCCCGAGCATTTGTACTTCGCGACCTACTTCGGTGCGTTCGTCTTCGTCGTGCTGGCGATCGAGAGCGTCGCCGCCTTCACACAGTCCGTGCCGGCGATTGCCGTTGCGCAGCTCGTCGGTGCGCTGATCATTGTCGTCTACGTCGTCATCGCATTACGACGTGTGTACGGAGGCTCATGGCTGGCGACGACCGCGAAGGCGCTTGGCGTCAGCCTGATCTACGGTGCGTTGTGGTCGTCAGCAGTGTTGGCGGTGACGCTGTGGGCGTCGCGGTAAGGCGAGTCTAAAGACCCGCCTCTACGTGGCTTACGTGGCGACGTTCTTCCAGTTCCTTGCCAATCGATCGGCGGTGCGCCACGCGAGCGCCTGCGCAGTCAGCGTGGGATTGCGCGCACCGCTGGTGCCCATCACCGACGCACCGAGGATGCCAAGATTCGGCACCTCGTGTGAGAAGCCCCAGCGATCCACCACGTTCGTTTCGGCGTTGTCTCCCATCCGCGTCCCGCCATAGGCGTGCGTCGTCGGGCCCATGGTGCCCATGCCCGTCTTCTCAGTCGCGGTGGCGCCGGCGGCTTTGTACCACTCGACCATCTTGTCCTGGATAAATGCGGAGACGCGGCGCTCGTTGTCCTGGTAATCGGCGGTGATGCGGCACACCGGGAAGCCGAGCGGATCCTTCACCGTGGGATCGAGGTCGAGATAGTTGACCTCGTACGGCAACGTCGTCTTCTGCAGATACGAGACATTCCACGAGTCGGCGTTCTGTTTGATAAACGCTTTCCACGCCGAACCCCAGCGCGGTGCGCGTCCATAGGTGCTCATGCTTGCCGCGGAGATCGGCCGGCGATCGGAGTAGACCCAGAGATTCCCGCCGCCGACGAAGTCGAGCGCGGAGTGATCGAAGTTGTCGTCGGCCCATTCGTCCACGGCGACGCCCTGCGCCGGCAGGCCATACCAGTTGTTCAAGCGTTTCGGGAAGAGCGCGGTGACGCCGCCGATCTGGTTGTGGCTGAAGTAATGGCGCCCCACCTGTCCGTGGTTGTTCGACAACCCATTCGGAAACGCCTTCGACTTCGACAACAGCAACAGTCGGACGTTCTCGTAGACGTAGCTGGCGACGAGCACGACCTTGGCCGGTTGGAAATACTCGGTGCCGCCCTTGATGTAGTTAACGCCGCTCACGCGGCCATTGGTGCCAACGTCGATCGTCGTGACGTGTGCTTCGCTGACGATCGAGAGATGCTTCGTCGCCTGCGCCTTCGGGATCGTGGTGACCGCGGTCGAGCCCTTGGCGTTGATGTGACAACCACCCCGTGCGCAGTAGCCGTGATAGGCGCACCCCGTGCGGCCTTGATATGCGCGTGACGTGATCGCCGCGGGCCCCGGGAAGGGACGCCATCCGAGCTTCCGCGCGGCATCGGCCATCATCTCCGTGAAGCTCGTGCCGCGCAGCGGCGGCATCGGATACTCGCGGGCTCGCGCACCCTCGAACGTGTTGCCGCGCGGGTCGATCTTGCCCTTGATGTTACCGGCCTGCCCCGAGACGCCGATCTCGTACTCGACCTTGTCGTAGTACGGCTCGAGCTCGTCGAGGCCGAACGGCCAGTCTTCAACCGTCGAGCCTTTCGGAATGCGCGATGCGCCGTATCGTCGCGTTGTCTCGCTGACGACCTTGAAGTCCCACGGATTGAGACGCCAGCTTTGCGCCCAGTAGTGCAGCGTGGTGCCGCCGACGGCGTTCATCATCGGGTGAATAGCGAGTCGCGGCGACATGGGCGCGTTTCGATTTGCCCGGTGCGTCGGGATCTCGCGATTGGCTTTCTGCACCGCTTGCGGCCAACCACGGAAGTTGTTGCGCAGTTCGTCGGGTGCGAAGTCGTCCGGTCGCAGCCACGTGCCGGCTTCGAGTCCGATGACTTCGAGTCCGGCCTGGGTGAGCGGCAGTACGGCCACGCCGCCCGCGGCGCCAAGCCCGACGACCACGACATCAGTGGGCTTGAGGTTAACGGGCATTGGGCTTCTTCCTCGCGAACATCGAGAAGTCGTAGGCCGACATGTGCGTGGGCGCGGGTGACACGTCCATTCGCTGATCGTTGGCACTGGCGGTCAGTCGGATGCCGGGATAACCAAGGAGATCCCAGCCGACGAAGTTCGCGTTGCCGCCATAGAACGGATCGCAGAACGTGCCTTGTATCGTGTGTGAGAGAACGACGTTGAAGAACAGCGCTGCGGTGGGGAATCCTTTCGCGGCGTTGTTCTCCATGTCGGTCAGCACCGCATCTTGATCCTGCGCGGAGAGCTGCGTGAACGGCGCGCCCTTGGCTGTGCGAGCGTAGGTCTCGACGCCAGCGAGTCCTGTTCGATAGGCGACGAGAAAGGAGGTGAGGAATCCGCCGAGCGCGCGATCGATATAGCGCGCGGCCCGCGCTTCAGCGGCGCCGGGTCCGCTCGCGTCGGTCGGAATCAGCCGCGCAACCATCGCTTCGAGCGTGGCGCCTTCGGCTGCGGTGAGAATTTCGAACGGCTCGCGTGCCGCTTGCGCGATCGCGTCGATCGGCACGGCGGCCGCGGCGCCAGCGACGCCGACGCGCTTCAGTATGTCGCGTCGCGAGACGAGGTCGTCAGTGGAGTGGTCGGCCATGCTCCATCCTCCAGCAGGAGGACACAGCATAACGCGTCCGAACGACATTCACTGAGTACAGATGCCCACGACCCACCGACGCACAAAGACACAGAGGTACTTCCAGTTTTGACTCTGTGCCTTTGTGCCTCTGTGAGTCGTAGTCACATGCAGTCAGTGAATGGCGATCCCAGAAGCTTCGCCTAGCGCCCGTCCACAGAGAACGCGAGCAGCACGTTGCCCGGTTTCCCTGCGACGAATGCATATCCGGAATTCACGAACACCATGCCGCCGACGACGACCGGACCGGGCCCATCGATCGAGCCGCCGTTGCCTGTGACACCGTTGACGGTCTTGTACGGCTGTGCGGTGTCGACATCCCAGACGATCGCGCCTTTATCGCTCGCATACGCACGCAAGTGCCCGTCGATCCCGCCCGAAAACACGATGCCTGGGATCGCCGTCACGGCCGCCGATTGTGCCGGGCTGCATCCCGGTTTATCACCGCACCCGGGATGTGGCGTGGTCCACACGACCTGACCCGACGAGGGATCGAGCGCGAAGAGTCCACCACCCGTGTTATTCGATGGTGGGGTTTGTCCGATCGTCACAGACGATCCGGCGGCGGTACCGGCCGTTTCCGGAATCACATCCGACAGGGCCACATACACACGCCGGCCGTCATACGACGAGCCCCACTGCACGCCGCCGAGCGCGGAGCCTTTTCCGACGCGCGTCTGCCAGAGAATCTCGCCGCCGCGATCCGGATCAACCGCGTGTACCACGCCAGACTTCTGACCCGCGATCAACGCGCGACGACCATTCGGCAGATCAACGAGGATGGGCGACGACCCGAAATCGTGGTCGGGGCCCTTCCCTTCAGGGCAGTTGACGCGAAACGCTTCGGGCAGACCGCACGCGACATTGAACGCATCTCCCGACGTGACCTGACGCGTCCAGAGGAGCTTGCCGGTCTTGATATCAAACGCCATGAACGCGTCGGACGTGCTTCCTGCCGGATCGGAGTACGCGTCACCCGTCGTGATGTAGACGACACCGCGTTTGGTGTCGACCGCCGGCGAGGACCAAACGCCCGCGCCTGATGGTCCCCACAGCTGCACGCCCTGGGCGTTCTTGCGAACGGGCTTCGCTTCGTCAGGGATCGTGTAGCTCTTCCAACGCACCTCACCGGTTGCAGCATTCAGCGCCGAGATGCTGCCGCGAAATTTGCAGCACTCGTACTTTGGATTCGCGCCGAGCACCTCTTCGGCTGACGAGGTCACCACGTAGAGCGTGCCATCTGCGAGCGACGGGGCGCCCGTGATCGTGGCGCCTGGAAAGGCCTCGACCGATCGCTTCCAGACGAGTGCGCCGGTCTGCGCATCAACGGCGTACGCGTTGGCTCTCTGGTCTCCGAAATAGGCGAGCCACTTGCCGTCGCCACCGGGGCCGATCGTGATCGCGGTCCGTACCGGCGCGTCCGTCTTGAACGCCCAATACTGGCAGCCGTTGTTCGCATTCAGCGAGTACACGGCCGTCCCGGCGCTGCCGACAAAGACACGTCCGCCCACCACGGTTGGCTGCGCGAAGGCGCGATTCACGCCCGGGAATGCGAACGCCCATTTGAGCTTCAAGCGTGGGACGTCGGTCGCCGACAACCGCGCCATCGCGGCTGGCTGAAACCGATGCTGCGCCAGATTCGCCCCCCAGCCATTCCAATTCGGCTGGTCGAGCGGTTTGGCGAGAGACGTTTGGTCATTCGCCGTGCACGCGTTGCTGGATGGCCCAGTCCCGGTCGCCGGCGCAGTGCCGAGCGACCTGGCCAGCACCTGAATCTGGGCCAGCGTCAAACTCTGGCCCTGCTCGCGCATGCTGCCGGCGGTCAGGGCGGCACCGATCGCTTCCGGCGTCAACCGTCGCAGCGCGTCGCGATTGGGCGCGCGCGACGTGCCAGCGTCATGACACGACGCACAGCTCGCCTTGTAGATGGATTCGGCTTCCTGATTCGACGGCTCCTGCGCCTGCGCCACACGTGCAGTCGCACTCATCGTCAGCACCAACACGCAGAGACTCGCCAGACGCATGCCCTCAACTCCTCGTGTTACCAGACGTGTATGGGCGGTCAGCCGGTTCCATCCTTACGGCATTCGTTCAAGCGGACGAGTCAGACACGTTGGTCCGCCTGCGCCCTTCACACTGATCTCGGTGCCCTCGTATTCGACGACATCCGCGCCGGCGCGTTCGAGCGCCGCTCGAGTCCGCGGGTTGCCGGCCAGTATCAGACAGCGCCGCGGTGCAAGCGCGAGCACGTTGGTGCCCATGCTGTCGAACTCTTCGTCCGGCACTTCCACCAGGTGAATCCCGCGATCGAGCAGCCACTCGCGAAATGGCACGGGCAGCAGCCGCGAGTAGACGACCGCCATGCCGTGATCGATCGGACTGATCAGCGACATCAGGTGCATGACATCGTGTGGTCCGTGCCAGTGGGGCAGCGGAACCTCGACCACCTCGACCCGACTGCCGAGAATGGCGCGGAGCTGGCGGATGCCGTCGGCATTGGTGCGATAGCCGCGGCCGACGACGAGCGTACGCGCATCGAGCCAGATGACATCGCCGCCCTCGAGACGTCCCGGTGACTCGATGCGGCCGGCGATCGTGGCTGGCATGTGGCCCGCGCCTGCGGCGCGTTCCTGCGCGGCAGGCTCCTCGACGCGCTGCGACTTGCCCATCCGGCAGAGAATGAGACCGCGATCGCACACGATTGACGCGTCGCGCACATAGATCGAGTCCAGCGTGGTCGTCTCGTCGCGGGGCAGTAGGTGGACTTCGGCGACTGCACTCAACGCCTCGATGAACCGATCGTGTTCGCGCGATGCGCGGCCGAGATCGGGTTCGGCGGCAAAACGCAGCTCCTGCCATTGGCGCGCGATCGTCTGTTGATCGATGAAGGCATCGCGTGGATGTTTGACGGCCACGCGTGACAGGCGATCGACCTCCGAAAGGACGGGCGACATCACTTCCATCGCGTGAGGATCGTCTCACGATCGAAAAGCCGTATCGCGATCCACATCAGGCCGATGTTGACGATGAACAATCCGAGCGCGATCCAGAGGATCAGCGGACCGGCCAGCTCGATGCCGCCGAAGATCTGCCCGAGCAGGAGCGCCGGAATCGGCAGGATCACGAAGATGCCGAGCTGTTGCGCCGTCCTTGCGTCGTTGACGCGCGACGACACGCAGATCGCCAGCTGCAAGGCCACCATCGAGGCGAGCGGGCCGAGCAGCAGCACGACCCCCAGCGTGCGCGGTCCGAGGAGGACGCTGAACACACCGTTCGCGGAGACGAGGGCGACCACCCCTAGATACAGTGCGAGCGAGATCACGGCGACGAACAGCGCGGGAAGCAGCGCACCCAGCAGCTTGCCGCCAAGCAGCTCGAGCGTCGTGATCGGCGTCACGAGCAGTGGCTCGAGTGTACGAGCCTGTTTCTCGCCGATCACGCTGGATGCAGCGACCGACATCGCGCTGGTGACGGGCGCGAGCACCAGCATGACCAGGAAGTATTGAAAGACGTACGCCTGAATCGCGGCTTCGGGCTCGAGGGCGCGCATCGTCGGATCCTTCTTGTACATTTCGAGCGCGATCTCGAGATCGCCGGAATCTGACAGCCGTTCGCCAGTGACCGCCGGCACGATCACCGCGACCATGACCGGCATAAAGATGGCGACCACAGTCACGATCACTGAAGGAACAAAGATGGCGAGGTTCTGACGAAGATCGGCGAGCTCTTTCCCGAGCAGGGCCAGAACGCGGCTCATGAGGCTTCGCCGCCCGGATTCAGCAGCTTCAAGTACACGTCCTCGAGCGGCGGCTCTTCCGGCATCACGCTTTCGACGCCAGCGCCAGCCTCCACCAAACGCCGCACCACATCGGGCGTCGTTATCGTGGAGTTCGCGATGCCGACGAGCAGCACCGAGCCTTCCACCCGAACGTCGGAGAGTCCTGCCGAGCGCAACTGGATTGCAAAGGGTTCAGCCTGTTGACTCAGTGTGATTCGCACACGCGGCGCGAACAGCTTGCTGCGCAGCGATGCCGGCGTGCCGATCGCGATCAGGCGACGGCTGAGTACCGCGACGCGATCGGCGACGCGTTCGACCTCATCGAGGTTGTGCGTGCACAGCAGAATCGTCCGGCCCTGTGCGCGCAGGCTGAGCACGAGATCACGTACTTCACGCGCGCTGGCCGGATCGAGGCCTGACGTCGGCTCGTCGAGCATCGCAATGCGCGGGTCGTGCAATAGACTTCTCGCCAGCGCAACGCGTTGTTTCAAGCCTTTCGACAGCTGCGCGGCACGATCGTCGCCGCGATCGCGAATCTCGAACCGCTCGAGCGCTTCGTCGACGACCTTGAGTGGTGACGGTAGCCCGTACATGCGCGCGTAGACCAGCAGGTTGTCGCGCACCGTCAGGCGATCCCAGAGCCCTGGCGCTTCTGTGAGAAACCCGATGCGCGCCCGCAACTGCGGCGCCGACTGCGGTCCCATGCGCTGGCCATCAATCTCGACTGATCCAGTTGTTGGAGCGATCAGCCCGGCGAGGATTCGCAGCGTCGTCGTCTTGCCCGCGCCGTTCGGGCCGAGCAGCGCGAAGATCTCGCCTGGTTCCAGCGTGAACGACACATCGTCCACGGCGAGCCGATCGCCGAAGCGCCGAGAGAGATGAGACGCGGTGAGGACGCCCGATGCCACGAAGGACTAGCTTATTTCGTGGCGTAGCGCTCGGCGCCCAGGAAATGAAGCGAGACGTACGGCTCATCGCCGATGACCCAGCTGTCGTGCGGCACCGCAGGGATGTAGAACGCCTGACCCGCGCGGAGTTCGACGACGTGGCCATCATCGAACGCCGCAGTCGCAGCGCCCGAAAGCACGAGGCCAACGTGCTCGACGGTGCATCGCGTCGCACCTACCGACGGTCCGACATGCTCCGACCATTTCCAGCCCGGCTCGTACGTCGCGCGTCCGATCGTCATGCCGCCAATATGAATCACCTCGAACTTGCCCTTGACGAGCACGCGAGTTTCGTCAGGTGTGTCGAATCGCTTCAGCGTGGCGAGATCCATAGGATTACTTCGGATCGAACTCGTAGCATCCCGGCGTTACCAGCAGCTTGCCGGTGCGACTGAAAGACAGACTGGTCGGGCTGATGAGACCAGCGCCCGTGAATTGCACGGTCCGAATCTTGTCGCCGTCGGTGTTGTAGACGTAGGTGAATGGGACTCCGAGCGAGATCCAGAGCTCGCCTGTCGGGCTGACGGCGGCCGCGCGAATCACGGGCGTGACGAGCGGCACTTCGCGATCCTGGACGCGGCGCCGTGGCCACCGCGTCGGCTGACTGTCGAGGAGCTCATCGAGCTCGCGGCCTTCGATGTGTCGTTCGAAGACGAACGCTCCCGTGTTGCTGTACTTGCGGACGATCGGCCGGCCGGTGATGAACACGTAATAGAACCCGCCGGTGGGATCGACAAGCGGGAGCCCGGCGTTCATCGCGATGTGCACCTCGCGATCGTCTTCGAAGCCGGTGGTTCGCAGTCGCCCGATGCTGCGCTGTGCGTATCCGCTTGGTGAGTATTCGGTGAAGAGCGCGCCGCTCTCCGGATGACTGATGAGCAGCGTCGAGCCGGTGTGCTGAACGGAGCTGGCGCCGTTCAGCATGATGTTGCCCAGCACGACGCGCGCGGCGGGCGTACCAGGCAGAAAGAAACCCGTCAGCAGCTTGCCGCTGCGATCGAAGGTCTGCACGCGCTGCTGCGCCCGAGGCACATCGGCGACGACGAAACGTCCATCCGCGGTGACGTCGAACCCGGTCGGCTGAATCACGCGACCGTCTTCCTGCCCGATCTCAAGAATCTTGCGCGTCATCGTCTTGCCGGCATCCACCGTGTGCACGGTGTGGCCACGACGATCGAAGACGAAGTAGGTGCCGCTCGCGTCCTGCTGGAAGTTGATCGCCTCCTCGTAGCTCCCGACGATGTGCGGAGGAAGGCTGCCGGTGGAGCGGAGCATCTCGACGCGCAGCGCGGCGTCGGGTCGGGAGGCCAGGATGATGAGAGCGAGGAGGATCGAGCTAGAACGACGCAAGCGACTTGATCGCTTTCAGCACGTCGGCCGATCCGGGCAGGATCGCGTCTTCGAGATCCGGCGCGTAGGCGACCGGGCAATCAAGGGCCGCAACCCGCGTGACCGGAGCGTCGAGGTATTCGAACAGATCCTGCGAGATACGTGCGGCGATCTCTGCGCCGAAGCCGGCCGTCAACTGATCTTCGTGCGCGATGATGACGCGGCTGGTCTTCTTCGTATACGCGGCGATCGTGTCCCAGTCGTACGGAATGATCGTGCGCAGGTCCACGACGGCCACGCTGATGCCCTGGCGTTCGGCCTGCTGCGCTGCGAGCAGCGATCGCTGAACGAGCGCGCCCCATGTGATGACCACGATGTCGGTGCCGTCGCGCGGAACGGCGGCCTTACCGAACGGGATCATGTAGTCGGGCCCGGGATACACACCCTTGTTGTAGGTCTGTCGATACAGGTGCTTGTGCTCGCAGAACAGCACCGGGTCGTCGCTGCGAATGGCCGTGCGCAGGAGTCCGGCCGCGTCTTGCGCGTTTGACGGCAGCACGATGCGGAGTCCCGGCGTGTGCGCGAAGATCGCGACGGCCGACTGGCTGTGATACGGCGCGCCGCCGCGGAGATAGCCGCCGATCGGCACGCGAATGACGACCGGACACGACCAATGATTGCCTGACCGGTAACGCATCATCGACAGCTCGTCGCGAATTTGCATGAATGCCGGCCAGATGTAGTCGAAGAACTGGATCTCGACCACCGGCTTCAAGCCGCGCAGCGCCATGCCGACCGCGCGGCCGACGATGTTGGCCTCGGCGAGCGGTGAGTTGAAGACGCGTGTCTGGCCGTAGAGCCGTTGCAAGCCGTGCGTCACTTTGAACACACCGCCCTTGCCAGTCACGAGCGAGAGCGCCTCGCTGTTGCTGGCATCAGCAACATCCTGGCCGAAGATGACGATGCGCGGGTTGCGCGCCATCTCGTCCTTCAACGTCGCATTGATGGCGGCGACCATCGTGTCAGGCTTGCCGTGCGGCGTGGGTTCGGTCGAGAATTCGTGTGACGTGGGGTCGATGTCGGGTGAGAAGACGAAGTCGGCGGCAGTGGTTGGATCGGGCTTGGGGGCCCGTAGCGCCTCTTCCGCCGAGTGATTGACCTCGCGATCGACCGAGGCCGCGATGTCGGCCAGATCCTGATCCGTCGCCAGGCCTTCCGTCTTCAGAAATTGCTGCATGCGCCGCAAGGGATCGCGGCGCGCTTCTGCTTCGCGCTCCCCAGGCGTTTTGTACAGCCGTTCATCGTCTGAGAAGGAGTGCGAGTACGGCCGCGTGACGGTCGCGTGCACGAGCACCGGGCCCTTGCCCTCTCTCGCGTACGACACTGCTTCGCGCATCGTGCGATAGCTGGCGAGAAAGTCGGTGCCGTCGCAACGGAAGACACGCAAGCCCGGGAAGCCCTCGACGAGACGAGAGATGTCGCCGCCGGCGGTTTGCACGTCGACCGGAACCGATATCGCGTAGCCGTTGTCTTCGACGAGATAGACGACGGGCAGCTTGCGCTGACAGGCGGTGTTGAGCGATTCCCAGAATTCACCTTCGCTCGTGCCGCCTTCGCCGATCGAGACGTAGGTCACTTCGTCAGGGCGATAGCGCGTCTCGCGGTCCTCGATCGCCGTCACTTTCGCGTAGATCTGCCCAGCCTCGGCACAGCCGACTGCGTGAAGGCATTGCGTCCCGACGCAGCTGCTCTTCGACGGCATGTTGAAGCGGCGATGACCCCAGTGTGACGGCATCTGGCGGCCGGCGTTGGCGGGATCTTCGGACGACCCGACTGACGCCAAAAACATCTCGAGCGGTGCGACGCCGAGTGTCAGACAGAGCGCACGGTCGCGGTAATACGGGAAGATCCAGTCCTCGCCCGGATGCAGCTGCAGACCCGCAGCGACCAGCACAGCCTCATGCCCGGCTCCGCTGATCTGGAAAAAGACTTTCTGCTGGTTCTTGAGCAGGATCTCCTTGTCGTCCACCTTCCGCGACAGGAGCATCAGCCGGTAGGCTGCGAGCAACTCGTCGCGCGTCAGCCCTTCGTGTTCTCGGCTGCGAGACGAGCTCCCCTGGGCGCTGCGCGCTGTGCTGGTTTGGGCGCGAGTCTCCGCGCCATTGGCCAGGCCGGAACCCTTCATCGATTTCAAATTATCGCACCGGCTCTGCTTCCAGCCAATCGGTGCGAATGGGGCTGAAGACATCGAGCTCGAAGGTGTCCTCGAGCGCTTCAGCCTGGTGGGGTGTACCCGAGGGAATGTGCAGGACTTCACCCTCCTTCACGATGATTTCCTCGCCGTCCACGAGAAACCGCAGCGCGCCCTGGAGCACGTAGGTCATTTGCTCGCTGTCGTGAGAATGCATCGGGACCTGCGCGCCACGCTTGAGGTAGGTCTGCGCGAGCATCTCCCGCTCGCCGGTGACGATCTTGCGCGAGATCATCTCGGTGATTTTTTCGAGCGCGATTTCATCCCAGCGATGGACGGGGATCATCTCGGACACGCGAGCGGATGCACTAGTGGACCCGCCGGTTGATGTCATCGCGGCGGCCACCCGAATACACATCGAACTTGCGACGTGTCCGGTTGATGCGCCATTTGAGATAGCGGTACTGAATCTCGGAGAACAGATTGAGGCGAGGCCGCTTGAGATAGAGGTAGCC
>JBKPRH010000368.1:0-7967 GCA_046765795.1 Acidobacteriota bacterium | reverse complement strand
ACGCTCCCCTGTATTGACGGACAGCTGGGCATCTATCCCATGCATGTGCCGCTCATCACCGAGCTCGTTCCGGGCGAGATCATTGCTCACCGATCGGGGACGGACCAGTCGCTGGCGGTTGGTTCCGGGCTCGTGGACATTGCCGTCGACCGCGTCGGCATCGTGACCGACATGGCCGTGGCCGCCGAGCACATCGACGAGGCGAAGGTGGAAGAAGCCCGCCGGCGCGCCGAAGCCCGTCTTCGCGAGCACATCTCCGATGAGGAGGTCGCGTCGGTCAACGCCTCACTCGCTCGCTCACTCGCACAACTGAATGTCAAACGCCGCAAGAGGACCTAAACGGTGAAGCACCGATGACACCACGCACCCAAGGCACGTCCGACGATCGATCGCGCGAACGAACGGTCAGCACGAGTCGAGCCACCGCGCCGGCTACTGATCTCACGCGCAGATTGATCGAGAATCTGCATCATCAACAGGCGAAGCTACCGGCGCACGCCACACGCAACGACTGGTACATGGCGCTGGCCCACACCGTCCGCGATCGCGTCCTCGATCGGTACATCGCGACGCTCGACACGATCACCGGGGCTGGCGTCAGCTGCAAAGTCGTGGCGTATCTGTCCGCTGAATTCCTAATCGGACCGCATCTTGCCAACTGTCTCGTCAGCCTCGGCCTGCGGGAGGCGGCGGAACAGACGATGGCGAGCGTCGGCCAGAACCTCGACTCGATCATCGAACAAGAAGAAGAGCCCGGCCTCGGCAACGGCGGACTCGGCCGTCTCGCCGCCTGCTACATGGACTCGCTCGCCACGCTGAACGTGCCGGCCATTGGCTACGGCATCCGCTACGAGTTCGGCATCTTCGATCAATCGATTCGTGATGGATGGCAGGTCGAACGTACCGACAAGTGGCTGCGCTTCGGCAATCCGTGGGAGATCGTGCGCACAGAAGTCACGTATGACGTGAGCTTCGGCGGACGCACGGAGCCGGACCACGACGCACAAGGCAACTACCGCGTGCGCTGGATTCCTGAGCGAATGGTCAAAGGCGTGGCCTACGACACGCCGGTGCCCGGTTATGGTATGGCCGCCACCAATCTGCTGCGGCTGTGGAAGGCGGAAGCCACGGAGTCGTTCGACCTCGACGCCTTCAACATCGGCGACTACTACGGCGCGGTTCACGAGAAAGCCGCCTCGGAAACGATCTCGAAGGTGCTCTATCCAAACGACGAACCCGAGGCCGGCAAACGGCTTCGTCTCATCCAGCAGTACTTCTTCGTGTCGTGCTCGCTGCAGGACATGATTCGTCTCCACTTGATGCGCGGCAAGCGCCTCGAGGAGTTCCACTCGTACTGGGCCACGCAGCTGAACGACACCCACCCGTCGATTGCCGTCGCCGAGCTGATGCGACTGCTCGTGGACGAGCACACGATGGACTGGGATACCGCCTGGTCGATCACGCAGCAGACCTGTGGGTACACGAACCACACGCTGCTTGCGGAGGCGCTCGAGAAGTGGCCACTGCCATTGTTCGCGCAGGTACTCCCGCGACACCTCGAAATCATTTACGAGATCAATCAGCGGTTCCTGAGCGACGTGCGGCGTCTGCATCCGGGCGACGATCAACTGGTGCAGCGGCTGTCGATCATCGACGAGACCGGCCCCCGGTACGTGCGCATGGCCCATCTCGCAGCGGTCGGGAGTCATGCCATCAATGGCGTCGCGGCGCTCCATAGCGATCTGCTCACGAAGACTGTGCTTCGCGACTTCTACACCGTCTCGCCCGACAAATTCCTCAACGTCACCAACGGCGTGACACCGCGGCGTTGGATGGTCGTGAGCAATCCGAGGCTGGCGGCGCTGATCACGCGCCACATCGGCGACCACTGGATCTCCGACCTGGAGAACGAGTTGACGCGCATCGAACCGCTCGCCAATGACACCGGGTTCCAGCGCGACTGGCAAGACGTGAAGACCGAGAACAAACGTGACCTCGCCGCGCTCATCAAGGATCGAACCGAGGTCATCGTCGATCCGCAATCCTTGTTCGACATCCAGGTCAAGCGGCTCCACGAATACAAACGGCAGCACTTGAACGTGCTGTATCTGATCACGTTGTACTCGCGGCTCACGCACAGCCGCGGCGATGGCATCACCCCGCGAACCGTGATCTTCGGCGGCAAGGCGGCACCCAGTTACCGGATGGCCAAGCTGATCATCAAGTTGATCAACAGCGTCGCCGACACGATCAACCGCGATCGACAAGTGTCACGCAGCCTGAAGGTCGTCTTCCTGCCGGACTTCAACGTCAAGAATAGTCAGCGCGTCTATCCTGCGGCGGAGCTGTCGGAACAGATTTCCCTGGCCGGCAAAGAAGCCTCTGGCACCGGCAACATGAAGTTCTCGATGAACGGCGCGCTGACGATCGGCACGCTCGACGGCGCCAATGTGGAAATTCGGGACGCCGTCGGTCACGACAACTTCTTCCTGTTTGGCCTCACCGCCAGCGACGTCGAGAAGGCGCGGTCGTCGGGCTACAACCCGCGCGGTATCTATGAATCCAATCCCGAGCTGCGCGAAACGATTGATCTGATCAGCAGTGGCGCCTTCTCCGGCGGCGACCGGGACTTGTTCCGTCCGCTGGTCGATTCGCTGCTCTATCACGATCCCTACATGCTGCTGGCCGACTATCAGTCCTATGTGGACTGCCAGCAGCGCGTCAGCGATGCCTATCGAGACCGCGCGAACTGGACTCGCATGTCGATTCTCAACAGTGCGCGAGTCGGGCGCTTCTCCTCAGACCGCTCGATTCGCGAATACTGCCGCGACATCTGGAATGTGAAGCCTCTAGATGTCGCGACATCTGGAATGTGAAGCCGCTGGACATGGAGGAGCACACGCATGAGCGTCCTCACTGCTGAAACCCGACGCACCGCGCCGCTCGGCGCCACGGTCACAGACGAAGGCGTGAACTTCAGCGTCTTCTCCAAACACGCCACGCGGTTGGATCTGCTGCTCTTTGACGACGCCCTCGATAGACGGCCGGCGCGCGTGATCCCGCTCGACGCGAGACAGCACAGGACGTATCACTACTGGCACATCTTCGTCCCGAACCTCAGACCCGGCCAGCTCTACGCCTACCGCGCCGACGGCCCGTTTGCGCCTGAGCGCGGACAGCGGTTCGATCGTGAGAAGGTGCTGCTCGACCCGTACGGTCTCGCCGTGTCAGTACCGCCCACCTACGATCGCGACGCGGCCAGGCGGCCGGGTGACACCGCGGCGACAGCAATGAAGAGCGTGGTTGCCGATCCGAGCCGCTACGACTGGGAAGGCGATACGCCGCTGAGACGGCCGTACGTCGAGACGGTCATCTACGAGCTGCACGTGCGTGGCTTCACGCAACATCCGAGCGCAGGCGTCGCGGCGCACAAACGAGGCACATACGCCGGGCTGATCGAGAAGATTCCGTATCTCAAGGACCTGGGCGTCACGGCTGTCGAGCTCCTGCCGGTCTTCCAGTTTGATCCCTACGATGCGCCGACTGGTGTGAACTACTGGGGCTACCAGCCGATCTCGTTCTTCGCGCCGCATCACGCTTACAGCTCGCGACCGGGACCGCTCGCCGTCGTCGATGAGTTCCGCGACATGGTCAAGGCGCTCCATCGTGCCGGCATCGAAGTGATCCTCGACGTCGTCTACAACCACACGACGGAAGGCGGCGCCGATGGTCCAACGCTCTGCTACCGCGGACTCGCCAACGACTACTACTACATCCTCGAGCCCGACAAGTCGCGGTATGCCGACTACACCGGCTGCGGGAACACCTTGAACGCCAATCAACCCATCGTGCGTCGTCTTATTCAGGACAGCCTTCGGTACTGGGTCACCGAGATGCACGTGGACGGCTTCCGATTCGATCTCGCGTCGATTCTTTCGCGCGATGAAAGCGGTCATCCATTGCCGAACCCGCCGGTGCTCTGGGACATCGAGTCAGATCCATTGCTCGCTGGCACGAAGCTCATCGCCGAAGCCTGGGACGCAGCCGGGCTTTATCAGGTCGGGAGTTTCGTCGGTGATGCCTGGCAGGAGTGGAACGGCCGCGCTCGCGACGATATCCGTCGCTTCATCAAGGGCGAAGTCCACACGGTCTCAGGCCTCGCCACCCGACTGCTCGGCAGCCCCGACATCTACGGACACAAAGAGCGTGAGGCTGAGCACAGCATCAACTTCGTCACCTGCCACGATGGATTCACGCTCAACGACCTCGTCTCGTACAACGACAAGCATAACGAGGCGAATGGGCACGACAACACCGACGGCGCCAATGACAACAACTGCTGGAACTGCGGTGCCGAAGGCCCCACCGATCACGCCGACATCGAGGCGCTGCGCAATCGACAGGTGAAGAACTTCATGGCGCTGAATCTGCTGGCAGCGGGCACGCCGATGCTGACAATGGGTGACGAGATCCGCCGGACGCAACGCGGCAACAACAACGCCTATTGCCAGGACAACGAGATCAGCTGGTTCGACTGGACGCTCCTGGAACGGCACGCCGACATTCATCGTTTCGTGAAACTGCTCATGGCCTTCCGGCAGAGCCGCGACATCATCACGATGGATCGTCCGCTGACGCTCAACGAGCTTCTCGACCGCGCGCACATCGAGTGGCACGGGATCAAGCTGAATCAGCCGGACTGGGGCGAACACTCGCACTCCCTGGCCTTCACCTTTGCCAGCGTGCAGGCGCGCTATCTGATCCACGGCATGTTGAACGCCTATTGGGACCCGCTGACGTTCGAGGTGCCGCCATCGCCACAGCCCGGTGATCGGGGCTGGCGGCGAGTCATCGATACTGCGTTACCGTCACCGAACGACTTCACACCGTGGGAGACTGCGCCGCCCGTCACGTCGGCGAGCTACCTCGTCCAGCCACGGTCGATGGCACTCCTCGTGCGTTCGCTCGAGCAACGCGATTCCTCGATCCGTACGAGGCGGTGATTCTAATGGCGATCGATCCGCGAGCTGGTCAACCTGCGCCTGATTCTCTGATCGTGGACCTGAACCTGCTGCGCGACGCCTATTACACGCGCACACCGGATATTGAAAACGCTACGGAGCGGGTCCGCTTCGGCACGAGCGGTCATCGCGGATCATCGGTGCGCGGCACGTTCACCGAAGCACATGTGCTCGCCATCACCCAGGCGATCTGCAACTATCGCAGCGCGCACGAGATCCATGGGCCCTTGTATCTCGGCAGGGATACGCACGCGCTTTCAGAGCCCGCGTATCACACCGCCCTCGAGGTCCTCTCCGCCAACGGCGTCGAGGTGATGATCGACAGCGACGAGGGCTACACGCCAACGCCGGCGATCTCTCACGCGATCCTCGCGCACAACCAGCGGCGGCCGTCGCGCCGCGCCGACGGGATCGTGATCACGCCGTCCCACAATCCACCCGATGACGGTGGCCTCAAATACAACCCGCCGACCGGAGGCCCGGCCGACACCGGCATCACCAGTTGGATCGAGGCGAGATCGAATGAGTTGCTCGCCGAGGAGTTGAGCGGCATCAGTCGACTCGCGTACGAGAAGGCGAGACACGCCCCAAGCACTCATCGCTACGACATGGTCGGCTCCTATGTCGGCGACCTCGGATCGGTCGTGGACATGGAGGTCATCAAGAGCGTAGGGATCAGGAGCGGAGTCGATCCGCTCGGCGGCGCCAGCGTCACCTACTGGAGTCGAATCGCGGAACGCTACGGAATCGACCTCACCATCGTCAACGACACGGTGGATCCGACGTTTCGGTTCATGCCGCTCGATTGGGACGGCAAGATTCGGATGGATTGCTCGTCGCCCTATGCGATGGCGAACCTGATCGCGCTCAAGGACCGCTTCGATATCGCGTTCGGCAACGATCCCGATGCCGACCGTCATGGCATCGTCACACCGACCGCCGGGCTGATGAACCCCAACCACTACCTGGCGGCCGCGATCTTTTATCTGTTCACCAACCGCCCGTCGTGGCCGGCGGACGCCGCGATCGGCAAGACGCTCGTCAGCAGCAGCGCGATCGATCGCGTCGCGAAGAAGGTCGGCCGCGCGCTGGTCGAGGTGCCGGTCGGGTTCAAGTGGTTCGTGCACGGCCTGATGGACGGCACGCTCGGGTTTGGCGGCGAGGAGAGCGCGGGCGCGTCATTCCTGCGACGCGATGGCTCAGTGTGGACGACCGACAAGGACGGCATCATCCTGAATCTGCTCGCGCTGGAGATCACAGCGCGCACCGGACGCACGCCATCCGATCTGTACGGCTTCTTGACGCACGAGTTGGGCGCCCCCGTCTATGAGCGCGTGGACGCTCCGGCAACCGCGGATGAGAAAGCGATGCTCGAGCGCCTATCGCCCGGCGATCTCACGGCTTCCACACTGGCAGGCGATCCGATCATCACGCTGAGCACCACTGCCCCGGGCAATGGAGCCAGCCTTGGCGGCCTCAAAGTGAGCACTGCCCACGGATGGTTCGCTGCGCGTCCGTCGGGGACCGAGGACGTCTACAAGCTCTATGCGGAGAGCTTCCGTGGTCACGCGCATCTCAAGCGGATTCAGAACGAAGCCCGTGCGATCGTCAGCAAGGCGCTGGCTGCGGTCACACGATGAGCGAGTGTCAATGCCCCGAGCGGACGCCGGTGTCGTTACCGAAGTGAGTGATTGGCCGTCACCGACGGCCCGTACAGCAACGACGAATGTGAATGGAGTATGTCGTGGCCAAACCAGCAGCAATCAAGGAACGTGCATCAGCAGCCGCCGAACAGACGACGCTGTCCCGCGAAGAGATGGAAGCGATGAACGCCTTCTGGCGTGCGTGCAACTACTTGTCGGTCGGCATGATCTACCTGCAGGACAACCCACTTCTCGAGCACCCCCTGAAGGCCGAACACGTGAAGCATCGATTGCTCGGACACTGGGGGGCAAGTCCGGCGCTGTCGTTCGTGTGGGCGCATCTCAACCGGATGATCATCGAGCACGATCTCGACATGATTTTCGTGGCCGGTCCGGGCCACGGCGCACCTGGTGTACTCGGGCCCGCCTACCTCGAAGGCACCTACTCCGAGATCTATCCGGACATCACGCAGGATGCGGAAGGAATGCAGAAGTTCTTCAAGCAGTTCTCCTTCCCTGGTCACATCGGCAGCCACGTCACGCCTGAGACACCCGGATCGATCCATGAAGGCGGCGAGTTGGGCTACAGCCTGTCGCATGCCTATGGCATGGCATTCGACAACCCCGATCTCATCGTCGCCTGCGTCGTCGGTGATGGTGAGGCCGAGACCGGGCCGCTGGCGACAGCGTGGCATTCAAACAAGTTTCTCAACCCGGTGCGTGATGGCGCCGTCCTACCGATCCTGAATCTCAACGGCTACAAGATCGCGAACCCGACGATCCTGGCGCGCATCAGCCATGAGGAACTGCAGGCGCTGTTTGTCGGCTACGGCTACACGCCGTATTTTGTCGAGGGCAGCGATCCCGTGGAGATGCATCAGAAGATGGCGGCCACGCTGGAGAAGGCGATCGGCGACATTCGCACGGCACAGCAAACGGCGCGCGCGTCCGGACACGCGACGCGTCCGCGCTGGCCGATGATCGTCCTCCGATCACCGAAAGGCTGGACCGGCCCCAAAGAGATGAACGGACACAAGCTGGAAGGATCGTGGCGATCGCACCAGGTTCCGTTCGCCGATGTGCGGAACAATGCCGCCAATCTGAAGATGCTCGAAGAGTGGCTGCGCAGCTACAAGCCAGAGGAATTGTTCGACGCGCACGGCCACATCAAGGCGGAGATCCGCGCCACAGCGCCGATGGGCGATCGACGCATGAGTGCGAACCCGCATACCAATGGCGGCGTACTACGCCGCGAACTGAAGCTTCCGAACATCCGGCAGTACGCGGTCCAGGTCGGCACGCG
>JBKPRH010000367.1:0-17191 GCA_046765795.1 Acidobacteriota bacterium | reverse complement strand
TCCATGAGGAACATGTCCGGCGCGTCCTCACCCATCTGCAGCGCGAAGTCGCGCAGGAGATTTGCCTGCAGCCCGCGCACGCCGAGGATGAAGAACGTCCCGAGACCGACAGCGAGCAGGATGATGCGGGTCTGATTGCCCGGACGTGCGACGCGCAGCACAGCCTGACGCAGCGCGAACGATCGCGCGTGGCGCAGCGGCTGCACCGCGCGGACCAGCGCCCACCCCGCGAGATGCAGGACGAACGCGATCGCCACGAATCCAACAGAGAGGACGAGGCCGACCGCGAGCGATCCCGCCTGCCATGCCGCGACGCCGACCAATGATGCGGCGACGGCAGCAGCCACGCCCCACTTGACCCAGTCGAACCGCGGCATCGAGGACGTGTCCTGCCGCAGCAGGAGCGACGGCTTGACGTTGCGGATCTCGAGCAGCGGGACGACCGAGAACAGCACCGACACGAGCAGGCCAACCGCGAGTCCCTGAATGACCGCAGCAGCGGTGAGCCCATACTCGACCTCGAGCATGGCCGCCAGATCGCCGACGAACAGCGGCAGCAACGTCAGCACGCCGCCGGCGATGAGCACGCCCAGCGCACTTCCGGCGATACCCAACAGCAGCACCTGCGCAAGATAGACGCTGAGCACTTGTTTCGTGGTGCTTCCGACGCACTTCAGAATCGCAATGCTGCGGACCTTCTGCTGCACGAACACACGGGTCACGCTCGACACGCCGATGCCGCCGAGGATCAGCACCACGAGCCCAACGAGGCTCAAATAGTTCTCGGCTCGCGTGAGGTTCTCGGTCATGCGGCCTTCGTTCTGCCGATACGATCGGGCACGCACGAAGTCATTGACGAACGCATCGGAGAGCTCACGTGCGAGCAGCGTGCTCACGTCGCGCCGCCCGGGGGTTGGCGGTGGGCCTGGCACCTGCAGCAACAGTTCGTACGACGCACGGCTGCCGAATGACAGCAGGCCGGTGGACGGCAGATCAGCGAGATCGATGAACAGGCGCGAGCCCAACGAGAACGCGCCGAGGTTGCGTCCTGGCTCTTTCTCGATCACGCCGCGGATCTGGAAGCGTTGTGTGCCGATCAGCAGGTCGTCCCCAACCTTCAGATTGAGCTGTGCAAGCAACTCCGGCCGCACCAACGTCCCGTGGTTCTGCAGCAACGCATGCGAGTACTTGCCCTCGCGAAGCGTCATCGTCCCGTAGAGCGGATACGCGTCCTCGACTGCGCGGAGTTCAACCATGCGCGTCATCGTCGCGCTCGGTGGACGAACCATGGTGGCGATTTCGATCGCCTCTGATACCGTGCCGACCCGACCGCTCTCGCGCGCCTGCTCAACCGATGACCGGACTTTGTCTCCGATTGGCCGATCGCTTCGCACGACGACGTCAGCGCCGGTCATCGCCCGCGACTCGCGCGTCAGCCCCTCTCGAACGCTTTGAATGACCGAACGAATCGCGACGATCGAGGCGACGCCGACGGCAATGCACACAAAGAAGAACAACAGGCGTTGCCATGAGGCGCGAATCTCCCGCACGGCCATGCGTAGGACGAAGCTCACCGCACAGTCTCCGCTTGCGTGGATTTCCCCGTGTTGCGAAGGGCGTCGTCCGGGGTCACTGGACGACCATCGCGCAGAACCAGGCGGGTGTCGGCCATTGACGCGAGGTCGGCGTCGTGTGTGACCAGCACGAGCGTCGACGCGCGCGAGCGCTGGACGCTGAGCAGGAGTTCCATGATGTGGCGGCCTGTTGTCGAATCGAGGTTGCCTGTCGGCTCGTCGGCCAGCACGATCGGCGGATCGTTGGCCAGAGCGCGGGCAATCGCAATGCGCTGCTGTTCACCGCCCGAGAGCTGCGAGGGATAGTGATGCGCGCGCTCGGTCAGACCGACTTCCTCGAGCAAACGGCGCGCCCGCGGTACAGCATCGCGCCGGCCGGAAATCTCCATCGGGATCAGCACGTTCTCGAACGCAGTCAGCGACGGCACGAGATGAAAGAACTGAAAGACGAACCCGATCTTGTCGCCGCGCAGTTTCGCGAGACCGTCTTCGCTCAATCGCGTAATGTCCACGCCGTCGATCAGAATCTCGCCCGTCGTCGGTGAATCGAGGCCGGCCAGCAGCCCCAGGAGAGTGGACTTGCCGCTGCCTGACGGACCGACAACCGCGACGAACTGACCGGACGGAATCGTGTAGTCCAGTGGATGGAGAATCGTTAGAGGATGGTCGCCGCTCTGGACCGTTTTGGAGACCCCACGGAGCTCGATCATCTCGTCCCGCTCCGGGCTGTCCCCGGCGATTTGTCGAGAAGCGGTTCCAGCTTCTCCCATATCTCGCGCTCGATGATGCGCGCGCCTTCAGCGTTGGGATGCATGCCGTCGGCGATGTTCAGCTGTGGAAGACCCGCGACCCCGTCAAGATAGAACGGCATGAAGGTGACATCTGGCAGCCTCGCGAGATCGCGATACACCTGCCGGAACTCGGCGGTGTAAGCCGCACCAAAGTTCGGCGGGGCTTCCATCCCCGTGAGCATGACCTTGATGCCGCGTGACTGGGACCGCGTGATGATCTCCGTCAGATTTCGCTTCATGTTTGCGACTGGAAGACCGCGCAAGCCGTCGTTCGCGCCGAGCTCGATCACGAGAACCTTCACATCGCCCTCGAGCGACCAATCGAGACGGCTGAGTCCGCCTGCCGATGTATCGCCCGAAACGCCGGCGTTCACGACGTCGTACGGATACCCCTCGGATCGCAGTCGCATCTGAATGAGCGAGGGAACCGACTCCTCTTTCGCCAGACCGTAGCCTGCCGTCAGGCTGTCACCGAGAAACACGATGCGTGGCCGCGCGACGGTTATGGATGGTTTCTCAGACGCTCGGGTCTCGATCGGCGCCCGCACCTCAGCCGGCGGACCGTCCGCCTGCGTGCATCCCGCCCACACCAGCATCGAGAACCCAAGGGCAAATGGCACCACCCGTGTCATGACCGGTGTATTCATTATGTTATAAGACGTGAGGACGGCCCTGCCGTTTCCTGTCGCTCTCTCGTGACCACTTTCGCCATCGAATCAGGACCACTGCAGACCGCACTCGAGGATGCGTACGCGCGCCTCGATCGCGTCCGCTTTTCGGATGCGTTGTGGCGCAAGCAGCTCGACGTCTGGTCCGCCGATCCTGCCGTCCAGTCCCTGGTCGGGAACCGGCTCGGCTGGCTCGATGCCCTTGACGTCGTGACACCACAACTCCCGAGGCTTCGCGCATTCGCAGATGGCGTGAAGAAGGACGGGTTCACGCACGTCGTCCTGCTGGGTATGGGTGGCTCGAGCCTCGCGCCTGAGGTGCTGCGACAGATCCTCGCGTCGCTGAATTCCACCCCATCGTTCCGGGTGCTCGACTCGGTCGATCCCGACGCGGTTCGCGCCGCGATGGCTCATGCGGCCACATCGCTCTTTATCGTCGCCAGCAAGTCGGGCTCCACGATTGAACCAACAACGATGGCAGCCGAGGCGAAGCGTCGGGTGATCGAAGCCGGCCATTCGCAGTGGGCGTCACGATTCGTCGCGATCACGGACGAGGGCACGGTGCTGCATCGCAGTGCGATGGCCGATGGATACCGCGATGTCTTCGTGAATCCATCAGACATCGGCGGGCGTTACTCAGCGCTGTCGCTCTTCGGCATGGTGCCGGCCGCGTTGATGGGACTCGATCTCGATCGTCTGCTCGCCGGCGCGCGTGCGATGGAAAGCTCCTGTCGCCTGGCGAACGCGCGTGAGAATGCCGGTCTTGCGCTTGGCGCGTTGATGGGCGCAGGGTTCCAGCGCGGCCTCGACAAGCTGACGCTACTCGTGCCGCAACGCCTCGAGTCATTCGGTCTCTGGGTTGAGCAACTCGTCGCAGAAAGCACCGGCAAGCATAAGAAAGGCATCGTCCCCATCGCCGGTGAGTCGGCCGAGATGACGATTGGCGACGATCGCGTTTGTGTCGTCGTGCGCGTCGGTGATGAGACGCCGGATCCGGCCAACATCGATCGGGTCAAGGCGGCGGGCGCTCCGATCGTCACGATTCAGCTGCCGGATACGCACGCGCTGGGCGGAGAGTTCCTGCGCTGGGAAATCGCGACGGCAACCGCCGGATGGTTGATGCAGATCAACCCGTTCGACGAGCCGAACGTGAAGCAGGCGAAGGACGCGACGTCATCGCTGCTCAAGATCTACGAACAGCGCAAAAAGCTGCCGCTGCCCGAGGCCCACGCGGAGATCGGCGGCGTCCGGCTTACGCTCAGTGAAGCCGCTCAGGCAACGCAGCCCGGTGCGCCGGCAACCTCATTCCTGAACGTCATCCGACGCGGCGATTACTTCTCTCTGCTCGCGTTTCTCCCGCCTGACGACAGCCGCTTCGACGGACTGCTCAAGGAATTCCGGATGAAATCCGGCGTACGGGGTCGCTGCGCCACGATGTTCGGCTACGGACCTCGATATCTCCACTCCACTGGCCAGCTCCACAAAGGCGGCGCGAACAACGGCGTATTCGTCGTGATCGTCGCGGAGGCGGACGACGATCTTGCGATTCCCGATCATCCCTTCTCGTTTTCAGTGCTGGAAACCGCGCAGGCGGTCGGAGACTTTCAATCGCTCGATCGCGAGCAGCGGCGGGCCTTGCTGGTAACGATGACCAAGCGCGATCCGGAGATGCTGCGCCGCGTGATGAGGTCGATCCTCAATCTCGACGAATGACAACGGCTGTGACGTTGTCCGTCGCTCCGTGAGCTAACGCTTCACGCAGAACACTCTCTGCCACTGCCGCAACCGCGTTTCGACTCGCGAGCAACTGGCCGAGCTTCTGTTCGGACACAGCCCCATGTACGCCGTCACTGCAGAGGAGCATCACATCTCCGGTGACGAACGGACACTCCGCTACGCTTGGCTGCAACTCCGGCCGTAGACCGACGACCTTCGTCAGCACGTGACGCATCGGATGTTGTTCCAGCTCGTGGGCATCGTCGGACATACCGTTCATCGCGGCGGCCACCCACGAATCGTCTCGAGTGAGCTGCGTGATATGACCTTTGTGCAACAGATACACACGACTGTCGCCCGCGTGGGCAAAGACCGCTACGCCCTCGCGTAGATACACCGCAGCGACTGTTGTCCCCATGCCCGTGTAGTCGGGCTTCTCGCCTGCAACTGTCAGGATGTGATCGTTGGCAAGTCGCAACGCTTCGTCGAGGACGTTGAGGCTGGCAGGTGTGCCATCGGCTAGAAAATCACCGATGGCTTTGACGGCGAGACTCGAGGCAACTTCGCCCGCGTTGTGACCACCCATGCCGTCGGCCACGATAAAAAGACCGCGATTGGTGTCAACGAGGAACGCGTCTTCGTTCGTGGTCCGGCGGCCCTGATGGGTGACGCCATGGGCCGCCAGCGACATGGGCCACGATTATAGCTTCCATCGGCGTGTATACTTTGTATACTCCTGACCGTGCCAACCCCTGCTCTACACCCCACACTTGCCCGGGCCAATGCGGCCTTGGAGCGTGGGCGGGGTGCCGATGCTTCCCCTCACTTGATCCCTTTGCTTCGGTCTGGTTCGCTAAATCGCGAGGATGAACTCACAGTTCGAAGCTCGCTGGCCGAAGCCTGGCTTCTTCAGGACGACCTGCAGCAGGCGACCAGCGCCTTGGGCCGGCCGCCGGACACGCTCCAAGAGCGCATTTCGGATGCACAACTTTCTAAGTTGTGGCGTCTGCACGGTCGAATTGCCCATGCCCGGGGCGAGCAATCCCGCGCGATCGCGCTCCATTCCCGCGCCCTGAAGCACGCCGAGCTCGCCCACGAATCGCGAGCGATCGGTCTGGCGCACTACGAGCTCGCGCTCTGTTACAAGCAGGTCGGCGATTCGGGCATCGTTCGCGAACATCTCACCGAGGCCGCATCGGCGCTTCATGCCGCTGGCGATCGACGTCACCTCGCACTCGTGCACTCGCTATCTGCGGTTCTTCTCGCGCAGTCTGGCCGCGTTGATGAAGCGACCGCGGGTCTGCGCCAGGGTGAACGTCTCGCGATGGCCATTCCCGCCGACGACGTGCTCGCCGGCATCGTCCATAACCAGGCGAACGTCGCGCTGATGCGTCATCGACACGATCAGGCGCTCACGCTCGCGGAGCGCAGCGTCGCGCTGCACGAATCGCTCGGCTCAGGTCATGGTCTCGCCGTCGCGCTCGCGACGCTCGGCCAGATCTACGTACAGCTTGGCGACCTCGAACGGGCCGAACAAATCCTGACTCGCACGCTCGAGGTCCGCAGCCCAATTCAATTCCATGAAACAACAGGCGCAGTCTTCGACACGCTCGCGCAGATCAATCTGATGCGTGGATCGTACGAACGCGCCGGCGACTACCTCCGTCAGGCCAGCGATGCCTACGGTGCGTACGGCACGCAAACGATGCGCTGGTACGAGTGGTCGCTCAAAGTCCTGGGCGTGAAGCTTGCCATCAGGCGACGTGCGTACGACGAAGCAGTCGCGATGGCCAATGCCTTAGCGCAGGCACCTGACGTGCCGCCGGCCGATGCCATTCAGGCCGACCTCGCTGCCTGCGAAGCGTTGGTCGCGGCGGGGCGCATAGACGAGGCGCAACATCGTCTCGAGACCTGCGAGTCGCGGCTCGATCCGAAGACAACTCCCGCCAACTGGGGTGAGTTCCTGCGCATTCGCGGTCTCATTCGTGAGCAGGCTGGACGTCCTCAGCTCGCGCATCACGACTTCGCGCAGAGCGCCAACATCTTCGAGTTACTTGGCGAGCGGTATCAGGCGGCGTTGAGCCAACTGGCACTCGGCCGCATTGCCGCCGCGGGAGGATCGCGATCGGCGGCAGAACGAAATCTCGATTCAGCGACAACGGTGTTCAAGATGCTCGGCGCCGAGCGCGATCTCGATGAAGCCGGCGCCGCACGCGAACTGTTGTCGCGAACCTCGGGGACACCTCAACCGATCTTTGCGCCAGACGCCGAAGAAGGCATCGTCCGACGACTGGTGGACGCGGCGCTCTTCCCTGAATTGCTGTCGCGCGAGACCGCGACCGCCATCATCGAGGCGACCGATGCCGATGCGGTCGTCATCTACGTCGAATCGCCAACCGATCTACGCATCGTGGCCAGCGCCGGATGCGATAGCTCAGTGGCGAATACGCTGGCGCGTGCCGCGCATCAAGGCAGTCGCGAGTATGGCGACGGGGGCCTACTCGTCGAGCCGCTCGGCAAAGAGCACGACGGTCCACGCCGTTGTGTGATCGCGGCGCCGGAACGATTGGGCGATAGCGAGATGCGTCGCTTCCGCATGTTTGCCCACATCGCTCGACAGGGCTTTGAGCTGTGCGGCCTGCGCGACCGTCCCGGTCAGGCTGTCGAGATCACCAACGAGCGACCGCTCGAGCCGCTGATCCCCGGGTTCATCTGCGCCAGCGCAGCAATGACGCGCCTCAGTGAGCAGATCCAACGTCTACAGGGACATAACCTCACCGTCTTGATCACCGGAGAAAGTGGGACGGGCAAGGATCTGGTCGCGCGTGCGATTCACGGCGGTTCCCCGCGACGGGCGTCCATGTTCTTGCCGTTCAACTGCACCACGACCACACGCGAGCTCGCAGACAGTCAGCTGTTCGGTCATCGTCGCGGCAGTTTCACGGGAGCCGTCAGCGATCAGCAGGGGCTCATTCGATCCGCGACAGGCGGCACACTGCTCCTCGACGAAATCGGCGACCTTCCGCTCGATATCCAACCGAAGCTGCTGCGATTCCTCGAACAAGGCGAGATCATGCCGGTCGGCGAGACGCGTCCGCAGGCTGTGGATGTGCGCGTGCTCGCCGCGACCAATGCCGACCTCGAGCAACGCGTCACCGACGGACAATTCCGAGAAGATCTCTATTACCGTCTCAGCGTGATCCGGGTGCACGTGCCGCCGCTGCGAGAACGGCGCGAGGAGATTCCGCACCTGAGCACGTACTTCCTGCGCGACGCCTGCGAGCGGCTTGGCAAGTCGGACGTCCACCTCAGTTCGCACACGCTCGATTTGTTCGCGCGGTACTGGTGGCCTGGCAACGTACGGCAGCTACGGAACGAGATTCAGCGTGCGGTGGCGATGAGCCCCTCTGGCGGTACCGTCGAGCCCGAACATCTGTCGGCCGATCTCACCGCACCCTCCCCGAGTGCGACCCGGGAACTGACGTCGGCTCCGACCCGCGCCCTCCAACCAGGTAACCTCGCCGCCGCGGTCGAGGAGATCGAGCGCGGGATGATCGCGGCGACCCTCGAACGCACCCGCGGAAACATCTCAGAGACGGCTCGAGTCCTCGGTCTGACGCGTCGTGGGCTGTATCTGAAGATGCGGCGGCTCGGTCTGGACGTTGTCGCAGCGGATATCTAGTAACCAGGTATACAGTCTGATTGGATACCAAGTAAGCAAATTGCACAGAATTGATATCCAGGCGATCGTCTGCTAGATATTGATTCAAAAGGCTTTATCCGTAGACTAGCCTGAATCGATCGCTTTCTGCGCAACGGGCCCGCACATTGATTACCACTTTGGCATCTCCACTCCAACAGGACCAGGGGGCCATTGTGATCAACACGGTCATTTCACGTCAAAGCTCATCCGATAGCCGGCGCTCCCGGATCGGCAATCGCCGCAAAGTCAGTGTGCCTGCCCGGCTGACATGGCGCGACGCCAGCGGAACGCTGCGATTTGTGTCGGTGATGACGCGGGACGTCAGCGACGTGGACGTCTTTGTGGAGTGCCAAGTGCCGGCGTCGATTCCCCTGTATCGATTGGTCCACTTCCAGGTGGAGCGGCCCGCCCGCGAGGGACAGGAACTGCCGGTGGCGCTTCGCGAAGGCAAGGTCCTCTCAGCGATCTACCGCGTCGGCCCCTACAAGACATCAACCGGAACACCGAGCGGCTACGCGTTGCGGCTGCTGGTGGAGAAAACGCACGCTGCCGGCCGCCGTGAACGGCATCCGCTCGCGGTCGCGAACTGAATCGATCCGGGCCGCCTCCACGGCGGCCCTTCTACATCCCTAATCGCTTCCGCCAGTAACGCGCCAACCCGAACCACTGATACTTGAATCCAGCCGCCACGACGTAGGCATCGACCTCCGCGTCGGTCATCGTTTTCCGCAGCCCCTGGCGCAGCCACTCAGCGAAACGCTCGCTCTTCTCTTCGTCAGTCCCAGAATCGTGGAGAGATTCCCGCACTGCTGCTGCGTTCAACGCGAGGTTATCGAACAACTCCGCGAGATGCGGCCGGACACGAGTCACTGGACCGAAGTGAGTCAGGAAGAGCGTAGATGGCGACCACTCCAGAATCCGATCCGCGCTGACGCGCCACGACTCGAGATCGATATCTGGCGGCGGCGTTGGCGGCAGCACATACCCTTCCGATGCACACACTCCGGCGACGTCGCCGACAAAAGCTACGCCGGATGACGGATCGAAATAGCTGACGTGATGTGACGCGTGGCCCGGTGTATAGGCGACATCGAACGTTCGCCCACCGGCATCGATGCGTTCCCCTCCGGACAACGCGACGATCTTCGTCGGCGGCACCGCAGCGAACTCGCCCCACAACCGATCCATGTCGGCACCGTAGAGGCGAGTCGCGCTGTCGAGCAGGCGCGAGGGGTCGATCATGTGTTTCGCACCGCGCTCATGCACGAGGACAGTGATATGCGGATGCTCTCGCACGATTGTCCCCGTCGCACCTGCGTGGTCGAGGTGAATGTGCGTCAGCATCAGGTGGCGTACGTCATCCCACCGAATGCCGTGTGCCTGCAGGGCCTGCTCGAGTGTGGCGAGGCACGTCGTCGGGCCGGGGTCAACGATGGCGACACCACCCGGACCCTGCACGATCGCCGCAGCGATGATGTTGGACCGCCCAAGAAACTCTAGGTCGATCCACGAAAGACCATGACTCAATGTATTCACGGGATCTGTGTCCGTTAGATCCAAGGATTATACTGAGCGATTCATGGTTGCGAGCGGTACTCCTGCAGCCTGTTCGCACTATTAACTCGATGGCTCAGGCCGATCCAGTACACGTGCTCACGACGGTGGCTCGCCTCGTCGCCGAGGCCGGCAGCCTTCGCGACATCCTGCCGCGTCTCGCCCTCACGCTGCGGCCCTCGATTCCCTTCGAGCGCCTGCACGTGCTGCGGCTCGATCGCGCGGAGTCGTTCGTCCTGTACGTCGTCCACGAAAGCGGGGGGCTCGAGATCCGCGAGCACCGAGTCGGTGATCCGCCGACGCTCGAAACGGGAGATGCCGACGCCAGCTCACGGATTCTCTGCACCGTTCGCCAGGGAACGCGTGTTCACGGCGCGGTCTGGCTGACCTCGAGTCTGGAAGACGCATTCGATGCGTCACATCAGTCGCTCATGGACAGCGTCGTTGACGTCCTTGGCCTCGCTTTCGAACACACCGCCATCATCGACCGCGACACCTTGCGACGCGAGCGTATCGACAGCTTGCGAGGGTTGCTCCATACGATGGCCGGCGCACTCGACATCCGTCACGTGTTCAACGAGGTCTCAGATGTCGTGCGGGGCGGCCTTCCCCACGACATCCTGGTCATCACCGCGTGGGGAAAGGACGGCGCGTCGTTCCGACTCTATGCAGTGGCCGGACAGGAGACGGACGCGGAACTGCTCGAACCTCAGGTACTCACTGGCGACGATCGCACGGCGCTCAATCGCGACGCATACGTCATCCACGACGCCGACGCGGAGGTGGCGCCCGATAGCATTCGCGGCCGGATCTTCAAGCGCTTCGGTGTGCGATCAGCGCTCCGCGTGCCGATGCCACTCGGGGCCGAAGTGTTCGGCTCACTCTTCTTCCTGTCACGCACGACCGATTACTTCTGCGAAGACGACGTGGACTTTGCGCGACGGGTCGCGGATCACCTCGCCCTTGCGCTCTCGCACGAGCGACTCGCCGAAGCCGCACGAAGCCAGGCCGAATCGCGCGAGATGGCCGCACGTCTCGAGGCGCAGGTCGCCACATTGACGAGAGAGCTCGAATCGCGCACCGGCCAACGTCGCGTCGTCGGACAGTCGAAGCAGTGGAAGGACGTGCTCGCACACGCAGCGCGCGTTGCGCACACGGAGACGACGGTGCTGCTCACTGGCGAGTCGGGCACCGGTAAGGAAGTCGTCGCACGGTTCATCCATCACGCGTCGCGCCGCAGCCTCGGTCCGTTCGTCGCCATCAACTGTGCGGCGCTTCCCGATCAATTGCTCGAGTCCGAGCTGTTCGGTCACGAGCGAGGCGCATTCACTGGTGCGGTGTCAACCAAGCCGGGACGCATCGAGCAAGCCACCAACGGCGTGCTGTTCCTCGACGAAGTCGGCGAAATGGCGCCGACGGTTCAGGCCAAGCTGCTGCGCGTTCTCGAGGAACGCGAGTTCATGCGTCTCGGCAGCACGCGGGTGATCCATGCGGACATTCGCGTGATTGCCGCGACCAACCGCGACTTGCATGCCGCTATGCAGCGCGGCGAGTTCCGCGAGGATCTCTACTATCGGCTCGGCGTCTTCGAAATCGCGCTTCCTCCGTTACGCGAACGACTCGACGATGTGCTGGAGCTGGCGGATGCGTTTCTGGCAGAGATTGGCGAAAACGTCGGCCGCCCGGCTGCCGGGATCTCGCGCGAGGCGCGTGAGCACCTGATCGCGTATGAATGGCCGGGCAACGTCCGAGAGTTGCGGAACGCGATCGAACGCGCCGTGATCCTCGCGGATGGTGGGTTCATTCGCAGCGAGCATCTGCCCGTGAATGCGCCGAGGCCGAGCATCGTCAAGAGCGACGACGCCCCATCGGGTCCGCTGCCGGCCGGCGGCGTCAACCTCGAAGCCATCGAACGGTCGCTGGTCGTTCGCGCGCTCACGCAAGCGCGGCACAACAAGACACGAGCCGCGAAGTTGCTTGGCCTCACGCGCGCGCAGCTCTACTCGCGCATTGAAAAATACGGCCTGGCAGAGACCGAACCTTCGTGACTGTGTTTTCACAACGCACGCGCCACGTCGCTTTCATCGTCGCCGGTCTGGTCACCTTCATCGTCCTTGCCGGTGTCACCTATCAAAGCGTTGCCACGGCGCTCGAACGGCGGAAGTTTCCGTATCCAGGACGGCTCATCGAGGTCGGCGACCACCAACTCCATATCCATTGCGTCGGCGAAAGGACTCCGACGGTAATTCTCGAGGCACCGGCGGCGGGTATGTCCGTAGGGTGGACGTGGGTACAAGACGAGGTGGCGAAGATCACGCGTGTCTGCAGCTACGACCGCGCCGGCCTCGGATGGAGTGAAGCGGGAGAAGGTGGATATCGCGCGGCTCAAGTGCCCGACGAGCTCCACGCACTTCTCGAACGCGCCGGTGAACGCGGACCGTTCGTCATCGTTGGCCACGAGCTGGGCGCCTCGTACGCGCGCATGTATGCGAGCCGATTCCGAGATCAGACTGCAGCGCTCGTGCTCGTGGACGATCCATCCGGCCCGGAATCACTGCGGCATTCCGTGCCGCGTCTGGTCCGCGCGTGGCCATGGCTGGCGCGCATCGGTGTGCTGCGCGCGACGAGAACGTTGTCACGGCATGCGTCGGGATTTCGTGGTGAATCAGGCGGCGCGACTCGTGCGTTCCTGAATCGGCCAGATCATCTGGCGCGTGGAGGGATCGAGATCAGAAGACTGCGAGAGACCGCCCGCGATGCAGCGGCCCAGCCACTGGACCCTTCCCTGTCTGTGACGCACGTCGCAGTGAGCGAAGAGGAACCGCCCGCGCTGTTGGATTCTGCCGATCGCGCGAGTGAGGTCACGCGCGCGATCGAACAGACTGTGAGGCGATTGAGGAATTGACGGTTGACCGAAGGACGATTGAGTGATTGGTGGCTCCAATTCGTCAATCGTCAGTCATCAATCGTCCATCTCGTTACGCTTTGACTCGCACCGTAAGCGGCGCGGTCAATCGCGTCGTCACGTCTGCACCGGGACCGCGGCGAACCTCGTCGCCTCGTGTCGCGAGCACCGCACCCGTGCCAGCGCCGCCGCCGATCGCGGCACCTTTTGCTGCGCCGCTACCACCGCCGAGAATCGCACCGAGCGCCGCACCTGCTCCGGCGCCAATGGCGATCTTCGTCGCGTCCTTCTTCTTCGTGGCTGCGGCCTCGTGCGCGATCGTCGCGGTCTTGACGTCGTATCGCTCCGAGTCATGACGCAGGCTGCTGAAACGATACGCGATACGCGCGCGACCCTTCACTCGCCCCGATCGCTCGACGTCGGTGACGCTGCCCACGAACTCGGTACCAACCGGCAACACCGTCTGGCCTTCAACGACGACCGCCTGTCGCAGCGCGGCGCGGACGGTGTCCTCGACCTTGCTGGTGTCGGACGCCACTGACGACTTCAGGTCCAGCCGCAATGTCGTTCCGGCAGGAAGGGTGACTTCCTTGTAGACCGGTTCAGCTGGGGCCTTCTTCTCGTCCAGAGCCGCGGTTTCGGCTTTTGTTTCGCCGGCCGGCGTCGCAGGCTCAGAGCTTCCCGATCCGCCACAGGCGGTGCATACGCACGCCAGTGCTGCCGCGCTCAACCACTTCCGCATCATTCTTCTCCTCAGGATTGTGGTTTCCGGGACCAAATCCGTTACCGAACAGCCTCTATGAAGCCTCAAATCGCTGAGTTATGCCAAATCGTTGCCGACTCGGCCGAGCCGGGGTCATCCTGTTCGTCCCGCAATCCGTCCCAGCCCGAGTTCTTCTGATAATTTGGAGTTATGACACGAGCGTTAAAACTTCTGACCGTCCTCCTCATGATGGCCGCCCCTGCGGCCGCACAGCGACTCCCAGGAACGGTCGTCCCCGAGCACTACACGCTCGCGTTTGAGCCTGATCTCGCCAAGGAAACCTTTCGCGGCCGCGAATCGATCCGCGTCACCCTGACCGAACCGGGAACGAGCATCACGCTGCATGCGGCGGAGATCGCGTTTGGCGAAGTCACGATCACGTCTGGTGGCCGCACACAGGTCGCCAAGGTCACGACGGACGCGAAGAACGAGACCGCGACCTTCACCGTCCCCGAGCGACTTGGCGAAGGGCAGGCGACGATTCAGATCAGTTACACCGGCGTACTCAACGACCAGCTTCGCGGCTTCTACATCAGCAAGGCGAACGGTCGGAAATACGCGGTCAGTCAGATGGAAGCGACCGACGCACGACGCGCGTTCCCATCCTTCGACGAGCCAATCTACAAGGCAACCTACGACATCTCGATGACCGTCCCCGTCGGCGACACGGCGATCTCCAATGGCAAGGTCACCAACGATACGCCCGGGCCGCAGCCTGGCACGCACACACTCACGTTCGCGCGCACGCCGCGGATGTCGTCGTATCTCGTCGCGCTCGTCGTCGGCGACTTCGCGTGTCGCGAAGGCTCATCGGAGGGGATCCCGATCCGCATCTGTTCGACCCCTGACAAACGCGAGCTCACCGGCTTTGCCCTCGAAGCGGCGGCACAGCAGCTGAAGTTCTACAACGACTACTTCGGCATCAAGTATCCGTTCGGGAAGCTGGACATCATCGGCGTTCCCGACTTCTCTGCCGGCGCGATGGAAAACGTCGGCGCCATCACCTTCCGCGAGCGGCTGCTGCTCATCGATCCAGCCACGGCGTCAATCGGCGCCCGCAAGCGCGTCGCCGCCATCATCTCCCACGAAATCGCCCATCAGTGGTTCGGCGATCTGGTGACGATGAAGTGGTGGGACGACATCTGGCTGAATGAAGGCTTCGCCACGTGGATGGCGAATAAGCCGTTAGCGGCCTGGAAACCCGACTGGCGGGTCGATCTGGACGATGCCGCCGATACGCAGAGCGCGCTGGGAATCGACACGATGAAGTCGACGCGCGCGATTCGCATGAAGGTCGAGACGCCGGAGGAGATCAACGAAGTCTTCGACGGAATCGCGTACGAGAAGACCGCGGCGGTCCTGCGGATGATCGAGAAGTATGTCGGGCCTGACGCGTTTCGCAAGGGCGTCGCCTCGTATCTGAAGAAGTACTCGTATAACAACGCGGCCGGAGAGGATTTCTGGACCGAAGTGGCCCGCGTCACGGGCAAGCCGGTCGATCGGATCATGCGCAGCTTCGTCGACCAGATCGGCGCGCCGGTCTTGACGGTTCGCAGTTCGTGCTCCGGGAACACCAGTAACATCGACGTGAAGATCGCACGATTCATCAGCACACCCGGCTCGTCACCGGCCCCGCAGACATGGACGCTGCCGGTGGCGTTCAAGGGCGCCAACGGCCAGGCCAACTACGAGTTGATCGATCGGCCCGAGAAGTCGTTCAAGGGCGAGGGGTGCGGCGCAACGTTCGCCAATGCCGACAGCCGCGGCTATTACCTGACCGACTACACGGCCGACACGGTCGGACAGTTCGCGAAGAACCCGATGCGCCTGACCGCGTCCGAGCGGATCAGCCTGCTCGGCGACGAGTGGCGAATGGTCCGGGCCGGGCGTCACGACATCGATTTGTATCTCGATCTCGCAGCGGCGATGGCCGGCGACGACACGCCGGTGATCGCTGAGACGATTGCAGAGCGGGTGGAAAACATTGGCGATGACATCGCTGATGCCACGGAGCGCGCGCGCTATCAGGCATGGATCCGCGCCCATTTCGGTCCAGTGCTGACCCAGCTCGGCCTTCCGGGGCCCGTCAAAGACAGCGACGATCGTCAGTATCGGCGCGGCATCCTGCTTCACCTCGTGGGTGTGGTCGGCAACGATCCAGCGGTTCAGAAAACGGCTCGAGACCTCGCACTCCGCTATATCGCCGATCCCAACTCCGTTCCATCGACGCTCGTGCCGAAGGTGCTGCAGGTGGCCGCCGTGGGCGGCGACGCCGCGTTGTATCAGCGCTATCTGGATCAGATGAAGAGCGCCGGCGCAGAGCCCGAGCGCTATTACCGGTACTTCAATGCGCTGTCGTGGTTCTCGGACCCGGCGTTGGTGAAACGGACGCTCGAGTTCGCGATCTCACCCGACGTTCGTTCGCAGGACGCGAGCACGGTCCTGGGGTCGCTGATGGAGCATCCGTGGTCGAGCGATCAGGCGTGGGAATTCACGAAGGCTCGCTGGCCAGCCCTGGTCAAGTCGCTGAACATGTTCCAGGCGATTCCCGATGTGATCGGATCGTTCGGCTCCTTCTGCTCGGCGTCGCGCGCCAACGACGTGAAGGACTTCCTGTCGAAGAACTCGGTGCCCTCGGCGGCGCGGGCAGCACAGCAGGCCATCGAGCGGATCGACAGTTGCGTCGCACTCGACATGCGACAGTCGAAGCCGTTCGCCGCGTGGCTCTCGCGCGCGGCGTCCTAAACCGTCTTAACTATTGGGGAAATGTGGTGGGCGGGGTGTCCTGATAGCCCTGCCCGTCGAGCGACTCGAGGAACGCCACGATCGCATCGACGTCCTCATCCTTCAGATTCAACGGCTTGATCCGGCCCTTCGTCAGATTCGGATTCGGAATCCCGCCCTTGTTGTACAACTGGACGACTTCGCGAAGCGTCGCAATGGATCCGTCGTGCATGTACGGCGCGTGCTTGCTGACATCGCGCAGGACCGGCGTCTTGAACGCACCGCGATCCTCTGGCTTCTTCGTCACTGCGAAGCGGCCTTCATCCTTGAAGGTCTTCGTCTTCGGATCCCAGCCGACGCCGATATTGTGGAACAAGCTGTCGCTGAAGCTGCTGCCGGTGTGACACTGCACGCAGCCGGCGGTATCGAAGAACAGATCGTGGCCGCGTTTCGCCGCAGCTGACACCGCATCCTGTTCGTGATTGAACCGCCAGCGGTCGTAGGGGGAGTTGCCGCTGACGCGCGAGCGTTCGTAATCGGCAATCGCCTGAGCGACACGCTCTTTGGAGATCTCATCAGTCCCGAACGCTTCTTTGAAGTACGGCTTGTAACCCTGCACGCGCGAGAGCGTGGCAATCATGCCGTCATGCGTGTTGCCCATTTCGATCGGATTCGCGATCGGACCGAGCGCCTGGTCTTCGAGCGACTTCGCGCGGCCATCCCAGAAGAAGACCGGGGCCAGCGTGACCGCCTTGTTGATGAAGGTCGGCGCTTTGCGGCCCCCCTTCTGCCC
>JBKPRH010000366.1:0-22784 GCA_046765795.1 Acidobacteriota bacterium | reverse complement strand
GACATGTTCCTCATGGATATTCAGCCGGGGCAACGCGACGGCGTGACGGCGCTCGTCGATCGTGAGAATGGTGCGGACCCTGCGCCGAAGCTCATTCCCGTCCTGCGCGCGCGTATCGTCGGCGTGCGTGGCCGCGACGTGAACCTCGAAAGCTACGAGGACGTGCGCGGCAGGGGAGGCATCTCGCGCGAGTTCACCATCACGTATCGATCGAACCTCGAGGCCAACGAGAAGTTGGTCGACGGACGGTGGTGGAATGGAGAACCGTCGCCCGAGATGCCGGAGGTGTCAATCGAGGTGGGTCTCCGCGAGCGATTCCAGATTCAACTCGGCGACGAGATGCGCTTCGACGTACTCGGCCGCATCGTCACCGCACGTGTGGCCAGCTTCCGCGAAGTGGACTTCCGTGATTTCCGCGCGGGCGGCTTCATGATCGTGTTCAGGCCCGGTCCGTTCGACACGGCACCGCACACGTACATTGCCGCAGTGCGCGGCGCGAAGGATCCAACCGCGCGTGCGCGGATGCAGGGCCTGCTCGTGAACAGCTACCCGAATGTGTCGGTGATCGATCTTCGCGAGGTGCTCGAGACGGTGGCCACCATCGTCAACAACGTTACGCTAGCGGTCACCGTCGTGGGAGGCCTCGTGCTTCTCAGCGGCAGTCTCATTCTTGTCGGCGCGGTCTCGATGACGAAGTTCCGGCGGGTCTACGAGGCCGCCATCCTCAAGACTCTCGGTGCCAGCAGCCGTCTCATCGCGACGACGCTGCTCGTTGAATACGGCGTGCTTGGCGCGATCGCAGGAACCGTCGGCGCCCTTGGGGCCGTCGCCCTGAGTTGGGCCGTTGCCCGCTATGCGCTGGACCTACCGTGGGAGCCCTCCCCTGGGCTCACTCTTGGCGGCATCATCGTCACCTCGATGTTCGTGGCGGCTGTCGGTGTCCTGGCCAGCCTGGACGTCCTGCGACACAAGCCGCTCGCCACGCTCCGAGCGGAGTAGCCATCGCGGGGCCTGCCCGACGAAGCCTTTCGGCGAAGTTGGGTGGTGTACAATTCCCGCTTGGCCCGGGCATGACGGGCCGGCCAGGGGGGCTCCAAGCAATGAATGTGGAGATCTTTCGGGATGCGCTGATGCGAAAGCGCTCCGAGCTGCTCGGCGGGAGTGCGACCAAACCGTTGCAGTGGACGATGGAGAACAACTCAGGGCGACAGGGTGACATGGCCGACCAGGCCGCCGGCAACAACGAAGTCCACATCCAGCTGAAACTGAAACAGACCGACGCGAAGATTCTGCAGGCCATCGAGGGCGCGCTGCGTCGCATCGAAGAGGGCTCGTACGGCGTCTGCCGCGACTGCGGTGAGCCGATTGCTGAAGCCCGCCTCACCGCGATCCCATGGACGCGGTCCTGCATCAGCTGCAAAGAGAAGCAGTCATAAGCATGCAACAGGACGAGCTGAAGAAGTTTTTGACCGAGATCGCTGCCGAACGGCTGGCGCTGCTGCAGCGACATGAAGCCGCGGCCCGCGTGGTCAGCAATTACGATTTCAACAACACCTACCAGTACGTCATCGCTCGCGAAGAGACGCATCTCGCGTGGTTGCAGAGTGCGCTCGCCGAACTGGGAGCCACGGTGCCGCAGTCCACGTTGCCGCTGACCGCGCCGGAAGCGCCAAAGGGGAGCAAAGGAGAGAGTTCCGCGTACCGCGAGATCCTCGCGGCCGACGCCAAGTTCCTCAGCGCCTTCGTCGCGCGCTGGCGTGAGCGTGTCGCCACACTCACACATGCCCGTCATCGCACGATGCTCAACGTCGTGCTCGGCGAGTCGGTGGAGCATCAGCGACTGTTTGAACAGGCGGCGTCGGGCTCCGAGGACGTGATCGGCCGCCGCACGGGTGGGGTCGCGCGCGTCGGCGCGGTGCTTCCCGATCGCTGGCAGGAATAAGGTCAAAGGGCAACGGTCAAAGGTCAAAGGTACTAGACAGTGACCCGTGTCGCGATCGCGCTGGGCAGCAATCTGGGCGATCGCGAAGACTATCTGCGCTCGGCACTGGACGCGCTCACCCCCTCGCTCGATCGACTGCGCATCTCCACCTTCCACGACACAGCGCCGGTGGGCGTCGGTCCACAGCCAACATTTCTCAACGCGGCCGCAGTCGGGGAGACGTCACTGAGCGCGCGCTCTCTCCTCGAAACGCTGCTCGCCGTCGAGCGTGATCTCGGGCGCGAGCGTCCGTTTCCCGGTGCGCCGCGCACACTGGATCTCGACCTGATTCTTTATGGGGATTCCATCATCGACGAGGCGCCGTCGTTGATCGTGCCGCATCCACGGTTTCGGGAACGACGATTCGTGTTGGAGCCGCTGGCCGAGATCGCGCCGGACTGGCGCGATCCCGTCACAGGGAGAACGGTAGAAGAGTTGTTACGTCTGGTTAGTGGTTGGTAGTTAGTGGTTAGTAGTTGTTCTTACCACCAACCACGAACCACCAACCACCAACCAATTAATGCGCTTTCGCGCCCTTCTTGAAGAGTCCCGACAGTCCTTCTTCAAAGACCGTGTAGACGGCCGGCACGAGCACCAGCGTCACCATCGTTGAGGTGAGCAACCCGCCGATGACGACGCGCGCCAGCGGCGCCTGCAGCTCGCCGCCTTCGCCGATGCCGATGGCCATCGGCACGAGGCCGAGCATCGTAGCGATCGAGGTCATCAGAATCGGGCGCAGCCGTGTACGGCCACCGAGCTCGACGGCCTCCCGCAGCGGCATGCCGTCGCGACGGCGCAGCGTGTTGATGTAGTCCACCAGCAGGATCGCGTTGCTGACGACGATGCCGGCCAGCATGATGATGCCGATGTAAGCCTGCATACTGAACGATGTGCCGGTCAGCAGGAGACTCAAGACGACGCCGATCGCCGCGACCGGCACCGAGAACATGATGATGAACGGGTCGCGCAGTGATTCGTACTGCGAGGCCATCACCGCATAGACGAGCAACACCGCGAGGATCAGCACCAGCTGCAGCTGCTTGAACGAGCGGGCCTGTTCCTCGAGCTCCTCACCGAAGCCGATGGAGAAGTCGGGTGGCACGCGCAGTTGACCGAGACGCGACTGCACCGACGCGACGGCCTGGCTCAATGGCACCTCGATCTCGGCGTTGACCGTCGTCATGCGCTCCATGTTCTTGCGCTGAATCTGCACCGGACCGGCTTCGCGATTGAGGAGCAGCACGTTCTTGGCCGGCACAACCTGGCCCGTGGGTGTGCTCAGGAGCACGTCACCGACGTCGCCGATGGCTTCGCGATCCTGCTCGCGCAACTGGACGACGACAGGGTACTCGTTGCCGCGTTCACGGAATTGGGCTGCCGTGGTTCCAGCAACGTTCGTCTGAATCGTGTTGGCCACGCTGGCCACCGACATGCCGAGCATTGCGGCCTTCGGTCGATCGACGCGAACGGCAATCTCCGGACGGCCTTCTTCACGGCCGACGTTGACGTCGGCGATTCCCGGCGTGTCTTCCATCATCACGCGGGCATCCTGCGCGAGACGACGCGCGTCGTCGAGATCATGGCCGCGAATTTCCAGCTGCAGGCGGCTCGATCCACCGTTGTTGTTACCACCGCCGCTGAGGAACCGCATGATCTGGTTGTTACCGCCGGCGGGATTGGCGCGCACAACGACGCCGGGCAGTCCCGCGAGCTGGCGCCGCAGCGCGATGGAGATCTGCTCGTTGGTCCGCTTGCGCTGGTCGCGCGGGACCAGCATGACGCGAATCTGGCCGCGATGCGTGCTGCCGCCGCCTTGCTGATAGTTGTTGCCGCCGCCACCGCCCTGGGTGATGACGGTCGTGGCCTCGGGCACGTACTCCTTGATCATGTCCTGCAGACGCAGGAGCGCTTCCTCGGTGCGCTCGATGCGCGTGCCGACGGCAAGCTCGGCGTTGATGTTGACCTCGCCTTCATCGGTCTGCGGCAGGAGCTCGGTCTCAATCTGCGGATAGATCAGGGCCGCCGCGACGACGAGCGCAGCCGCGCCGCCAATCACCGTTGGCCGGTGATTAAGCGCCATATGAATGGCACGCCGGTAGGCTTCGTCCATCCGCTCGAGGAAGCGTTCGCTCATTCGATAGAAGCGACTCATGATGCCGGTTGACGCCGCTTCTTCATCCGGCGTCTTCAACCAGCGCGAGCAGAGCACCGGCACGATGGTCACCGCCACGAACAGCGACATCATCAGCGAGAACATCACGACGAACGACAACTGCGTGAACAAGATGCTCGCGGTGCCCGACAGGAAGAGGAGCGGCACGAACACGGCGATGTGCGTCAGCGTCGAGGCAAGAATCGCCGACCAGACCTCCTCGCTGCCGTCGATCGACGCCGTCATCTTGTCCTTCCCCATGTGGAGGTGACGGTGCGTGTTCTCGAGTACGACGATCGCCGCGTCGACGATCATCCCGATGCCCAGGGCAAGGCCGCCGAAGGTCATCGTGTTCAGTGTGAAGCCACCGAAGTAGAGCAGCGCGAACGTGCCGATGACCGACACCGGAATCGACGTGCAGACGATCAACGTCGAGCGCACGTCGCGGAGGAACGCGAAGATGATCAAGACAACGAGGATGCCGCCGACCAGCGCGTGCTCCTGCACGTTGTTGATCGCGCGCTGAATGAAGACCGAGTTGTCCTGGGTCACCGTCATCTTGATGCCCGGGACCTCCTGGTTCACGCGCTCGACTTCCTTACGCACGGCTGCGGCGACCGCCACGGTGTTCTTGCCCGACTGCTTCTGCACCTGGATCTGCACACCGGGCTTGCCGTTGATCAACATGAACGAGCGGCGCTGCTCGGTGGTGTCTTGGACCTCGGCGATGTCGCGCATGTACACCGGAACGGAGTCCCGCGTCATGACCACCACGTTGCGGATGTCCTCGAGATTCTGGAACTGGCCCTGGCTGCGGACCAGGAACGTCGAGTTGCCCTGGTAGATCTCGCCGAGCGGCGTGTTCTGGTTTTCGTTGCGCAGCGTGTTGACGACGTTGTTCACCGACAGGTTGAGCGCGGTGATCTTTTCCTTGGAGAGCTTGACGTGAATCTGCCGCCGGACACCGCCGTTGACGGTGACCGCAGCGACGCCATCCACGCGCTCGAAGCGCGGGGCAATCTCGTTCTGCGCGATCTCGCGGAGGGTGACCGGGTCGTAGTCGCCTTCGATACCGATCTGCGCGACTGGCAGCTGGTTCGAATCGAACTTGAAGATGGTCGGTGGGTCGGCGTCTTCAGGGAGACGGCCACGCATGCGATCTACGCGCGTGCGCACTTCGTCAGCGGCTTCCGACAGGTCGGAACCCCATTCGAAGTTCAACTGCACCTGGCTGTTGCCTTCCGACGACGACGAGGTCACGCGCACGATGCCGGGCACGGCGCTGACGGCCTGCTCGAGCGGCCTCGTGATCAGCTCTTCGATTTCGAGCGGACCCACGCCAGGGTAGCTGGTGCGAACGTTCAGCGTCGGCTGCTCGAACTCGGGCATGAGATCGACTGGCAGCCGCGTGAGTGAGATCAGCCCAAGCAGTGTGATGACTGCGCTGATCATGAACATCGTGACCGGACGCTGAATCGCTAGACGAGGAATGCTCATGGGAACACTCTACGGATGACTTGCGTGAGTAATCGCCTACTGAGATGAACCGCCATTGCCTGGCCGCTGACCGTTCTGTGGACGCTGTGTACCGTCGCCACCGAACCGTCGTCCGCTGCCGTCGCCGTACTTGCCTGAGCCATCGCCGCCTAAGCGACGGCCTGATCCGTCGCCGCCGGAACGACGGCCAGAGCGATCGCCGCCAGATGGCTGGCCCGATGCCTCGTTCCCTTGACGTCCGCCCGGTGCACCCGGCGTTGCGTTCGGACGTGCGCCGCCGTCTCGCGCGCCGCCTTCGCGCGCGGTTGGCGTCGCGCCGTCACCGCGTCCACGACCCCCGTTGCCTCGCCGTCCGCCTTCGCCGCCGGCGAGCTGCACGCGATCGCCGTCGCGTAAGGCCCGCGCGCCTGTCGTAATCACCTGGTCGCCTTCGTTGAGACCGCCGACCACTTCGATCACTTGCTCACCCTCGGTGCCGATCTCCACGGTGCGGAAGATGGCGATGCCGTTCAGGTGCTGGAACACCCCGCGCCGACCGCCAAGATCGGCGACCGCGTCCACCGGCACGACAAGGGTTTCCTTCTTGCTGCCCGTTGTGATCCCGACGCGCGCGTACATGCCCGGCTTCAGTCGGAAATCACTGTTGGGAATCTCGATCTCGATGGGGGCCGTGCGAGTGGCTGGATCGAGCACAGGTGCGACACGTGCGATGCGGCCCTGGAACATCTCGCCGGGGAACGCGTCCACTTCGACCTTGGCCCCGGCGCCCGCCTGAAGTTCCTTAAGATCACGCTCGACGACGTTGACCACGAGACGGACGCGGCTGATGTCCACGACATCGACCATCGGTGAGTTCTGCGAGACGAACGCGCCCGGATCGACCGACCGCTTGGCCACGAAGCCGTTGACCGGCGAGACGATGACGGTGTTGGCGAGATTGATGCGCAGCTCGTCGAGGCGGGCCTTCGACTGCGTGCTCTGGGCTTTGGCCAGATCGATCTGCGCGACCGCGGCCTGATAGCGCGCCTCGTTATCGTCCAGCGTCTGCTTGGGCAGCAACTGGCGCTGGAACAGATTGCGTGAGCGCTCGACGTTGGTGAGCGCGAGCTGCAAGTCCGCTTCACGCTGCCGAATCGTCGCCGCCGCGACTTCCTGTGCGGCCTCGGCCTGCTTCACCTGTTCGACGATCTCGAAGTCCTCGATCTTGGCGATGCGCTGACCGCGCATGACGCGATCACCGAGACGGACGAACACGTCCTGCAGGCGTCCCGCCGTGCGTGGCGCTACTGCGACCGTTGCTTCGCCGATCAGGTTGCCGACGACGCGGACTTCCTGATTCATCGTCGCTTTGCGTACGGCTGCGAGCTCGACGACCATCGGACCACGGCCACCGAATCCGCCACCGCCACGGAAGCCGCCGCCACCACCGCCGAATCCACCGCGACCGCCGCCACCAACGTCACCGCCACCCCCGCCGCGGCGGCCAGCGAACCCACCACCACCACCTTCAGCGCCCGGTCCGGTAGCTTCCGTGCCCGAACCGCTCCGCGAGCTTCTGTAATAGAGAACGCCCGCAAGAGCGACTCCGACGATGACCGCACCGATGACAATTTTTCTCATGACGCTGAGATGAGTCTCGTTCCTCCGATCAAATCGGTCGATTAGTTTCCGCCGCCGCCGCCGAAGTTGCCACCGCCGCCACCAGCGTTGGCGCGAGTGGCCTGGCCGCCGCCCGGCTGAATGTTCGTGACGCCCGAACCATTGCCGGCCGCCGGAATCTCCTGGACGCGTTCGAAGTCCACTTGTGCGCGGCGGTAGTCGAGCAGTGCACGGAGCTCCGCGTTTTGCGCGTCGCGCAGATCGCGCTGCGCCTGCACGACGAAGAAGTTCGTGGAGAGACCCACCTCGAACCGGCTCTGCTCGGCCTCGAGCCGCTTCTCCGCGAACTCGCGCGCGACCTGGGCGGCCTGCAGCCGTTCGCGGTTCGACTCGACGAGCAGCGCGGCGTTGGTGACTTCGGTGGCAATCTGCAATTCGAGCGCGCGCGCCTGCGCGATCGTCTGGCGCTGCTGCACACGCGCGCGGGCGAGGTTCGCATCAGCCGTGCTCGATCCGATCGGATAGCTGAAGTTCGCCGCAAAGTTCCAGCTCGGCGCCCGCTGATTGAACAGCGTGCTCAGCGTGTCGGAGAAACCGCCAGGGATGATCTGGGAGGGCGGGGCACCGAGCGGAGCATTGGGCGCGCGCAGGAGCTGCGTGCCCCCGATGCCAGCCAGACCATAGCTGGCGGTCACGTCCAACGCCGGCAGTTTCTGGTCCGAGAGATTCTTGATTGAAATGTCGTTGGACTGAACCTGCTTGCGCGACTGCTCGATGTCAGTGCGGGACGAAAGCGCCTTGCGGACGGCGCCGGCGACATCGAGCGACTCGGTCGAGTACGTCGGTCGATCGATCGGTTCAATGTTTGCCACCCAATACGGATCGTCGGTGCCGTTGACGATCAAACGCTTGAGCGCGAGCTCCGCGGTGCGAACGGCGGCCTGCGTCGTCGCCACAGACTGGCGACGAGTTGCTTGCTCCGCTTGCGCCTGCACGACGTCGAGCGGCGCGAGTGTGCCAACCTCGACGCGCGCCTGGTTGTCTTCGACGAGCTTCGTCGCGAGATCCAGCGAACGCTCGGCGACCTCGGCGGCCTGGATCGCGAACACCAGGTCCCAGTAGGCATTGCGGGTGTTCGCGACCGTGCGCACCACCGTCCCGCGCAACTGCACCTCCGACATCTCCTGATTGATTTGGGTGATCTTCAGCTGCGCCCGCGTGCCGTCGATGCGGAAATTCCGCAGCAGCGGCTGCACATACACCAGGTTGAGGTTGGAGTTGATGGCCGGATTGCGGGTGGCGAACAGGTCCGACTGCTCCTGCCGGTTGGTGTTCCAGCCGATCGCGAAGCTACCGCCGCCAAATTTCACGCTCTGCGTAAGGCCGTTGTTGGCGGTTAACGTGTCGGTGGTGAGAATGTCGCCGCCCGCGGTCTGGCTGCGCGTAAACGTCGTCGCACTACGCAGGCCGTAGTTCGAGTTGAAGGTCGGACGGTAGGTGGCCTGCAGCGACGCGATCGCGAAGTCGTAGGTTTGCGGATTCAGCCGCTCGACCGCGATGTCGAGATTCTGCTCGAGCGCGCGCTTGACCGCGTCATCGAGCGTCAGCTCGACGCGAACGCCGGGCTGCGGAGGATTCGTGGGACGAGTCTGTTCTTCGCCGGATCGCGCTTCCGCAAATTGACGGACGGCATCGCGGGTGATCGCGTCGATACGCTCTTGCTCACTTTCCTGTGCGAAGGCGGGCGACGCGCCCAGTACCAGCGTCAGCAGCGTCAAGAAGGCACACGAATTCTTCATGGTGTCTTGTAAAACCTGTTAAGTCCTGTGTCTGGAAAAGCCGATCGGACGCGTTCCTATTTCCGTGCGCTCGATCGGGTACGCTCGCGTTCAGCCGTCTGATGCATGGCGTTGAACTTCGTCCACTGTTCCGCCGTCAGCACCCGCTTCATCCGGAGCATCATCAGTGTGTGCTGTTTGTTCAACTCCGCACGAGCAGCCTCGACGCGCTCCACCTGGTCCATCACGGAACCGTCGTCCCCGCGTTCGAGCAGACGCTCGAACTCTGACTCCGCTTGATCGAGGGACTTCTTCAGCGACTTCAACGTCGGGACTGAGGCCTGGAAGACGTCTTCGAGTTTCTTGCTCTGCTCAGGCGTCAGCTTCAATTCGCGCTTGTAGTCCTCGGACTGCCACCACTTGCCCTGACCAGCAGCAGGCAGAGCTGTGACGAGGAGCGCAAACGACACGACGAACAGCCTCAGCAGGTTCTTGGGAGTCATAGCCAATACCGGGCCATACGACTATCCATGAAAAGCCGTTTACTTTATTTGGTGCAAAGACATACGGTAACACGGCGAGCCGCCCCGGCCCAAGGTCCGCCGAGGGTCAGGATTCGACGTCCGTGTCGCCGTTGGCGAGCGTGTCGAGGCGACGGATCACCCGCTCGACCAGGTTATCCGGGGTCGACGCTCCTGAGGTCAGACCGATAGCCACAGGCCCACTGGATGGCAGCCAGTCGCGGGTACTCGTCTCGTGCTTGCTGCCGGCTGGTTTGTGATGAACCTCGGCCTCGGACGTCAGGCCGTCCGGATCGGCGATGTGATAGGTGGGCAGGCGGTCAGCGCAAATTTTTGCCAAATTGCAGGTGTTGCTGCTGTTGTATCCACCCAGCACGATCATCAGATCGAGCGGCTGACTGCCGAGCAGGTCGATGATGGCGTCCTGCCGGTCCTGGGTGGCGCTGCAAATCGTGTCGAACGCCTTGAACCGCGTTTCCAGCTGATCGGCACCATACCGGTCGGCCATCGCGGTTCGAAACATGTCCCCGATTTCGAGCGACTCCGAACTGAGCATGGTCGTCTGGTTCGCACACCCGATCCGCTGAAGATGCGTATCGGGGTCGAAGCCGGGGGAAACCGCTTGTCCGAACACCTGCAGGAATTGCTCGCGCGATCCATGGCCACGAATGTAGTCGCACGCCAGCGTCGCTTCAGTTCGGTCGAGCACGACCAGGTAGTGACCGTTGCCGGTTCGCTGCGCTTGTGACGCGGTGGCTCGTGTTTCCTCGTGCCAGTACTTCCCGTGAATCACCGACGTGAAGCCCTGCTCGGCGTAGCGCATCACGTTCTTCCAGACGTTCAGCACCGAACCGCAAGTCGTATCGACTAGCGTGCAGCCGCGGCTCACCAGGGTTTCGAGGAGCTCCACGGTGATACCGAACGCGGGGAGGATGACCACATCGTTCGGCGTGAGCGCGTCGAGCGACTCTCCGGGGTCGGTGAGAAAGCGGACGCCCTGCGCGCGAATCTGATGGTTCACATGCGGGTTGTGAATGATCTCGCCGGTCAGAAACACCGGGCGATCGGGAAACCGCTGCCGCGCCTGATAGGCGTAGTCCACCGCGCGATCGACGCCGTAGCAGAAGCCGAACTCACGCGCGAGGTGAACCGTAAGTCGGCCCGACTGAAACGTGAACTCCGATGCCTTGATGTCGGCAACGAGATCGCTGTGATAGCTGGCGGCAAGCACGCCGGCGACCTCGTGTTTCATATCGAGGCCGCGGCGGAAGATGAGTGGGGGCAAAGGCTATTGCACGTCCCAGGCGCGGGGCGTGAGTGCGTCGAGCGGGCGCAGTGCGGCGGGCCCGGTGCTGCCGACTGCGGCCTCAATCTGCCCGAGTTCCTCGTCCGACATCGAGATCGACGCCACAACGGTACGCGTCACCGGAGTTTGGGTCGCGCGCGACGTGATGCGTGTCTGCGCAGCGCGGCCTGCCGGAAGTTGATGGGCGAGATGCTCGGTGAAGATGCCGACCAGGAAGGCGACGGCAACCGCACCAGTCGCGGCGACCCAGCGCCGCGTACGTCGCACCGACACCGCCGGTCGCGCTGGTTCCTGGGTGCGTCCGACCGGGAAGGCGATGACCCGTGCCGGCCGGCCGAGATGATCGAGCTGCTGCATGATGCGCGCGTGCTGACGCGCGAGCCGTTCCGCGGGGAACGCGGCATCGACCTCGCTCATCACGCGCTCGCTGACATCGCCGAGCGTCGAGGCCAGCACGAGACGACGATGCTCGCAGCGTTCACAATTGCGCAGGTGTGGTTCGTCGATCGGCGCGAGCGGATCGGCGAGACAGATCTCGATCAGACGATCGTCGGAGAGGTGAGCGCGCTTCATATTACTGGCGTCTCCGGATCGAGTCCGCGCGAGCTATCTGCACGCGGTGTGGATTCCGCGCGAGGTCGCTCGAGCAGCTTGCGAAGTTTTCGTACCGCTCGGAACAAGTGCACGCGTACGGTGGCCTCGCTCAAGCCAAGCGCCTGACTGACCTCACTCGTCGTGTGCTCGGAGATGTGGCACAGCGTGAAGACAAGCCGCTGGCGATCGGGCAGTTGCTCGACCGCGGCCGTGATTTGCTTCGCGCGCTCGCTCGACATCAGACGATCTTCGGGGCTTGGCTGCTGCGCGGCGGGCTCCGGTGCCGCAGGCATGTTCGGGTGCGACGACATCGGCAGTGCCCAGCGCAGGCGGCGCGTGCGGGCCTTGCGAAGATCGAGACAACCGTTCACGAGAATGCGCGTGAACCAGACCTCGAAGGGGTATTCCTCGCGATAGCTGGTGATATGGGTAAACACTTTGAGAAACGCGTCCTGAACTGCCTCGTCGGCATCGTGAGCATCGCGTAAATAGTTGTAGGCGATGCGCACCGCGCGGCGCTGCTGTCGGGTGACCAGGTCGGCGAAACGTTCGCGCGCTGCGTCACGTTCGCCCGCGAGGACGAGCGCTTTGACAGTGGCGGCAAGTTCCGAGTCCCTGGACGTCGGCGGCTGCTGGACTCGGGCCGGTGGCTTCGGTGCTGATGACACCGAACGCGGTTCAAGTCCGGGCTTGGCGACGCGTCGAGGAGGCGTTCTCATTGGAATACGGCAGCCGGCGACGGCTGTTTACCCTCCCTAGGACTAACGTTTTCCCTTGCAACACTATACCTCGGGACTGCCCGGAACGGCTCACCAAACGCCTTCTCACCACAGACTCAGTTGACTGATTGCCGAACGGCCCAGTACGATCGGCGTTTTCGTCATAATTGCGGCTCGCGAAATTGCACCAGCTATGAGCGAGCGTAGCTACCGGCAACGGAGGGTCAAACAGCATGTCTATACAGGTTGAGCGGGCGCACGGTCTCGAAGCTCTTGGCATCCTTCGTTCGGGACGCGTCCACTGGAACCTGAGCCCGGCCGCCTTGTACGAGGAGGCTCTTCGCCGAGGCGAGGGCATTCTGGCCGCTGAAGGGCCGCTCGTCGCGAAGACGGGTCAGCACACCGGGCGATCACCGAACGACAAGTTCGTGGTCAAAGAATCGTCGAGCGAACGGCACGTGCATTGGGGCACCGTGAACCGTCCTGTCGAGGAAGCGAAGTTCGACGCGCTCCACAAGGACATGATGGCGTATCTGCAGGACAAGGATCTGTATGTCCTCGACGCCTGGGGCGGCACCGACGCGAAATACAAGTTGCCCATTCGCATCGTGAACGAATTCGCCTGGCACAACCTGTTCGCGCGCAACATGTTCTTGCCGGAGACAGACCCGGCGAAGCGCGCGGCGCATCGACCCGAGTACACGGTGATTGATGCGCCGAACTTCAAGAGCGACCCGGCCAAGCACGGAACGCGCTCCGAGGTCTTCGTCTTCGTCCACTTCGGCAAGAAGCTCGTGCTCATCGGCGGCACGCACTACGCCGGTGAAATCAAGAAATCCATCTTCACCATCCTCAACTACACCCTTCCGCTGCAGGGCGTGCTCTCGATGCACTGCTCGGCCAACATCGGCGCCGACGGCGACACCGCGCTCTTCTTCGGACTCTCCGGCACCGGAAAGACGACGCTGTCGAGCGATCCGAACCGCCGGCTGATCGGTGACGATGAACACGGCTGGAGCGATACCGGCGTGTTCAACTTCGAGGGTGGCTGCTACGCGAAGGTGATCAAGCTCTCGCGCGAGGCCGAGCCGCAGATCTACGAAACGACACGGCGCTTCGGCACGATTCTCGAGAACGTCGTCGTCAACCCGGATACGCGTGCGCTCGATCTCGATGATGCGTCGCTCACCGAGAACACCCGTGGTTCGTATCCGATCACGTTCATCGACAACGCGGAGTTGTCAGGCAAGGGTGGTCATCCGACGAATGTCGTGATGCTGACCGCCGACGCCTACGGCGTGCTGCCGCCGATCGCGCGCCTGACGCCGGATGGCGCGATGTATCACTTCTTGTCTGGGTACACGGCGCGTGTCGCCGGAACAGAGAAGGGTGTCACCGAACCGAAGGCGACATTCAGTACGTGCTTCGGTGCGCCGTTCCTGCCGCTCAATCCGAATGTCTACGCGAAGATGCTCGGCGAGAAGATCGCCAAGCACAACGCGCGTGTGTGGCTGGTCAATACCGGCTGGACCGGCGGCCCGTATGGAGTCGGGAGCCGCATGAAGATCGCGTACACCCGCGCGATGATCACGGCCGCGCTCACCGGGCAGCTCGATCGAGTCGAGTACAAGAAGCATCCGATCTTCAATCTCGATATGCCCGCGTCGTGCCCGGGCGTGCCGGACGGCGTGCTCGATCCGCGCAGCACGTGGCCTGACGCCGCGAAGTACGACGAGCAGGCGGCGAAGCTCGCCAAGATGTTCGCCGAGAACTTCAAGACGTTCGAGAACGACGTCGCGCCGTCGGTGAAGGCCGCCGGCCCGAAGGCCTAGGGGAAACAGTAGGGGCGACGCATGCGTCGCCCTTGGAGCCACAGCGTGTCGTACGAAGCTGTCATCGGACTCGAGATCCACGCGCAGCTTCGTACGGCCACCAAAATCTTCTGTGGTTGCCGCACCGACTTCGGGGCACCACCGAACTCGCAGGTCTGTCCCGTCTGCCTCGGTCTTCCTGGCGCACTCCCGGTCCTCAACAGCGTCGCGGTTGATTACGCGATCAAAGCGGCGCTGGCGCTCGGCTGCCGCGTACAGCCGTCATCCATCTTCGCCCGCAAGAATTACTTCTATCCCGATCTGCCGAAGGGCTATCAGATCTCGCAGTACGAGCGGCCGCTCGCGCTCGGCGGCGGGCTCGACATCACCGTGGACGGCGTGTCGAAACATGTTGGCTTGACGCGCATTCACATGGAAGAAGACGCGGGTAAGTCGCTGCATGAGGGATTCCCCGACTCCGATCGACGCACCTACGTGGACTACAACCGCAGCGGCGTTCCGCTCATCGAGATCGTGAGCGAGCCCGATATGCGCTCCGCGGCCGAAGCCGCCGAATTCTTTAGCCGATTGCGTGACATCCTCGTGTGGCTCGATGTCAGCGACGGCAACATGGAAGAGGGCAGTCTTCGCTGCGACGCCAACGTCTCGGTGCGGCCGGCCGGGCAGGTCACGTTCGGCACCAAAGCGGAAGTGAAGAACGTCAACTCGTTCCGCTATGTGGAAAAGGCCCTCGAGTACGAGATCGAGCGGCAGATCGAGATCGTCGAGGGGGGCGGACGCGTCAAGCAGGAGACGCGTCTGTGGGACTCGTCGACGGGCACGACGCATTCGATGCGCAGCAAGGAAGAGGCGCACGACTATCGCTATTTTCCGGAACCCGATCTTCCGCCGCTCGTCGTAGACGAGGCACGCATCGCGCGCGTGCGAAGCACGATGCCCGAATTGCCCGAGGCGCGCTGCCGCAGGCTCGTCGAGCAGTATGCGATTCCGCCCTATGACGCCGGCGTGCTCACGCAGTCCGCGGCGCTGGCCAACTACTTCGAGGCCTCCGCAAAGGCATCGGGCAACGCCAAGGCGGCCAGCAACTGGATCATGGGCGAGGTGCTGCGCACGCTGAAAGAACGCGGCCAGGAGATCGAGCAAGTGCCGATCACACCGCAGGCGCTTGCCGGTTTGATCGCCATCATCGACAAGGGCACCATCAGCAACTCGGTGGGGAAGGATGTCTTCGCGAAGATGTACGACTCCGGCCGCTCCGCCGACGCGATCGTCGCGGCCGAAGGGCTCGCTCAGATCGGCGACGAAGGCGCGTTGATGGCCATTGTTCGCGACGTGGTCGGGAAGCATGCCGACGCGGTGTCGCAGTACCGCGCCGGCAAGCATCAGACGTTCGGCTTCCTCGTCGGCCAGGTGATGAAGGGGAGTGGCGGCAAGGCCAACCCTAAGCTAGCGAGTGATTTGCTGAAGCGCGAGTTGGGCTGACCTCATGCTATCCTCACAAAAACGTGATCGAGACGCATCACCTCTCGAAGGTCTATAGCCGTGGCCTGTACGCTCTCCGTGATCTCACGCTCTCCATTGAGAAAGCTGAATTCGTCTTCTTGACCGGCCCGAGCGGTGCCGGCAAATCGACATTCCTCCGTCTGCTTCTCTTGCAGGAGCGGCCGAGTGAGGGCGAGGTCTTCGTCAACGGCCAGAACCTGGCCACGCTCAAACGCAGCGAGATCCAGGAATATCGCCGCGGTATCGGTTTCATCTTCCAGGACTTCAAGCTGATTCCGACCCGCACGGTGCTCGAGAACATCTCGTTTGTGCCGGAAGTGCTCGGTGTCCCGGCCGCACAGCAGCGTCGCCGCGCATTCCAGGTCCTCAAGTGGGTGGGGTTGCAACACCGCATCAACGCGTATCCGCAGGATCTCTCCGGCGGTGAGCAGCAGCGCATCGCCATCGCACGCGCGCTCGTCAACGATCCGGTGTTGGTCATTGCCGACGAACCAACGGGCAATCTCGATCCGGATCTGTCCCTCGAGATCATGAACCTGCTGCGAGAGATCAACGCCGGCGGCACGACCGTGCTCGTCGCGACGCACGATCGTGAGCTCATTCGCCTCGTCGGCCGACGGACGATCACGCTCGATCAAGGCAAGGTCGTCGAGGTCGCATGAGGTCCATCGAATATGCCTTCCGCCAGGGCGGCGCCAGTCTCTGGCGAAGCCGCGAGTCAAGTGCCTTTGCCGTGCTGGCCATTGCGCTTGCGCTCATCGTGGTCGGCGCGATGCTGATCGTCACGTGGAATGCCGAACAGTTGCTGGCGCGATGGTCGTCGGCCGCGGAATTCTCGGTCTACCTCCGAGACGACGCGACATCCGATCAGCGAGGGGCCGTCGAAACGGCGATCGATTCCAGTGGACTGTCGAATGGTCGAGAGTATGTGTCGAAGGCCGAGGCGCTCACGCGTTTTCGGCGCGAATTCGCGGAACTGGCCGAGTTGACGAGCGGCTTCGACGAGAACCCATTCCCGGCATCGATCGAAGTGCGGGTGCGTCCCGATGCCCAGCACACGACCGCGGAAGCTCTGGTCAAGCGCCTCATGGGCATGCCGGGCGTGGCCGATGCGCGATACGACCGAGATTGGTTGACGCGAGTCGGATCGGGACTCGGAACCGTCCGGGCCGCGGGCCTCGCCCTCGCGCTGTTGATGGCCGTCGCTGCGGCCGTCACGGTGGCCACCGTCGTCCGTCTCGGGCTGCGCACGCGACGGGAAGAACTCGAAATCATGGAGCTGGTCGGGGCGCCCCTGGCCTTCATTCGCGGGCCGTTTGTGGCCGAAGGCTTCCTTCAGGGTGGGATCGGGGCCCTCGTCGCGATCGCGGCGCTGTGGGTTGGCTTCCTGATCGCCATGGCCTGGTGGGGAACCGACCTGAACAGTCTGGTGGGGGGAGGATCGGTGCAATTCCTGCCGATTCGGCTTTGTTTGTACTTGATTTTTGGTGGGATGCTCGTAGGCAGCATCGGTGGCCTGGTCGCGGCGCGGGAAGCGGCGTGAGGCCTCGTTGACAGATTATTAACGCCCTGTTTAGACTTACTTATTCAGGTTATGCCCGCCCTGCGGAAGCGCCTGCTGTCTCGTTACCTCACGGACTCACGGCTGCCCGAGCCGGTGATTCACACCGTACACGATTTCTACCGCGAAGAATTCATCAAGTGCCAACGCTGTCTCGATAAGCAGCGTGAGTACTACTCAGAGCATGCGATCCGAGATGTGGAGCAGGCCCTCGTGAAGGTCATGTCTCAACTCGATCGCCTGTGCGCCGAGGCAGATGCCGACGAAGTCGTCAGTCGGCTCCTGCGACAGTTCGACGTCGTCACGGGACTCTCGGCGTGGGCCGATCCCCGGCAAGTGCACTGACCTCCTCCGCTTCACACCTCCGCCACGATCTCGTCACCGTTCTGCGTTCGGCGATTGATGCTGTCAATGCCGGTGTGCTCGTACGCCGTACGCTCGAAGAGAACGAGACGCGCGAGGCGATGCAGCGTGCCGCGGCCGTGGACATCATCGCCGCGGGTAAAGCCGCCGCGCCGATGATCGAGGCGTGTGCGGCGGCGTCCGTCGTTCCCCTGCGAACGCTGCTCGCGATTGGTCCTCGTCGAAGTCCCGACTCTGCGGTCACGCTGCCTCCCTCGACTATCTGGTATGACGCTGGACACCCGCTTCCGGACGGAGGCAGCGTTGCCGGCGCGCGTCGTGCGCTCGAGGTGGCACGCGCGTCCGAGCAGCGTGACCTGCTGCTCGTGCTGATCTCGGGCGGAGGTTCGTCGTTGATGGCACTGCCGGCCGCCGACATTCCGCTCGAGGCGAAGCAGCGCACCGCTCGTATCCTGATGGAACAGGGCGCGGACATCTACGAGCTGAACACCGTGCGCAAGCATCTCTCGGCGATCAAGGGCGGACGGCTCGCGCTCGCAGCGCGAGGATCAGTGCTGACGCTCGCGGTGTCCGACGTCGTTGGCGATGACCTTTCGGTCATCGCTTCGGGGCCGACGGTCGCCGACGACAGCACGTTCGCCGGCGCACTCGACGTGCTCGAGCGGCGCGGCGGTCATCGAATCTTTCCCGAGCCGATCATCCATCACCTCGTGCGCGGTGCCAGTGGCGATCTCCTCGAAACGCCGTCGAGCGGCGACCCGCGTTTGGCGCGCTCGGTGGCGCGTGTGATCGGTCCACAACGCGGTGCGATCGAGGGCGCTCGTCGTGCCGCCGAAACGCTCGGTTATCACGTGCACGTTGTCGCCGAACCGGTGACCGGGGAAGCGCGCGATGCCGCGCAACAGCACGTCGCGCGAACGGCCAAAGAGATCGCGTCGATGGCGCGACCGATCTGCGTGATTGCCTCCGGTGAGACCACCGTCACGGTACGAGGCAACGGGAAGGGCGGTCGCAATCAGGAGTTTGCATTTGCGATGGCGCAGTCGCTGGCGGCACTCGGCCCGAGAGTCGCTGCGGCCAGCGTAGGAACCGATGGCATCGACGGCCCGACCGATGCCGCCGGAGCCATCGTCGATTCCACAACATTTGAACGGGCCCATGCGGCGGGACTCGCCGCACCAGAGGACTATCTGAACAACAACAACACTTACGAATTCTTTGACCGGATCGGCGATCTCATTCGCACCGGTTCCACCAACACAAACGTCGGCGATCTGCAGGTCATTCTCGTTGCCTAGACATCAGGATCTTCTTCACCGCATTCGCGAGGCGGTCCATCACCCGGCGACCGCACGCGAGTTGATGCAAGTCCTTCGCGTGCCGCGCGAGGAGCGCGCCGCCTTCAAGCGGCAACTCAAGACACTCGTCTCGTCCGGCGATCTGTTACAGATTCGCGGCAATCGCTTCGGTCTGCCCGAGAAGATGGATCTCATCGTCGGGCGACTGACCACCAATCCAGGCGGTTTCGGCTTCGTCGTGCCGGAGCACGGAGACGGCGGAGACATCTACATCGCCGCCGCGAATCTCACCGAAGCGATGCACGGCGATCGTGTCGTTGCGCGAGTGGAGCGCCGTACCGAGAAGGGCGTCGAAGGCCGCATCATCAAGATTCTCGAGCGCAGTCAGTCGAACATCGTCGGCCGCTTCGAGGTGGACGACTCCGGCCTCGGCTACGTCGTGCCGTTCGACCGTCGCGTGCTGACGGACGTGCACGTGCCGACGGGGCAGTGGTCGGCTGCCGAGCCCGGCGACATGGTGGTCGTCGAGATCACACGCTGGCCGAGCGCCACCCGCGGACCTATCGGACGCGTCGCCGAAGTGCTCGGCCGCATCGACGAGCCCGGCGTAGACACGCAAATCATCATTCGCAAGTTCAACATCCCGGACACACACGGAGAGGATGCGATCGCGGAGGCGGCGCGGCTCGGCGCAGCAGTGAAAGAGCGCGACATCAAGGGACGCACCGATTTTCGCGGAACCACCACCGTGACCATCGACGGCGAACACGCGCGCGATTTCGATGACGCCATCACGATCGAGCGGCTGCCGAACGGACACTTCTGGCTCGGCGTCCACATTGCCGATGTCGCGCATTACGTGAAAGAAGGCAGTGCCCTCGACGAAGAGGCCTACGAGCGCGGCACGTCGGTGTACTTCACCGAACGGGCGGTGCACATGTTCCCGGCGGAGCTGGCCACGGGCCTCTGCAGTTTGAATCCGCACGTGGATCGATTAGTGCAGTCCTGTGTGATGGAAGTCGATCGCCGCGGCAACGTCGTCCGCTACGAGCTACACGACGGCGTGATTAACAGCGACGCACGGATGACCTATACCGCCGTCAACGCCATCCTGACTGACAAGGACGAGGCGATGATGCGCGAATACGCGGCGCTCGTGCCGATGTTCGAACAGATGCACGAGCTCTTCACGATCCTCAACGAGCGTCGGCGCCGTCGAGGATCGATTGATTTCGATCTGCCCGAAGCAGAGGTCATCCTTTCCGAGTTGGGGCAGATTGAGGACATCGTCGCGTCAGAGCGCAACGTGGCGCATCGGTTGATTGAAGAGTTCATGTTGCTGGCCAACGAGACGGTCGCCGCGCATCTCGACGCGAACAATGTGCCCGCGCTGCATCGCGTACACGAAGCGCCCGATGTGAAGAAGGTCGAGGACTTCGAGGAGTTCATCACGACGCTCGGCTACAGCCTGGGCACGACTGGACGCACTGTCACACCGAAGCAATTTCAGAAGCTGGTCGATCGCATCCGCGGCACACCCGAAGAGCGACCCATCGCAGCGCTGATGTTGCGGACGATGCAGAAGGCGAGGTACGACGCGGCGAGCCTTGGACATTTCGGACTCGCGACCGAGCACTACACGCACTTCACCTCGCCGATCCGGCGGTATCCCGATCTGCTCGTGCACCGTGTGCTGCGCGAGGCACGTCATGGCGAGATGACCTCGTCACGTCAGGAGGAGCTCACTGAGGATCTGCCGGAGATCGCCAAGCACACATCAGAAATGGAGCGGCGTGCCGACGAGGCCGAGCGCGAGCTGCTGCAGTGGAAGAAGGTGCGATTCATGGCCGACAAGGTCGGCGACGAATACGACGGCTTCATCACCGGCGTCGCGCCCTTTGGTCTGTTCATCGAGTTGAGCGAGCACTACGTCGAAGGGCTCGTCCACATCTCGAGCATGGCCGACGATTACTACCGGTTCCTCGAGCAGCAGCACATTCTGAAAGGCGAGAACACCAAGAAGCTGTACCGGCTCGGCGACAAGGTGCGCGTGCAGGTCATCAGAGTGGACATGGAGCGGCGTCAGGTCGACCTCGGTCTGTCGGATGTCCTGGAACGCGTGCGGAGCGACGAACGTGCACGTGGGCCGCACCGCAGTAGCGTGCGGACCAAGAAATCGTCGACTGGAGTGAGGGCAGGGGAACGGCGGAAGGCGCAGCGCCCTGGTCGGCGCGAGCGCCAGTCGAGGAAAGGCCGCGGCCCGAACCGCGGCGGGCGTCGCTAGGACTTCTCGGACGTCGAAGTCTGCGAGCCGTCCTTCGTCGCGTCCTTGAAATTCCGAATGCCCCTGCCGATGCCTCGGCCGATCTCGGGCAAACGGTTCGCGCCGAAGATCAGGATGACGATCGCCAGGATGATGATTAACTCAGGAACGCCCAGGTTCATATGTCACCTTCCGCGCCGATTGTACCACGCATGATTCGGGGAATTGTTGCCGCCGCGGGCATCGTCTTTCTGGCCCTCGAATGGGCAAATACTGGCCTGTTTGCACAGTTTTCCTCAGGCGTTCAGCTCATTGAAGTCTATGCGACGGTCACGGATGCGAAGGGCGAGTTGGTCATGGGCCTGCGTCAGTCCGACTTTCAGGTCTTTGAAAACGATCGCCCACAGGAGATATCGGCATTTGCCGCCGGCGAGTTTCCGCTGACAGTGGCGCTCGGCGTCGATCGCAGTTTCAGCATGGCGGGTGAGCCGCTGCGGCTGGCCAAACTGGCATCGCAAAGCTTCTTGAAACAGTTGAAGCCGGGCGACCGATCGATGATCGTCGCGATTGGCAACAACGCCGAGGTGATCGCTCCGTTGTCCACCGACCGCGAGGCGCAGTCGCAAGCCATCGCCAAGCTGGATTCGTGGAGCACGACATCGCTTTATGACGCGGTGATTGTCGCCCTCGATCGTCTCGAGCCCGAGAAGGGCCGGCAGGCGCTCATCGTGTTCTCCGATGGCGCCGATCGCTACAGCGAGGCGACGAGTGGTCAGGTGCTTGCGCGTGCGCGACGCAGTCAAGCTCTCGTTTATCCGATCACCATGGGCAAGACGCGCGTGCCGGCTGCGGTCGAATTGGCGACACTCACCGGCGGCCGAGCGTTCCTCTTACGTGATGCGAAGGAACTTGAACGAACCTTGAGCACCATTGCGCGGGAGCTGCGGTATCAATACCTGATTGGTTACGTGCCCAGCACGCCGGCGAAGCCGGGGCTGCATGAATGGCGATCGATTCGCGTGACGTTGAAAAACCCGGCGAACGGCCTGCGTGTGCGTGCCAGGGACGGGTACACAGCTGAATAGGCGACAGACCGAGATCAGAAAGAGCGACGTCTAACGGGTGAGGGGCCGTGTGCAGCTCGAGGGTACTCGTTTTGCAACTTGCGAGGTCCGAGCCGAGTCGGGGACAATATGGAAACTTCCAAGGGCAGCGGTCAATGACGACGACGACCCAGCGCGAACAGATTGAGAGGCCAGTACCTGAGTCCTCGCATCTGACTGTCCGTCCCGAGACGGACGGCCCGCGCGAAGTTCGGTTCATGTTCGACCAGCCGGACGGCCAGCGCATCGGGCGTTCGCTCGGCGCCGGACTCATGACCGAGCTCGTCGTTATCGGTCTCGTGCTGCTGGTGATGAGCCTGATGCCGAAGCGGGTCTATCAGGCGGTGTTGCCCGATCGACTCGCAGAAGACATCGTGTGGTTGTCGCAGCCGGGCCCCGGTGGCGGTGGTGGCGGCGGCAACAAAATGCCCGATCCGCCAAAGAAAGCGGAGCTCAAGGGACAGCAGAAGATCTCGGTGCCCACGCCGCCCGAGCCGACGCCTGAGCCGCCGAAGGTCGAGCCTCCGCCTGAGCAGATCAACATCCCGGCGCAGACGTTGGCCGCGGCGCCTGTGGTGTCGCCGGGCGCATTGACTCCGAATCCGAACGACACGGCCTCTACGGGTTCTGGCTCGGGCACTGGTGCGGGTTCTGGTCAGGGATCGGGCCTCGGTCCGGGGTTTGGCGGTGGCACCGGCGGTGGCGCGTTTAGGC
>JBKPRH010000365.1:0-15069 GCA_046765795.1 Acidobacteriota bacterium | reverse complement strand
CGCCGGAACAGTCACGACCATGGTTCCGCCAGCTCCGTGAGCTGCGCGACCAGTGGCAGGCGTCCGGTGTTCCCGCGTCGATGCTCCGCGAGCTGTCCATGGGGATGAGCGGGGACTTCGCAGTGGCCGTTCAGGAAGGGGCCACGATCGTGCGGGTGGGTACAGCGATTTTTGGGAGCCGACATGTCGAACACTGAGGACCTCACATCGGCCGTCGAGTCACGGCGTCTACCGTCGCCCGACCGCCATTCCGCCCCGACGCCGCTCGACGTGCGGCAGGCGAAGTTCAACACCGCCATGCGCGGGTACGAGAAGGCCGAGGTCAACGCCTTTCTACTCGAGACCGCCGAAGGATACGAGCAAGCCCTGCGCGAGAACGATCGGCTCCGGCAGGAAGTCATCCGACTCGAGGCGTCGCTCTTTCAGTACCGCGAACTCGAGAGCACGCTCAAGTCCGCACTGATGAGCGCGCACAAGACGTCAGACGACATGAGGACCAACGCCCAGGCCGAAGCGTCGCGCATCGTCCGCGAAGCCGAAGGTCAGGTCGAGATCCTGATGCAGCGCACGCAGTCGCAGCTCGAGGACGTCCAGCGCGAGATCGATGGCATGCGGCTGAAGCGCCGCGAGTCAGAGGTGATGCTCGAGTCGATCATCGCCGCGCTGCAGAACACGCTGGAGTTCGTGCGCGAGCAGGACATCCGCGAAGGACGATTCCTGCAGCACCTCAGACCGACCGCGTAGCCGAATCAGATCTCGAATGGCATCGCGGCTCCGCATGCACGGTATCGCCGCGATCGCTCTATTTCTCTTGTTGTGTACCGCCGTTGTCGACGTGTCCGGTCAAAACCGACCGGATGACGAACTGTTGCTCGTCGTCGGGAAGAGCCAGCTAAAAGAGAATCGCCGAATTCGCTGCGTCACAGGACACTACCTCGGCGACGATCGCTTCGGTGAGATCTCTGATTGGCTTTTCCGACAACTGCGTCGGCAGCGCAAATCCCTCACACGGTGCTCAAACGATTCGTCTTTCGACTTCGATACTGGACTGCTGTTGGGGCCTGTTGTATGGCTGACGCCGACGATGGCGGACGTGTACTTCGGTCCGCCTGGGGGAGTCATCAGCCGAGACGGCTACCGTGCCGAACGCGACGCGTCCGGTCGCTGGTGGTTCACACGCTTGACTCGGGAATAAGGTCACGACGCTAGCCGCCGATGGTCCAGATCGTTATGAAGAGCACAGCCATTGTCTTCGTTATCGCTGTGGCGATTCATCTCGCGACTGGGTCAGCGAAGGCACAGACGACCAACAGTCGACTCGAAGATCGACTTCTGTTGTGGGTCGCCAAACAGGAATTACGCGATTCAGACTTCCGCTGCGTGCGGCAAATGATACCGGCGTCGAAGATCGAGTTTCGTGAAGTATCGCACTGGCTGTTGCAACAACTTCAACGGGCTCAGCCCACGCTTCGACACTGCGGCCCCACCGACACTACCTACGATCCAAATGGAACCGAGTTGTGGCTCGGACCGATCGTGTGGCGGCAGCCATCAAAGGAAGCCACTGTGCACTTTGGATTTCCGGACGGACTCATTGGCCAGGCTGGTTATTACGCCCGCCGTGGGCGGTTCGGGCGCTGGCATTTCACGCCCATGATCCGCGAGTAGTCCAAAACGCGCGAGAAGTACCGCTGGTCAGTCATGCCAAAACAGAATCAACCTGACGGTTTGATCTCAGTGCTCCTCGATGAGAAGGCAGAGTTCGGCGATCGGGATGACGCGGCAACGGACCTCGCCGCGTACGACGAGGCCGCTGTTGAGAGCGCCTTGCTGACGATCGCACCCGGCAAGGATGCCGACCTCGCAGATTCAGCCGGGCACTCTATCTGGGAGATCTGGCGGCGCAAACAGAAGCACGACGCCGAGATCGTCGCCCGCATGCACCCCGAGGCACGTAAGTTCTTTCAGAGGTAATGACGTTCAACCTCCGTTACTCCGTTGCTCCGTCTTAACCCGTTACCTCCGCCCCTCCGTTACCCCTCACTCGAAGTTCCCGTGCACGCCCTGGAACCCATGGCGTGCCTGCTTCAGCAGCCACTGAATCGCTCGTCGATCGTTGTAGCAGTAACCGACGATGTGGTTGAGGGTCGAGAAGCAGTGCTTCTGACACTCTTCCTTCATCGGGTCCAGCTGCTCGCGCTCGAACTTCGGCGCGCCGACGACGCCCCAGTCGTGCGTCGCTGAGTACATCGGGAAGCACGGCGCGAGCGTGCCGTCGACGCGGATGATCAGCGTGTTCTGCCCCGCCCGGCAGTTCCACGGCTCCAGCTCGCCCTTCATGAAGTCCTTCATCTGCGCCAGCCGCTCGACCGAGTTGGTCATCTGGTAGCCGGCCTTCTGCTTCTCAATCAACCAATCGAGCACTTCACCGACGCGTGGTCGATCCTCCTCGCGGATATACGTCGGATTGTCATCGAGGTGCTTGAAGTGCGCCTGCTCGATGATGGGCATCTCGTTGATGTGATAGTCGGTCGAGATCTTGTTGTCGTGCGCGATCTCGGTCAGCGCCTTCACGTCATCCAGGTTGTTGCGGCAGATGTTGATGTTCAGGAACACCGTGAAGCCGTAGCGGTACTGCTTCTTGACGAGATACTCGAAGTGCGAGCGGATCGGATTGAGCGCCTTGGGAAGGCCAAGTTTCTCATCGACGGCATCCACAGCCAGATTGAATGTCGCGATGCCGGCGTCGGCGAGCCGATCGATCAAATCAGGCTTGAGAAGACGGCCGTTCGTCGGAATGTACACCCAGAAATCCTTCTTCGCGGCGTAGTAGACAACCTTGTGCACGAACTTCGGACGGAGCGTCACCTCTCCGCCCATCAACGCGAGGACGCGGCACGTCGTTGACCGCAGCCAGTCGATCGACGCGCGGGCCACCTCCTCGGTCATGCCCTTCACGCGATTGTCGTACGAGTAGCAGTAGTGGCAATCGAGGTTGCACTTGTACTCAGTGAAGAGATACGCAACGATCGGATGCAGATCGCCAGGTAACAACCGCGACTTGAAGTACGGAAACGCCCAGCCGCGGGCGGAGTGATAGATCTGCGCCGGCGTCCAATGACGTTCACCGTCGCCGGGCATGTCCTCCTGCGTCAGCAGCGCAGGCTTCATCGGGAATTCGGGTTCGGGGAGCTCCTTGGACCCGGATGGTGAGAACACTGGACGGGCGCCACCGGTGAGCCCGCTGCGATGGAAAGCAAGGGGGAACGAAGTCGACATGGCCGTCTCTCACATAGAAAACTCACGCACTCACACGGTGGGTCGCGCACGTCGCGCCGGCCGACGAGCCGATAACGGGAAGGAACGTCTTCGTGGCGATCGCCTTCTGGTGCCGCTCAAGCAGCACAGCGTTCTCGTGCTCGCGGAGAAGCTGCTCGCGCAACCGCTTCTCATACTCCGCCATCTGCCGCTCGATCTCTTCCGGCGACAGCTGCGGGCGGTTCAACTGCTCGATATAACGAGTCAGGAAGTAGTGAATCGTCTCGACGCGGATCTTGATCGATCCGGTCGGCTTGTTTTCGTCGATGTCCTTGAAGGAGAAGTACGGTGTGCCCGAACGCTCGATGATGGACTCGATCGTCGTGTAGATCGGCGCGTCGTGGCCACACTTGAAACTCGAGAGCTCGAGCGCCACGAGGTTCGGGTGCCGCGCGGTGAATTTGGCCGCCCACACCTTGTGATTCGTGCTCGCCGAGTAGCTGTTCTTCCAGACGTCCTGGATTTCCAGCGGGTCTCTGATCGCGCCGGATCGCACCTCGTCCCCGAACAGGCGTTCCAGGAGATCGGGATCGAGTGGCAGCGTGCTCTGCGAGAACACCGGATATCCGAGCTTCTGGAATTCCTCCAGGATCTCGTGATTCAGCCCGGGATCGTGATGATAGGGACGCGCGAGCACGACGATGCCGACGCGCTTGTTGTGCTCGAGCTCGTCGAGCGCGGCACGTGCCCGCTGCCGGATGTCTGACTCGTACGCCTCCAGCTCCGCGAACCCGACCTCCACGGCACGCGCGTTTTCCTCCGGCGACAGCCCGAGCACCGGTTCGAACGCGTTGAACAATTGCTGACACAGCAGCTTCCGGTTGGCGAAGTTGACGAGCGGATCCATGTACTCGACACTGTGCTCGGCAAAGACGTTCGCCTCTTTCGTGAACGCCGCCTTCACGGTGTTCGGCGTCACGGTGACCGTCGGACACGCGTTCGATCCCTGCAAATGGACCAGCGGCGTGTGCAGCATGTCCACCATCGGAAAGAAGATCAGATCCAGCTTCTTCTTCGCATGCTTGGTGAACAGCAGGTTGTGCACGTGGGCGATGCCGATCTTGGCCGGGAAGCACGGATCGATCGCGCCTCGGCCTGAGCCTTCGCGATACAGCTCGCCGCTCGTGAAATCGGAGTAGACGAGATTGCCGCCTGCCACGCCGAGCGACTCGAAGTAGCCGCTGAAGAACGGCGCGTAGACGTACATGTTCAGTACGCGCGGCATGCCGATACGCAGCTGCTCGCGACGCTGCATCAGCGCAAGCCGACGCTTCGAGCTTGCCGTCCACGTTCGCGTCGGCAGCGGATCGGCGACGCTTTTCGAGCCCCTGATCTTCCAGACCTCCTTCGCGGCGATATCGACGAAGTTCGGGTTGGCCTTCTTCGCGGCATCGAGGCCGGCCTTGATGCCCCGCATCTCGTTCACGTCTTCGACGCCGCCCTTCTCGCACGTCGCGATGATCAAGCGGCGTTCGTCCTCGGCCTTTGGGACCTTCGAGATGAATTTGAGTGGCGCGGCTTTCACGGGCTCCGCCACGGCCACAGCGTGTGGGCCGCTTGTCGGCGCGCCACCATCGGCCATCTTGATGTCGATGAACGTGCGCAGACAGTTGTTCTTGCAGAAGTTGCACCGCGTGGACTCGTTGCGCGTCGTCCGGTACGTGATGCGTTGTACGGCGTCGAGGCCGATGAACGACGTGCGTCGGCCGTTGGTCCACAACCGGCGCGCTTCCACGGCCGCGCCGATCGCTCCCGATTCACCGCAGTGCTCGTGGACGATGATCTCGGGCTCGACGTCGGCGCCGCGGAAGTTCGAGCGGATGAAGTCCACTTCCGCCTTCACGGCTGCAAGGTTGTGTTGTGTGCCTCCCTGCAGTACGAACTTCGAGCCCAGCTTCGCCAGACTCGGGATGCTCGCGACATACAAGAAGATGTTCTTGGGCAGCACTGCGGCAAGTCCCGCGAGGATCTCCTCCGGGCCCCATCCTTGGCGCTGGAAGTTGACGATGTCCGACTGCATGAACACCGCGCAGCCATAGCCGAACATCGGCATCGAGGTCGCCGCGAATGCGCGGTCGGCAAACTCGCGGATCGGAATACCAAACGTCTCCGCGGTTGACTGCAGGAAGTACCCATTGCCGGCCGAGCATTGGGTATTGAGCTTGAAGTCCTTGACCCGGCCTTCGTTCAGCACGATCAGCTTGATGTCCTGGCCGCCCACATCGACGATGACGTGTGGGTCTTTGTAGTACTTGATCGCCGATTCGGTGTGGGCCACGGTTTCCACGAGGGCGGCGTCAGCCGCCAGCACGTCCTTCAGGACGTCTTTCGCGTAGCCCGTCGTGCCGACACCGAGCACCTCAATCGACGCACCAGCCGATTCCACCTGCGCGCGCAACTCGTCGAAGATGTCGATGGTGTCCTGAATGGGATTGCCCTTCGAGAGCTGATACGCCTTGCACAGCACGTCGCCCTCGGTGGACAACAGCACGCCCTTGGTGGACGTCGAGCCTCCATCGAGTCCCACGAAGACCTGCACCGTCTCGCCTCGAGTAAATGTGGCGGCCGTGAAATGCTTTGCGGCGTACTGCTTCTTGAACGCCTCGAGCTCGTCGTTTGACGTACTCAACCCGCGGCCTCCGGACGCCGCTTTCTCCTCGAGACGCCCGACGGTGATGTAGTGCTCGAGCGCGGCGCTCCCTGTGTAACGACCGACCGCGTCTTCTTCGTCCTTGCCGAACTCGATCGCCCCGAGCGCCGCGAAATACTGCGCGTTCTCCGGCGTCTTGATCAGCGTTTCGGGACTCTCACCGTCTGGAATCTCGACACCGCGCTCAGCCCACATCTTGGGGATGTTGTGCTGCCACGCTTCACGCATGCCGCGAATGAACGTGTTCGGTCCGCCAAGCAACAGCACGTGCGGCCGCAGCGTGTGTCCGCGCGTGAGCACGGTCAGGTTCTGCAGGACGATCGCGTCGAAGAGCGATGCCATCAACTCGTCGGACGGCGTGCCTTCCTTCTGCAGACCGTTGATGTCGGTCTCAGCAAACACGCCGCATTTGCCCGCGACCTTGTGCAGCTTGATGTTGTGATACCCCTGGTTGCCAAGCTCGAGCGCAGGAATCTTCAGCTTGGCGTTGATCTTGTCGATGACCGCGCCAGTGCCGCCGGCGCACTTGTCGTTCATCGATGGAATCTTCTTCTTGCGCCCGGTTTCTGGATCTGCCTTGAAGACAATGATCTTCGCGTCTTGACCACCGAGTTCGATGACGGAGTGGACCTCGGGATGCAGCTTCTCGACCGCCAGCGACACCGCGGTCACTTCCTGCACGAACTTCGCGCCGATGAGCGACGCGATGTTGCTACCGCCCGATCCGGTGATGAAGGCGCGGCAGTTCCCGGGCGCAATCTGCAGATCTGCCTCGAGGCGAGAGAGGAACTCGAGCGTCTTCTCGGGTTGCTTCGTCTCGTGCCGTTGATAGTCCGACCACACGATCGCGTCCGTGACCGCATCGACGGCCACCGCCTTCACGGTCGTGGAGCCGACATCGATTCCGACGAGCAGTTGCGGCGTCATGACGCTATCCCTCGTGCCCCGCGCGCAGCACAGGGGCCACGCGTCGGCTGCGAGCGAACGCGAACTGCGGTCGCCGACGGTCGATCAGATCGCTGACGTGCAGCACGAAATTCGCGGCCGTGCCAGTGATTCCTTCTCGATGGGGCACGCGGTAGAACGGATGCCGTAATTCCGGATGCTCGGCGACGAAATCCCGCACATCGTCCATGCGCTTGCGGGTGCCCTCGAACGCTTGCTGGAATTCGGTCTTGGCCTTGGCCTTCGCTTCACCAAGCGCCATCTGCACGCGGCTGTGCGCATTGATCTCGCCTTCACCCGACGTCTCGATGGGCAGGAAGATCATGTCCTTGAAGTGATTCATCACCGCGGACTGGACGCCATCGGATTGCGACGACGGCATGCATCCGAATGGCTTGAGGCTGAGCACCATGTGCGCTTTCTTGTGCACCGTGTAGTAGATGTTCTTGGCGACCTCGAGATGCCCTTCGCCGCCGCGCGCAAACCGGTGGTAGTACGGCTGCGCGAGTCGCGCGAGCTCCTGCATGTCGAGCAGCGGATGCCCGATGCCGCCGAGGCCGGCGATGATGCGGTTGTAGAGATGCTCGTAGAGCGTCTCGCCGATCCCGAGGAACATCTGCTTCTGCTGGAACTTCAACTCGCAGAGCGCGCGCTTGTGCAGCATCCACGGCTTCGGCCGCGTCATGTCGAGCCACTTGCGATCGGCGTGGCGGGCTTTTGATTGCCACAGCAGATACATGATCCAGTTGGCGATGGGCTCGACCTTGACCTCGGCGCCTTCGCGTTCGAGGAACTGGAACATGTGGAAGTTGCCGTCGCCCTCCGTCGTTTGCGCGAAGAACTCACCGGTGACTTTGACGAGCGGCTTCACACGCAGACGATCGACCTCGATCGAGCCAATGCGCTCGCTCGCATCGCGAAGGAACTCCTTCGTCTGCTTGCCCCACAGGTGATCGACGACCTTCCCCAGCGTGCTGGAGATACCTTCGACCTTGCGCTTCGACGCCATCCATTTCGTGAGCCACTCCGGCTTCGCATCGGCAAGACGAAACATGCGGCGATCGCGGAGTGACGCGGTGAGGCGCTCCATCGCCTCCTGGAAGACACGATCGGTCTGGCCTGGAACCATTTCGTAGGGCCGAATCTGATAGCAGATGTCGTTGAGGACATCGCCGAAGTTCAGCGCGTTGAAGGCACCCAACCCGAAATCGACGGTGAATTTCAGACCGGCTTCACCCGACGCCGCATTGATCCCGTCGTCCTGCTGAAAGAGGAGAATGCGGAACCCATCGAACCCGGCGTTCTGCACGCCAAGCCGATACTCAGCTTCATACATTCCGAAGCGGCACGGCCCGCAGGATCCCGCGGTAAAGAAGACGTAGTTGTCCACGATGTCTTGACGCGACAGGCCCTGCGCCTCGAGACCCTGCAGGTATTTGATTAAGTGGCCAACCATGAAGTACGTGGGATTGCACTGGCCGTTGTTGCCGTACTCCTTACCGAGCTGGAAGCCGGCGACGTCGGGCGTCGGCATGATCTCCACGCGGTAGCCAGCTGATTCGAAAGCGGCACGAATCAAACGCTCGTGCTTCCACGTCAGACCACCGAAGAGAATCGTCACGCGGTTGCGCTCAGCTGCAGTGAACGCCCGTTCGATCGGACGGTGAAAGTGACGAGGGTTCGCGGCCTCGCCGCGAGACTGCGTGAGACGACGACGTTCCTCCGCGAGGCGCCGCTCGATCTCTGCTTCGATGTTTTGTCGGGATTTGAGCTGCAGAGGAATGCCCGCAGCTCGATGCGAGGCTGTGACCTTCATGACTTGCTCCTGCCTCTGCCCGCCATGGCGTGCGCAGTGCGACGGCGGGTCTGCGGCGATCAGGTTGAGTCTGACGCCGCGCGAGTATGGAGCGAGCGGCGACGCGGCCGGGCGTGCAACGCGTCTGCCATCATTGGCCTTCGGCAGGAAAAAATCCTCAGCCGCGATTTACTCAGCTGGAGAAGCTGCTGAACTCTGCGGCGAGGAGTTGTGCGTCCGACGCGATCGTGCGAGCAATCTCTCCGGCGAGTGTGCCGCTGCTGGCGAGTGTTTGCCACGCGGGTCCACCCGTCTTCTCTCGCGCGAGCCGGCGATCGGCAGCTACGTCATCCGCAGCTCGGCGATACTCGTTCATCAACGCGACGAGATCAGCGCCAACGTAATCTGCCAGCGAGACATAGGCCGTCTTCAGGAACTCACGGAGCTCGTCGGTCAACAGCCCTGCAGACGCGATCGTTTCGACGGATGTTCGAATCGCCGACTTAATCGTCTGCTTGGGATACGGCAACGACTCCAGCGTGGCCGGAAGTTCTCCGTTCGAGAGGTGTCCTTCGAGCACGCTCGCGTACTCGGCGACGATGCGCTGTGCACTTTCGGGGTCTTCGGGATTCACGGTCGCGCTGCACGTGCAAGCTGGCAGCCAGAAGCTCGTCGAGAAAAATGTGGCCACCATCACCACACTCGATGACGTGCCACACATTGCCGCGGGTAATCGAATGCTCATTGTGAGCATTCGTGGATGAGTGACGCGTTGGAGTTAATGAAACTTACGCGATATGTGCGCCGGTCGTCTCGACATAGACCGCATACAGCGATTGGCTCGCGGTCATGAACAGACGATTTCGGCGCGGGCCCCCGAAGCACACGTTCGCGCACGTCTCAGGCAATCGAATCATCCCGATGCGTTCGCCGGCGGGTGTGATCACTTGCACGCCTGGCCGTGCACCCGCCCAAATGTTGCCGTCGGCATCGCAGCGAATGCCGTCAGCCGCTGACGGCGCGCCGGTTCCAGGAATGTCGAGCTGCACGAGACGCTTGCCGTTTCGCAGCGTCTGGCCATCGACGTCCCACACCTTGATGTCGCGCGGCATGCCTGTATCGGCGACATACAGCTTCTTGTAATCGGGCGAGAAACAAATGCCATTCGGCTGACCGACTTCGTCGGTGACTTTGGCGATCTGCCCGGTCTTGCCATCGACACGATATACGGCTTCCTTCGACTCCTGCTCTGCCTTGAAGCCTTCGTAATTGCCGCGAATGCCGTAGAAGGGATCGGTAAACCAGATGCCGCCGTCGGGTGCAACGACGATGTCATTCGGCGAGTTGAGCTTCTTGCCCTGGAACTTGTCGGCGATCGTTGTCACCGTGCCGTCGCGCTCATAGCGCGCGACCCGCCGTCCGCCGTGCTCGCACGAGAGCTGACGGCCCTCGTAGTCGAAGGTGTTGCCATTGCTGTATCCCGATGGATTGCGGAACGTCGTTACGCGGCTGTCTTCATTGATCCACCGCATCTGCACGTTATTCGGGATGTCGCTCCACACCAGGAACTGACCATTGCCATTCCACGCCGGCCCTTCGGCCCACAGCGTGCCGATGTGCATGCGCCTGATCACCGTGTTGTTGACGATGTAGCGACGGAACGCGGGCGTGAGCGCAATGATGTCCGGGTCGGGATACTGCACGGCCTCGAGACGCGAGAAGTCGCGCGTGCTCGGCACCGGTGAGATCTGAGCTGGCGCGCCCTGCGCGAACGCGCGCGTCGCGGCTACTGCCCCAAGCGCCGTGGTCAGAAAGGTCCGTCGATCATGAATGACCATTGATTCTCCGCGCCTCGCGCCTCCGCGTTTCCGTGGCACGTGAAGTCACGTGCAGTCGGTGTTTGCGTTTGCGTGTGAGTTACGCCGGCAGTCGTGATTCGACAAACGGCGCTTCGTTGACCTTGGGTGTCTTCTTCCGTGCTGCGATCTGATACCACTCACGTGCCGACGCCAGGATCACGACGACAACGATGGCCATGAAGAAGAGCGCGAGTGCGGCATCGATGCGATCGTTGAAGATCATCCGCGCCGCGTTGGGCGCCGTGGGATTGATCGACGCGGCGTGTGACAGAAAACCAAGCTTCGGATCCGGCGAGAACACCTTCTGCCAGCCCGCGGTCAGCGTGGCTGCGGCGAGCCAGACAAGCGGAACAAGCGGCACCCACGTATAGCGCAGCTTGCCCATCTTCGCGAGCACGGTCGCTGCCACACAGAGTGCAACTGCCGCAAGCAACTGGTTCGCGATCCCGAACAGCGGCCACAGCGAGTTGATTCCACCGAGCGGATCGACGACGCCTTGATAGAGGAAGTAACCCCAGCCAAGGACAACGAGTGCCGACGAGATCAGGATGCTCGGGTACCACGACGTCTCGCCGAGCGGCTTGTAGACGTGACCGAGCAGCTCCTGCAGCATGAACCGGCCGACGCGCGTGCCGGCATCGATCGTCGTCAGGATGAACACCGCCTCGAACATGATCGCGAAGTGATACCAGAGCGCGAGGCCGGCACCGCTGAATACGTTGTGAAGGATGCCTGCCATGCCGACGGCCAGACTCGGCGCGCCGCCGGTGCGCGACAGCAACGTCGATTCGCCCATTTCTTTGGCGAGCGCCGTCATTTGATCGGGTGACAGCGTGAATCCCCACTGCGAGATCGCCTGCGCCGCGGACTGTGCGGTCGTGCCAAGCGTTGCGGGGCCGACGTTCATCGCGAAGTAAACGCCCGGATCCAGTGTCGCCGCCGCGACCATCGCCATCACGCCGACCAGCGACTCGGTCAGCATGCTGCCGTAGCCGACCAGACGCGCATCCGGCTCGCAGCTCACCATCTTCGGTGTCGTGCCGCTCGAGATGAGCGCGTGGAAACCCGACACCGCACCGCACGCGATGGTGATGAATGCAAACGGGAACAGCTTGCCGGCGAAGACCGGGCCGCTACCGTCGATGAACTGGGTGACCGCCGGCATCTTGAGCGGCGGCATCACGAACATGATCGCGACGCCGAGAATCATGATCGTGCCGACCTTCATGAACGCTGACAGATAGTCGCGCGGCGCGAGGAGCAGCCACACCGGCAGCACCGAGGCGATGAAGCCGTAGACCATCACCGCCCATGAGAGCGAGGTGCCGGACCACGTGAACGCCGGTCCCCACGTCGCGCTCTGCGAGACCCACTGCCCACCGACCAACGCGAGCAGCAGGAGACCGATGCCGATGACCGTCGCCTCGGCAACTTTGCCCGGGCGGATGTTGTTCATCCACAGGCCCATGAAGAGCGCGATCGGAATCGTCATCGACAGCGTGAACAACCCCCATGGACTGTCACGCAGCGCGTTGACGACGACCAGCGCCAGCACGGCGAGGAGGATGATCATGATCGCGAAGATGGCGACCATTGCCGCGAGGCCCGCGAGGGGATTCACTTCCTCCTTCGCAATCTGCCCGAGCGACTTGCCGTCACGACGCATTGACGCGCACAGGATCAGGAAGTCCTGCACCGCGCCACCAAGCACGACACCAGCGATCAACCAGATCGTGCCAGGCAGGAATCCAAACTGCGCAGCGAGTGTCGGCCCGACCAGCGGGCCCGCGCCTGAGATCGCTGAAAAGTGATGGCCGAACAGAATCCACTTATTCGTCGGCACGAAGTCGCGGCCGTTGTTCAACCGCTCGGCCGGCGTCGCGCGTTTCGGGTTCAGCTCGAAGACCTTGTCCGCGATAAACCGCGAGTAGAAGCGATAGGCCACGAGATACGAACACACCGCGGCGATGACGAGCCAGGCCGCACCGATGGTTTCACCGCGTGAGACGGCGATGTAGCCGAAGGCAGCGGCGCCGAGGACAGAGATCGCGATCCAGACGAGCGCATTCACTATGCGTGGCATTCTTTACCCCGTGACGAACCGCGGAGGCGCGGAGCGCGGAACATCAACTTGGCTCCAGATTCTGGCACACTCGCCGGGATGCCGAATCATACTTCGCGGGCGTGCGCTATGAATCTGTTCGAGCGCAGCTACTTAAAGCTCAGAGACACGAGCTTATTTCCTCCGGACGCAGCAACCCAGAGCCGGTTGCTCAAGCGGTTCGGCGGCTGACGGTCGCTCCCCGCCGTCAACCCCGTGCCACCGCCACTCGACGCCGGCAGCGGGAACTCAGTGATCGTGCCGTCCGAACTCACCCGCCCGACGATTCCGGCCTTGGTGAACCAGACATTGCGATCGGGACCGACGGCCACGTTGATCGGCGATCCGGTCTGACTCGGGATCGGAAACTCCGTCATCTCGCCCTTCATCGTGATGCGGCCCACGCGATTGCCATCCGGCTTGCGCCCATCCATGGTCCCGGCCAACTCGACGAACCACATGTGGCCATCGGCGCCGGCAGTGATGTCACCGGGCCCGGAGTTCGGGCGTGGCAACGTGAACTCAGTGATCACGCCCCGCGGGGTGATGCGACCGATCTTGCTGGCGTTGAATTCGGAGAACCAGATGTTGCCGTCGGGGCCTGCCGCGAGCGCGCGCGGTCCGCTGTCGGGTGTGGGGATTGGAAACTCGGTGATGACGCCTTGCGGCGTGATGCGACCGATCTTGCCGCCGCCGAATTCACCGAACCAGATGTTGCCGTCAGAGCCCAGCGCGATGGCGCGCGGCATGCTGTTCGGTGTGGGGATCGCAAACTCCGTGATGGTCCCATCAGGTGTGATGCGCCCCATGCGATTGCCCGTGTGCTCCGAGAACCACATATTGCCGTCCGAACCGAGGGCGATGATCCGGGGTGAGCTGTTCGGGTTGGGCAGCGAAAATTCCTTGAGGCCAGTGCCGTCGGGATTCATCCGGCCGATGCGATTGCCCGCGCTCTCGGTGAACCAGAGCGTCCCGTCCTGAGCCAGCGCAATGGTCGTCGGGCCACTCCCAGGATTCGGCAACGGAAACTCGGTGAACACGCCGTCTGTTTGCAGCGCTTTGTCAGAGGCAGTGAGCCATCGCTGTTGAGCCGAGAGCAGGCCGGCCATAAGCAGTATCCCTAGCGTGCACAGGCACTTAAAGGTCATAATAGATGTCCCGTTTCCGGCCCAGGATCGGCCAAGGGGAATGTTATAGTCCAGCGCCTTCAGGCGTAACTAGAGGTATGTACGTGGCCAATCGGTCCGCGAAGACCGGCCTGTTTCTCGGGGCCATCGCACTCATCGCATCGATCGGTGTCAGCGCTGATCCGCAAGGAAACTCTCAGGCCCAGGCCGGTTCACAAGGACCAGCCCAGCAAAGCCCGGCGCCCCAGCCTACGTCCGATGTGAAAACGGCCCTGCCCACGGCCGCAGTTCCGGACGCTGCACTCGTCCAGAAGTATTGCCTCACCTGCCACAGCGCGCGTGTGAAGACCGGCGGTCTCTCGCTGGAAGGGATGAATCCGGCAGAGGCCGCGGCGCACGGCGACGTCTGGGAAAAGGTCGTCATGAAACTGCGCGGCGGGATGATGCCGCCGCAAGGCATGCCTCGGCCCGATGAAGCGACACTCGAAGCGTTTGCAGTATCGCTCGAGCACACCCTCGATCGCGGCGCCCAGGGCGCCGTCAAACCTGGCTACAAGCCCGTGCATCGTCTGAATCGCACTGAGTACGGCAACGCGGTACGTGACCTGCTCGATCTGCAGGTGGATGTCACCGATCTCCTGCCCGCAGACGATGAGAGCAACGGATTCGACAACATCGCGGGCGTGCTGCGTGTCTCGCCGTCACTGCTCGAGCAGTATCTGTCGGCGGCGCGCCGCATCAGCAGTCTCGCGGTGGGGTCGGATACCGACGTCGTGCGGCTCGCGTATCGCATTTCCCCAGACGACTCGCAAGAGGATCACGTCGAGGGTCTGCCGCTCGGCACACGCGGCGGATTGCTGTTCCGCCACAATTTCCCGCAGGACGCCGAGTACGAATTCGCCACTTTCCTTCTCCGCAACATCGTCGGCTACATGAAGGGACTCGAGTACGAACATCTCTTCGAGGTCTCGATCGATGGTGAGCGCGTGTTCGCGGTGCCAGTAGGCGGCGAGGTGGACAACAAGGCGTCAGACACGAATATGTCGGAGGCCGCGAACAAGATCGACGAGCGGCTGAAGACACGCGTCAAGGTCAAGGCCGGGCCGCATATGGTCGGCGTCACGTTCGTCAGACGCAACGCGTCGGAGTCGGACGAGCCGCTGCAGCCGCACGAGCGCGATCACGATCTGCAGAACATGAACGGCATCCCGATCATCGATCACGTGAATCTGACGGGTCCGTACAATCCCACCGGCCCTGGCGACACGCCGAGC
>JBKPRH010000364.1:0-5331 GCA_046765795.1 Acidobacteriota bacterium | reverse complement strand
GTGCCATGATGCGCGTCGTGCAGCAGTTGCGCGCGTCCACCGACGGCCACGGCGACAACGCAAACGGTACGAAGCTGCTGTCCGGCCGCGCCGTCCCGCTCACGGTGAACGCGGAAGAACCGCAATGGTCGCCGGTGATCGGCGGCGAAATTCACCCCGATCCCGACGGCAAGGAGTGGCTCTCGCTCGACACGTGCCCGTTTTGCGGCCACGGCGAGCGAACGCTGGTCGTCGAATGGAACAAGCTGATCATGCTGCCGAAGGCGCCGGATCAGCAGTCCGCGCGCTACAACTACAGCTGCTGCCATCGCTGCGGCGTCGTCTACGCCGCGAGACGGCCGTGCGGGCAGCGATTCCTCTTTTTGCTGGAGCACTTCGGCGAGGTCACCGGAAAAGCGGTCGCCGACGGCGTCCTCCCGAACCCTCTGCTGAATCCGTACCCGCTGAGCGATAAGGATAAAGAGGAACTCCGCCGGATGGCGGCGCACGGCGTCTGGGTGTCCGAGCATTCCGGCTTGAAGACGACGGAGTACCTGGAGGGTGTGCTGAAGGACCGGTTCGAGAACAGCGTGCATGTGGACCTGCTGGGGAACCTGGTGAAGCCGACGAACGCGCGTGTGCTGGAAATCCGCCCGCGAGCCGGTACGATCGCCGAAAGTCTCCGGAGACTGTACAACGCCGACGTATCAGTGATGCCGATGTGGGAAAGCCAGAAGTTCCTGTTGAAGGAGCTCTACGGCTTCGACGCACAGGGCCTCATCGACTACGACCATTTCCATATACCGTTTGAAGGTCGCTTCGACTTGATCGTCTGCAACCACATCCTCGTGCACTCGGTGCGGCCTGCGGAGTTCCTGCGCGAATTGCACGTCCATCTGAATCCCGGCGGCTACGTGTACCTGTACAACGAGCCCGAGGATCGTCAGGTGCTCGAAAAAGGCAAGTCGATCATTGCGCATCTGAATCCGCTGCACCTGCAGACGTTCGATCGGGCTGCCATGGTTCGCGCGCTTTCGGCCAGCGGCTTCGAAGTGACGTTCATCAAGGCACGGAACTCGAGCTTTCTCGTGCTCGCGCGCCGAGCCGAGGACAAGGTCTCCTGGACACCAATCTTGCCGGCCAAGCTCACGCAGCGGATCGAGGCGTATCGACTGTCACGCGATCGCGCCATTCTCCGGCTCCCTGTGGAGATGCGCCAGCGCCTGGGTGACGAGTGGGCCGGCGCCATTGAGCATGGGCTCGCGAGCGGCACGCTCGAGTTCGATGACGAGGGGCAGCTTCGGTTCGCGGTCGAATGAGCTCATTGATCAACCGCGTGTTGCGTCGGCTTGGCCGATCCCTCGAGCCGCTGCTTGCTCCGGATGCCGAGGCGCAGCGTGCCCACGTCGACCGTCTGACCGAACAGTCGCGCGACCAGCAACGCCTCATCAAGACACTCGTATCGGAGGTCGCCGCCTCCCGAGCGGAAATACGGAAGCTGATCGACTCCAGGCGCGACGAGAGCGTCGAAACGCAAGGGCGCCTTGCCGACCTGCGCGTCGCAGTGCGACGGCATGAGACAGCGCTGCGCCGGCTCGCGCGGCGGGGCGGCATCGAAGCCGAGTTGGAGCTCACCGAACAGCGCGTCATCGATCGTCTCGATCGGATGCGGCGCGGCTCGCAGCCAATCATCGTCGGACCGTGGACGGGAGAAATCGGCTTCGAGCTGCTGTATTGGGCGCCGTTCGTGCGCTGGGCGGTGGAAAAATTCGACTTGCCGCCCGAGCGGCTGGTCGTCGTTTCGCGCGGTGGCACCGCCTCGTGGTACGACGTGACGAACAGCCGCTATGTGGATGTGTTCTCCGTCGCAGCGCCCGAGGAGTTCCGGTTGCGGACCGAGGCCACGAAGAAGCAGCGTGGTATCAGCGCGTTCGACCGCGATGTGATCCGTCGCGTTCGCGCGTCGCTCGGTGGGGGCGCGACGCAGTTGCTGCACCCGGCGTTGATGTACGCGCTGTTCATGCCGTTCTGGAAGGATCGGGCGCCGCTGAGCCGCGTGCTCGACCACGTCCGCTATCGGCGGATTGCACCGCCTCAACCCGCCGCCCTGCCGCCGCTGCCCGCGAAGTACGTCGCCGTGCGGTTTTATTTCAGCAATTGTTTCCCCGATACCGCCGACAATCGTTCCTTTGTCTCACGCACGATCGAAGCGCTCGCCGAGCATCACGATGTGGTGATGTTGAATCCGGGGTTCAGGCCGGACGATCACGCCGACTTTTCGGCCGCCTCGCATCCCCGTGTGCACGCGTTTGACATGAGCGGTCACGCAGGTGAAAACCTGGCGTGGCAGACGGCGATCATCGCAGGTGCGCAGGCCTTTGTGGGGACCTACGGCGGTTTTGCGTACCTGGCCCCTTTCTGCGGCGTGCGCTCGACGGCGTTCTTCTCCGAACGTAACTACTTCACCTATCACCTCGGCGTCGCGCAGAAAGCATTCGCGGAAACTGGCAGCGATCCGCTCGAGGCCGTCGACGTCCGCACGATTCGGCTGCTTGAAGGCGTTCTCGGCAGCGTGGTGCGGGCCCGGGTCAATTCCAACTAGTGGTGTGTATCAACTGATGAACTCCCTCCTAGGACAGGCATTCGACGCCGATTCTGCTGGGCGCGACAGCCCCGGGGTCCCCACCGCGCCTGCGCGGTGGGGTGGGAGCGGAGCGCCCAGTCGTGGTTTGGGGAGGACGCACCAGTAGATGGCAACAGTCGAACAGGCACCTCCGCCACTCGACACCTGGGTCATCGAGCCGCGCCGCGAGGCGTTGTTGGACCGCCTCCGCGACGTCTGGCGTTACCGCCGGCTGCTGCGATTTTTCGCGGTCAAGTCGCTGCAGAAGCTCTACAAACGCACCGTCCTGGGCGCGGCCTGGATCTTCATCCGACCATTATTTCCGCTCGTCGTGAACACGATCGTGTTCGGAGGCGTGCTCGGCGTCGGTTCGAACGGCGTCCCCTACTTCCTGTTCATAAACTGTGGCGGCGCCGTGTGGGAACTCTTTTCACAGTCGGTGACGTGGGGGACACGAAGTCTGGAGCTCAATCGCGGATTCATGACGCGCATCTATCTGCCACGGCTGATCCTGCCCGTGGCAACGATGACGCCGGCGTTTCTCAACTTCGCCATCCATCTTGGGGTGCTCGCGATCGCCATCACCTACTATCGGGTGACGACCGGAGTCCTGTATTGGGCGCCGTCGCATCTTGGATGGGCGCTGCTCGCCGTGGTGCAGGCCACCGCGCTCGCGCTCGGTATCGCGCTGTGGACGTCGGTACCGGCGATGCAGGCGCGCGACATTCGCTTCACGATTGGTTACGTTCTCGGTTTCTGGCTCTTTCTCACACCCGTCCTCTATCCGCTCAACATCGGACCGAAATACGCGTGGCTGCTCGCCTTGAATCCGATGGTCGCGCCCGTGAACGCATTCAAGTACGGTGTGCTTGGGATCGGCGGCGTCTCCGCGACGGAATGGATCATCAGCGGAGCAACGACCCTGACCACGTTGATTTCCGGCCTCTGGTTCTTTGGACGCGCAGAAGGTGACGCGGCCGACAAGGTATAGCGGTCTACACCTTCTCGTCGTCGCCCTTCAGCGAGATGTGGTACTGAAAAATTCTGCGCGGTTTGCTTGACGGCGCGATGGCGCCGTGGGCAGCCCCGAGCGTGTTCGGAAAGGCCACCATCGTGTTGGCCCGGAACGGCACACGCATCACCTCGGTGCAGGCGATACCTGCTTCGTGAAAATACTGTGTGCTGCCGTCGCGGACGCATGCGAGGAAATCCAGCGGGCGCTCGGCCTTGTAGAAGATGGTCCCGCAGTGATCGTCGCCGGCATCATCGGGAAAGTAGTGGAGCACGGTCACGAGGTACGGCATCGAGTCGACGTGCGGCTTCAACTCGTAGCCATTGGCGCGCATCATGAACCGGCCGACATTGGCCCGATATGACCAGTCGCGGGCGCCCGCCATCGAGTATTCGATAAGACCAGCGTCATGGGCCTCGCGGATCCGTTGCAGTCTGTCGTCAACCTCCCGCTGAAAGCGGCTGATGAGGAGCGGCGCCACGATCTCGCGGTTCACTCGTGAGACAAAGAAATCCCACAAGGCGCGCGGCTCGGCAGCCAGTCGTTGATATCCGGCGCTTCGGCGATCGACGTCTGGCGACCCGGGAACGAGGTCGTACTTGAGGCCCGCCTTGTCGCGATGAAAGAGTTCGAGCGGCGGCCAGGCGGCCGTGAGCTCCCGGTAAAAGTCGGGTTCGAGAAAGTCGTTGACGATGACGTGGGGGACCGGGTCATCGACGCGAACCGCGCCGGCCAGGCGACGCTCGATGTACGCGCGAATCGCGCCCTCGTTGACCCTGCTCATGACACTCATCGGATTCAGTGTCATTGTACCGAACGTATAATCACGAGGCACGTTCCCCGCCGGGTTCATATCCACCATCGAATGCCAGATCACGCGCGCCGCGTCCTCTTTGCGCTCAACGAGCCCGGTTATTTGCGATTCTACGGTCCTGCGATCGTCGAACTCGAACGGCGAGGCTGGAATGTGTCGCTGGTCTACGGAAAACCGGAGAAGCGAGGACCTGATCTCGAAGTGCCGGTCGATGCGGGCGAGCGTGTTCGTTCGCTTGGGACACTTCCCGGGGGTGTGTCGCCGGTCGCGAAGAATCTGAGGATTGCGATCGATTGCGCACGCTACCTCGAGCCGGCCTTTGTAAAGGCCGAGTACCTCCGCCGACGAGCGGAGCGCGAACTGTCGCCGGGGTTTGGTTTCATCAAGCACATCCGCCGTGCACCCCGCGTTGTGGTGACGGCGGCGATCGGGGTCGAGCGCCTGCTCGAGCGAATGCTGCCCGTAAACGCCACGACGCGTGATTTCCTGAAGCAGCTGCAGCCCGATCTCGTGGTCGTGAGTCCGCTCGTGATCATCGGTGGGAGTGGTATTCAGGAAACGGAAGTCCTCAAGGCAGCCCGCGCGCTTGCAATTCCAACGGTGGTTGCCGTGGCCAGCTGGGATCATCTCACTAGCAAAGGGCTGATTCGCCTGGTCCCGGACGCGGTTGTCGTCTGGAATGACATTCAGGCGCGGGAAGCGGAACAGCTGCACCGGATCCCGCGGAACCGAATCATGGTGACCGGCGCGCAATCTTTCGATCGATGGTTCGATCGGACGCGGCCCGACGCCGTTGACGCCTTTCGGCGCAGCCTGGGTGTCGACGCGAACCGGCGCGTTCTCCTGCTGGTCGGATCGTCCCGAAACATGGCCCCTGGCGACTCCGAAGTGCAGTTCGCGCGG
>JBKPRH010000363.1:0-10815 GCA_046765795.1 Acidobacteriota bacterium | reverse complement strand
GAAGTACGTACTGCTCGTTCTCGTCGGTGCCGTGTTGCTGCCGTCAGTTGCGGCGGCGCAGGGCACTCTCACTGGCACGATCAAGGACGGTTCCGGGGCCATATTGCCCGGTGTGACCGTCGAGGCCGCGAGCCCTGCGCTTACCGAGAAGTCGCGGACGGTGGTCTCTGATGGCGCCGGTCAGTACCGCATCATCAATTTGCCTCCCGGAACCTACAGCCTGACATTCACGCTGCCCGGGTTTAGCACGTTCAAGCGCGATGGTCTCGAACTCGCCGGGTCCGCAGTGCTGACCATCCCTGCGGAGATGAAGGTCGGCGCGCTCGAGGAGACGGTCACAGTCACTGGTGAGACGCCGGTCGTCGACGTGCAGAGCGTGCGCCGCGAGACGGTCATCAGCAACGACGTCATTGCCGCGATTCCGGCGACGCGGACAGTGGGCTCACTGCTCAACGCCTCGCCAGGTCTCACCGTTGACGGCAACGGCGTCGCGGCGACGCCGACGATGACGTTCTTCAGCGCGCGCGGCGGCTCGACCAACGAGGGCCGTATGACCGTGAACGGCATGACCGTCGCGGCCGCCTTCAATGGCGGCGGCGTGTCGTCGTACATCCTCGATTCAGTGAACGTCGACGAAGTCTCCGTCACCGTGTCCGGCGGTATGGGCGAGTCAGACATCGGCGCGCCGGTGATGAACCTCGTGCCCAAACAGGGCGCCAACCGCTACGCCGGCCAGGCGTTCTTCAACACCGCCGGCGACTGGTCGCGCGGCAACAACCTGAACGACGAGCTGCGCGCCGTCGGCATCCGCGAGACGCCCGGCATCATCAGCTCTTACGACACGAGCTTCACCTACAGCGGGCCGATCAAGCGCGACCGTATCTGGTTCCTGGGCAGCTATCGCAAGCTCGATACGTCAACCGCCGTGGAAGGCATCGTCGGCAACGCCAACGCCTTCAACCTGAACACCAACGATCCCAACAGTTGGCTGTGGAGGGAGGATCGGAGTTACGGGACGCGGCAAGTACAGGGTCGAGAGATGTTCATCGGTCGCGCCTCGGCGCAGGTCACGTCGAAACATCGCATCTCGTTCAGCCATGAGTATCAACTGCGCTGCGAGGGGTCGCCGCTCAAGGTCGAGACCGACGGCTGTCACACGCGCACGTCCGAGTGGGTCGCCTCGGGTTCCACGGCTGGCGGGGGCACCTCTCCGGAAGCCTCGACGAACTACTTCGACTTCCCGTACTACCTGACGCAGGTGATGTGGACCGCGCCAATGACCAGCAAGATGCTGCTCGAGGCGGGCTACTCGCGGCTGGCGTACGGACATGCCGGCGGCCCGGGTCAGTTACCGCCTGACGGTATCTTTGACATTACGGTCACCGAGCAATCGACCGCGATCAACCCGGCGACCGGGGCGCCGTATGCGCCGCGGGCCAACTACCAATATCGAGCGCTCGCCGGTTACTCCGACAACTACGGCATCCCGAACACGTGGCGCGCATCGGCGTCATACGTGACCGGCGCGCACAACATGAAACTTGGCTATCAGGGTTCGTATCTGATCGCCGACAGCAAGTTCCTGCGTAACCCGACGCTGCTCTCGTATCGCTTCAACAACGGCGTGCCGAATCAGTTCACGATGAACATCCCCGAGTGGACCCAGGCGGACCGCACCGGCATCGCGGCCATCTACCTGCAGGACGCGTGGACGCGCGGACGGATGACGCTGCAGGGCGCGCTGCGGTATGACCGCGCGTGGAGCTACAGCCCGGCCCAGCACAACGGCACGGAAGTGACCTCACGCGTGAACCCGCAGCCGATTTCGTTGCCGCGGACCGCAAGCGTCGATGCCTACAACGACATCACACCGCGCATTGGCGTCGCCTACGACCTGTTCGGCAACGGCCGGACGGCCCTCAAGTTCAACATGGGCCACTATCTCGACGCCGCGACCAACGACGGTTCCTATACGCGCAACAGCCCGGCGCAGAACATCGTACGCACGCTGAACCGGAACTGGTCCGACACCAACGGCAACCGCATCGTCGACTGCAACCTGCTCGACTTCAACGCGCAGACGTCACCGGACAACTGCGGCGCGGTCGGTGGCAACGATCTGAACTTCGGCAGCACCAACCCGAACGCCACGCGCGTGAATCAGGACATTCTTCACGGGTGGGGCGTACGCGCCAGCGACTGGCAGTGGGGTCTCACGGTGCAGCATCAGATCATTCCGCGAGTCTCGCTCGAGGTCGGCTACGCGCGGCGCTGGTGGGATGGACCCGGGGGCAACGGTTGGGAGAACGGCATCACCGACAACCTGGTCCGCAGCCCGAGCGACTACGACGCGTGGACGATCACGGCGCCGCGCGATTCGCGTCTGCCCGGCGGCGGGGGCTACCCGATCACGCTCTACGCGGTGACGGCGGCGGCAAATGCGCTGGCGGCCCAGAACTACATCACCTTCGAGACCGACTTCGGTCCGAAGCGTGAGAACTACTGGCACGGGGTTGACATGACCCTCAACGCGCGGCTGCGCAACGGTCTCTTCCTTCAAGTCGGCACGACCACCGGCCGCGAGGTCGAGGACTTTTGCGCGACGACCATCCATGTCGACAGCCCGGATCCGCGCAACTGCCGGTCGGTCGATCCGTTCCTCACGACGGTGCGCGGTCTGGCGTCGTACACGGTTCCGAAGATCGACGTGTTGATCAGCGGCACTGTCCGATCGCAGCCGGCGAGTGAGCTTTCAACGGCAGTTCTCGGTAACGGCGCGGTGTGGAACGTGCCCAACACGGTCGTTCAGACGCTGCTGGGCCGGCTGCCGGCTGGTGGGTTGATCACGGGGACCACGGCGGTGCCCTTGCTCGACACCGATCACCGGTTGTTCGTCGGTGGCCGCCGCAACCAAGTGGACATGCGCGTGGCGAAGATCCTCCGCTTCGGCCGCACACGCGCGGATGTCGGGTTCGACCTTCAGAACCTTTTCAACACCAACTACGCCACGGCGTACTCGGCGACCTACGCGTACGACGCCGCGGGCGTCTCAGGCGACGAGAACGGTGGAAGCTGGCTCAACCCGACGTCGGTCTACACGCCGCGTTTCGTCCGCTTCAACGTGACGTTCGATTTCTGATCCATGTAGGGATCAGGAATCAGAAGTCAGAGGGCGGGTCCTGTTTTTCGGACCCGCCTTTCGTTGTACGTCAGTGATTGCGCGCGGCGAGCAATCGCTGCAGCATCTCCCGTGCTGGAGCGGAATCCGGCTTCAGGCGCACAGCCGTCTGTGCTGATGCGATCGCGTCGTCGAGTCGCCTCTTCAGCGCGTACGCAATTGCTAGATTGTGGTACGCATCGGCGTTGAGTGGGTTGATCTCCACCGCGCGCTGCAAGTGTGCAATCGCCTCGTCCACCCGATTGCGCGGCCCGAGGATGACGCCCAGGTTGAAGTGCGCGTCCGCATTCTCCGGGTTGAGGGCGACCGCTGTTTGGAACTCGCGTATCGCTGCATCGGGCTGTCCCATCGCGAGCAGTCCGGCGCCGAGATTGAAGCGCACCGAGTCGCCCTTCGGCTTCAGCTGCACGGCTGTGCGCAGGTGGTCCATCCCTTCGTTGAGCCGCCCCCGCACCTGCAGTACCGTCCCGAGATTGCTGTGCGCCTCCGCGTCGCGGGGATCCAAACGTAGCGCCTCTTCGAGTTGTGCCAGGGCGTCGGCAACCCGTCCCGCACTCAGATACCTCGTCGCGAGCACGTTGTGCGCCGCAGCAACCTGCGGATCGAGCCGGACGTCCAGTTCGGCCGACGCGATAGCGGCCTCCAGTGAACGACGGACGAAATCGGCGTTCAGGACTGCCGCGTCCTCCGCGCGGCGCGGCACGACCTCGATCCAGAGCTGGCTCATCTCGTCGGTCGAGCGCGGTCCCGATCGCACGCGCTGCGGCGGATCGTGACGGTTGTTTCGATTCGCCGCGGAGTTGTCGTAGGTGAATCGCATCGACAGCCGCGTGCCCCGCGGGAGGGGTACAGGCGTTCGATAGCGATACCGGTCCTGCCACCGGAAGTCCCACTGTCGAATCCACAACAGATCCTTCTGAGATCCGTCGGGCAGCGTCGCCGTTCCTCGCATCTCCTTCCCGAGATAGTGCGCATGCGGATAGATGCTCACCGCCTCGACGTCGACCGGGAGCACGTAGCTGTCCTCGACGACGTAGTTCGCCTCGCCGGCGGGAATGGCGATGCCATGCGCCTCGAGCTTCACACTGATCGGCGTGCGCGTCGGCGGCGTGTCGGAGAAAAACAGGCCGATCGACGGCTGCACCATCTCGTTCTGTGCACCCGCGATCATGTGGAGCAACAGAATCACATCGGTGCCAGGCTCGAGCGTCCACGCGTTGTCGGATGGCTCCATCACCGGCACCTTGCCCGGCGACCAGCCGTACACGTTGTAGACCTGAGCGCTGTCCATCGCCGCGAAACCGGGACCCGGCTCGGCACGATCGAGCGCGCGCGAGACCCGCCCGAGATCGATGGCCACGTCCGCGTGGTGCAGCACCTGTGGGCGATCGGCGCGGAACTCGACGGCGCGCACGTAGCGCGTCGTGGTGATCGCCACCGGAATGACGAAGTTGCGGAACACGTCGCGGGTTCCTGGCTTGCCCTGAGCGGAGTCGAAGGGCTGCAGCACGTACAGCTCGGGCAGCGTCAACACGAGGTCGGGCGTGCCAAGCTGCCATCCGCCGGAAAACGTCGGCGGTTTGGGCGCGTGGGCCGGATTCCCCTCGGGCGCGCCGCTCTCGACCCACTTCGCGATGAGCGCGATCTGATCGTCGTGGAGCCGCCGTTCGCCGGCGAACTCGCCGTGTCCGGGCTCGGGCAGCCACGGCGGCATCGCACGGCGCTGCACGGCTGACGAGATCGCGCGCGCGTAGCGACGAACTGGGCCGTAGTCGAGCACGCTGAACGGCGCACCAGCCACGCAGATTGGATCATGGGCCGCCTTCGCGCGTTGCGCTTCGGCGCCCAGGGAGGACCTCGCCTTCGCCGAAGGCGGAGCCTGCCTCGCCGAAGCCTTCGGCGAAGGCGGGTCTTCGATAGGGCGATGGCAGCTCGCGCAGTTGTCGAAGAGGATCGGAGCGATGTCTTCGTTGAACGTAACCGCGCGCGCAGCAGCCGTTTCCGTCTGTTCCGTGGTTCGCGAGCATGCTGCGGCGGCGACGATCGTGATCGCCGCGAGTGCGCAGGTCAGCTCATGACTCCGCATACGCTGGATTCTAATCGGTTGGTGGTTCGTGGTTCGTGGGTTGGTGGTTTTCCGCCAGTCACTAGCCACCCACGAGCCTCGACCCGCGACAACACAACCATCAACTTCCCACCACCAACTACCAACCGTCTCGACCTATAATTCCGACGTCTTGATTCGATCGAAAGGAGTTGTCGCGATGGCTTTCCGTGTCGTTGGTGCCTTCATCCTGACAGCGTCGATTGCATTTGCCGCGTGCAACAGAGCGTCTCAGCCAGCTGCCGATCACAGCGAACATGCCGGCGGCAAGGTGTTCTTCATGGAGCCGAAGAACGGCGCCTCAGTGAAGAGCCCCGTGCACATCGTCTTTGGCAGCGACATGTTCACGATCTCCCCCGTGCCGCCGGGTGAGATCGCACCGGAAGCCGTGCGCGCCAACACCGGCCACTACCATCTTGGCGTAGACACTGATTGCCTCGCTCCGGGTTCGGTGATTCCCAAGGCCAATCCGTGGGTGCACTTCGGCAAGGGCGACAACATGATCGAGATGCAGCTGACGCCGGGCCCGCACAAGCTGGCGGTCCAGGCGGGCGACGACCGTCATGCGACGATGACGGGGCTCTGCGAAGTGATCAACATCACCGTGACGGAATAAATTCCGTCACCGCTTTGGTGAACGCCTCGTGCTGCTCGACGTTGGTGAGATGCGCCGCGTCGAGCAGCAACATCTTTGATCCAGCGATCCGCTCGTGACTGAACTGCAGCGCATCCGGCGGCGTCGCCGGGTCAGCGTTTCCCGCAACGCATAGGACCGGACACCGAATGCCGGCGATGGCGTCCCGAAGATCTTCGTCACGCAGCGCCGCGCAGCAGCTCAAATAACCTTCCTTCGGACACGCCGCCACCATCGCTCTGAACTGTTCCACCGTCTGCGGTTCACGCGCGCGGAACCCGTCGGTGAACCAACGCGGCATCGTCAGATCGGCGAGCGTCGCCATGCCCTGTTGTTTCACGAAGGCGATACGCTCGGTCCACATCTCCAGGCTGCCGATACGAGCTGCAGTATTCGCGAGCACGAGGCTCCTGATTCGTCGCGGCGCATGGACGCCCAACCACATCGCGGTGATGCCACCGAGTGAGATGCCGCACACGTGTGCTGACTCAACACCGGCGGCGTCGAGGATGGCGAGCGCGTCGCGCCCGAGTTGTTCGACGGTGTAGTCGCCGGCGGTGACCTGCGAGAATCCGTGCCCGCGCGCGTCATACGTAATCACGCGGAACGATTTGGACAGCCGTGGGACCTGCCGCGCCCACAGGTCGCGTGTCGTGGCGATTGAATTGATGAAGAGGAGAGTGGGAGCGGTGGCAGCGCCCGCAATCGAGTAATCGATGCGGGCGCCGCCGGACATTGCGCCGTGTCGATCCATAGGGATCGAGCTAGTGCTTGTCTGCCCCGGCCATTGCCGCCTGGCCGCGGGTGTGGCTCGTCGAGAAGATGACGTGCAGCGCCATCAGCGCCTGCAGCGGATGGCAGCCAGCCTCGGCCAACGGGCCCACGTGATCGCTGACTTTGCCGCCCTTGCCGACGTTGATCATCGACTTGGCGGCCTCGCGCTGTTGGCCCTTCAGCTCGTACTCATCGCACACCTTCTCGAAGTCGTTGATGATGCGATCGCGCAGCTCCTGGCTGTGACGCGACTCGAACAGCAGCTTGTTCAAGCCGTACGCCTCTGAGGGCGGATGCTTATAGAACATGTAGCCCTGGTCGACGAACTTGAAGCCGCCGTATTGCTCGGCGACCTTCGTCGGGGCGTTGGTGCGCGCCCGTGCCGGCAGGAAGCGCATCATGCACAGCCCATGGTGCCAGGTCGGGATGTAGTCGATCAGCTCGCCCTCGAGCGACGCGCCGATCGCGCCGAACATCACCGCCCAGCTGAGCATCTCCGTGTTGCCGACTTCGTCCAGCTGTGTGCCTGTCATGTTGAGGAGGGCGTCGCCATGCCCGGCCTCGAACTGCGACACGAGCCAGCGATCGAAGTCGAACTCGGGATGGAGATACTTCGTGGTGCCGGGGAAGTGCGACATGCCGCCGCTGGCGATGATCGCCACGCGCTCCTTGCGTCCCTTGATGATCTGCGCGAGCGCCTTGCCGAGCGCCTCGCAGCGACGCGGCGTTGGCAGCGGCGGAACATACACATTGGTGAAGAACGGGACGACGGGGATGTTGCGCTTGCCGATCACGTACTCGAACGGAATCGAGAACGCGTGACCGAGCTCGGCATCCTCGGAATACGCCATGTCGAAGTTGTGCTCGACGACGAGCTTGTTGAGGATGTCTTCGGCGAGCTCGCGGTGAATCGGCAGGTTGTGCTCGCGTCCGGCGAACTTCGCCATCGCGCGATCGCCGGCGACGATCGCAAATGACGGCACGCAGCTGACGGAGAAGGTCTCGACGTGGTCCGCGCCAAAGAACAGGATCGCATCCGGCTTGGTCTCATCGAGCACCTTGCCGAGCTCATTCATCGCTCGACCGGCCTGCTCGAGCTGATTCGGATCCTCGTCCGGCGGACGCGTGAACATGTATGGCGTGTGGCACGTTCCGACGGCGGCAACAATCTCACCCATTGATCTACTCCTCTGTCAGGCGGGTCTCGAGACCCGCCTCTACGATCACCCGTTCATCGCTTTGTCGATCTTATCCAACAAAGCCATGGTCTTGGCGCAGCTGGCGGCGTTCGATTCCGGCTCCCGGCCTTCGCGGATAGCCGCGACAAATTCCACATCCTGGCGATCGAACGCCAGCGTCGGGTCGAGCGGCACGTCCTTGCCTTCGCTGTCGGTCATGGAATCCCGGTAGACCTTGTAGGTGTCTTCCTCGCCGATATACCGGTAAAAACCCCCGAACGGCCCTTTGTTGTTGAAGGACATGGCCATGGTGAAGAGTGGCCCCTTCTTCGACTTCATCCCGACGGTAATGTCCATCGGGATGTGGAGCTCCTTGTGGTCGGGTCCTTTCTGTCCCCAGACCGCCCAGTTCGGGTCGTCCAGGATCCAGTGCGCCAGGTCCACTGAGTGACAGCCGTGATGCCACAGAAGGTTGTCCACCCATGACCGCGGCTGCCCGTGCATGTTGGTGTTGGTCCGGCGGAAGAAGTAGGTCTCGACCACCATGTGGTGCAGATGGAAGGTGCCTTCCTGGATGCGCTTCCGGATCTCGCGATGCGGGCTCGAGAAGCGCCGCGTGTGCGTGACCATGCAGACCTTGCCAGCCGCCCTCGCGGCCTTCACCATGTCCTCGGAGTCCTGAAGGCTGAGCGCCATCGGGATCTCGACCTGCACGTGCTTGCCCTTTGACAGGGCCATGATCGTTTGATCGTGATGCTGATCGCTTGGCGTCGTCAGAATCACGGCATCGACGCCGGGACGGTCAATGCAGGCCTCGAGGTTCGAGGATCCGAAAGGAATCATGTACTTCTCGGCGAAGGCCTTCGCGCTCTCGTCCGTGCGTGCCGCAATCGAGACGACCTCGACGCCTTCGATCTTCGCCAGGGCCTTCACATGGACTTCGCCCATGGCCCCGGTACCCGCTAAACAGATCTTCATCTACCCTCCGAACAGACCATTTTTGATTATTGATCTTGGATTGTCGAATGGTTGTTGATTGTCTGATCTTGGATTGAAGATTGATCTTTCAACGCGTTCGTCGCGGCAACCGGCCACGGTCCAATCAACAGTCACCAATCACGATTCAACAACGAATCAATAATCAAAGCTCAAAGAATCACCAATACAAGCGGATGGGGTTATCCACTAACAGCTTCTGCTGCAACTCCGGTGTCGTCGCGATGTGTGGGACGTAGTCCACGAGCAGCCCATCGTCCGGCATGTGGTCCTTGAGATTCGGATGCGGCCAATCGGTGCCCCACAGCACGCGATCGGGAAAGGTGTCCACCAGGCGCTTGGCAAATGGAACGACGTCGCGATACGCGTTGCGCTCGCCGTTCAACGCCGGTGGCCCCGTGAATGTGAGCCGTTCAGGGCAGCTGACTTTCGACCAGATGTTTTCGTGCTCGCGCATCATGCGGACGAACAGCTCGAACTCGGGACCGTCCACTGGCTTCCTGACGTCCGGTCGCCCCATGTGATCGACGACGACGGTGGTCGGCAGCGCCGTGAAGAAGTCCCAGAGCTCGGGCAAGTCGGCGGCTTCGAAGTAGATCACCACGTGCCAGCCGAGCGGCGCGATGCGGTGAGCGATCTCGTTCAGGACCTCACGCGGTGTGAAGTCCACGAGTCGCTTCACGAAGTTGAAGCGTGTCCCGCGTACGCCGGCGTCGTGGAGATCTTTGAGCTGGCTGTCGGTAATGCTGCGATCGACGGTCGCGACGCCGCGAGCTTTGTTATTCGACGAACGCAGCGCATCCACGAGCGCGCGATTGTCGGTGCCGTGACAGGTCGCCTGCACAATCACGTTCTTGTCGAAGCCGAGACGATCGCGTAGCGCGAAGAGCTGTGCTTTGGACGCATCGGCTGGTGTGTATTTGCGCTCCGGCGCATACGGGAACGTGTCGCCTGGGCCGAACACATGACAATGCGCGTCCACTGATCCTGGCGGAACCTTGAACGTCGGCGTCGACGGATTCGGGTGATAGATCAACCAGCCTGGCGTCACCTGAAAACTCATCGGGTTTCCACTCCCATCTCCTCTGTATCGATCTCTGCTTGAACCGCTGGTGCGTAGCGCGCGCCGGACACCGTTCTCGAATTGATGTGCGCGTCCAATTGACGCAGCATGTCCTCAGACAATGTGATGCCTGAGGCGCCGGCGTTTTCTTCCAGGTGATCGAGTTGCGTCGTCCCGGGGAGCGCGACGATGTGCGAGCCCTGGGCCAGCACCCAGGCCATGGCCAGCTGGCCCATCGTGCAGCCTTGTTCTCGAGCGAGTGCGGCCAGCCCGTCGAGCAGTTGCAGGTTCTTCGGATAGTGATCCGCCTGGAACCGTGGCATGCCGAGACGGATGTCCTTGGGCGGCAGCGTCGACGTGTCGCGCAGCTTGCCGGTGAGGAAGCCGCGGGCGAGTGGACTGAAGGCGACGTAGGCAACTCCCAGCTCACGGCATGTGTCGAGGACGGCGACTTCGGCGTTGCGCGTCCACAGCGAGTATTCGGATTGAACGGCGGTGAGAGGATGGACGCGGTGTGCTTTGCGGATCGTCACCGCAGACACTTCGCTCAAGCCAATGGTCTTGACCTTACCTTCCCGCACGAGTTCAGCGAGCGCGCCGACGCTCTCTTCGACGGGCACTTTCTTGTCCCAACGGTGGAGGTAATAGAGGTCGATGACGTCTGTCTGCAGTCGCGAGAGACTCTCCTCACAGTGACGGCGGATTGATTCGGGACGCCCGTCGATTTCACGCTGTCCCTGCGCATTGCGCGACATACCGCCTTTGCTGGCGAGAACGAAGTCGTTCCGCCGGTCTTTCAGCACACGGCCGATCAGCGTTTCGTTCGCGCCGAATCCATACAGCGCAGCGGTGTCGACGTGTGTGTAGCCGAGATCGAGCGCCTTCAAC
>JBKPRH010000362.1:0-8791 GCA_046765795.1 Acidobacteriota bacterium | reverse complement strand
CGGTGCAGTTGCAGATCTCGCGTGTGTTCTGGCTCGTTGACGTGCTCGCGACGATCTATGTGCTCTCGCTGCTCGTGAATGCGAGAACCGCGAAAGCGGTTGCCATCGCGCTCATGGCGGTATCCGTTTCGCGCGGCGCGTACATCATGCTCGTCGAACGTCCCGATCGCGCGTTGTTCTCGATGCACCTGCCGGAGTCGCCGTGGGAGGACGCCATGCGCTGGCTGTCGCGACAAGCGATTGACACGCACGTGCTCGCCGACCCGGGACACTCGTGGAAATACGGGACGAGCGTCCGCGTGTCGGCCACACGCGATGTTTTCCTGGAAGACGTGAAAGATTCGGCAATCGCGATCTACTCGCGCGACGTCGCACGGCGCGTTGTCGAACGCGCGGCAGCAATCGGCGACTTCACGACGATTTCAGCCGATCGCGCGCGTGAACTGGCGATGAAGTACGACCTGAACTACCTGGTGACCGAAGGGCGTCTCGACCTGCCGGTCGCTTACGAGAACAGCCAATTCCGGATTTACGCGTTGAAACCGTGACCGCGCGCATGTGTAAGGGCGACGCGTGCGTCGCCCCTACAAATGTCACTCACAGCGCAGCGCTTGCATCGCACCAATCCGCGTGGCGCGACGAGCCGGCACGTAACATGCGGCCAACCCGACGAGGGCGAAGAGTGCCGCCGCGCCGGCGAACATCAGGGCATCAGGCCGCGGCGTTCCGAACCTGGCGCCAGAAAGTATTTGGCCTGCGCCGGCCCCGAGCAGCAGGCCGATCACCGATCCGATGGCCACCAGCGTCATGCCCTGACGCAAGACCATACCCATGACGGCTGTGCGGTCGGCGCCCAGTGACAAACGTATGCCGATCTCGCGCGTGCGCTGCGTCACCGTGTAGGCCGTGACGCCGTAGATGCCGATCGCTGCCAGCAACAAGCCCACGATGCCGACGCTACCGGCAACGACCGCGCCGATGCGCAGTTGCGTCTCGACCGGACCGTCCTGCTGTCTCTCGAGCGACTGCGCATCGAGCAGCGGCAGATTCGGATTCAGCGCGCTCACGATCGCCCGGATATCAGCGGCGAGCGAACGGCCGTCAGTGGTTCGCGCCAGCACGGTCACCGTCGTTCGCGACCGCTGCTGCAGCGGCACATAGAGATTCATGGGCGCGGTTCGATCCGGACCGCTCGCGCGAACGTCTTTCACGACACCGACAACAGTTATGCGGTTGGGTTGTCCGACGCCCTTCATCCCGAAGGCGCTGACGAAGAACGTGCGACCAATCGGATCCACGACGGGCCAGAACCGGCGAGCGGTGCTCTCCCCGAGAATGGCCACCGGCGCGGCGGTTGACGTGTCGTCTGCACGGAAATCGCGTCCGGCGAGCAATGGGATTCGCAGCGTCGCAAAGTAGTCGCGGTCCACGATCGTCCAGTTCGCGAAAAAGTATTGTCCGCGCGGAGGCGTGACGCCGGGGACGCTGATACCGCCAATGCTGAACCCGCCGGCTCCAGGGGCACGGTCCGCGAGCGTCGCATGCTGCACACCTGGCAGGGCCCGCACACGCTCCAGTAGCTCGCGCGCGATGGCCGCGCCTGTGGTCGTCGTGTACCCGGCCATCGTGAGATCGACGGCGGCGGTGTCCACGCTGCGCGCGTCGAACCCCCGATCCACGCGCGTCACCCGATTCAAGCCGCGCGTGAGGATTCCTGCGGTGATCACGAGCAGGATGCTGAACGCGACCTGCGCGACGACGAACGCGTTGCGCAGACGCAGCTTGTCGGCCGGCGCCTGCGAATCATCCTTGAGCGCGGCCACGACATCAGCTCTTGAGCCTCGCCAGGCCGGTGCCAGTCCGGACAGCACTGCCGCGACGAGCGACAACGCCAGGCCGAAGACGAGCACTCGGCCATCGATCGGCATCTCGAGATTCAAGGGAAACGGAATTGCCGGCAGCAGCTTCATCACGAGCGAGGTCAGCGCGTGCGACAGCAGCAGACCACCAGTACCGCCTAGCAGAAACAGCATCACGGTTTCGGTGAGCAGCTGGCAGACCAGACGCCGGCGTCCTGCGCCAATCGCCACGCGAAGCGCGATTTCACGGCGTCGCGCCGTGCCTCTGGCCAGAAGCACGCCAGCGAGGTTCGCGCACGCGATCATCAGCACGACCGACACGAGCGACATGAGCAGCGCGAGGAAGCCGGCCGCGGCCAGCCGAAGGCCTGAGGGGATGCGTGAAGGGGCGGCGACACGCCACACCATACGGCCGCCTTCAGGCACCCTCGCGACACCCGCCCCAAAGTCGATCGCGATTTTGGGCGGCGCGGCTTCCTCGACCGCGGCACCAACGGCTCGCACTTCATCTGCAGCCTGACGGCTTGTCGCGCCTTTTCGGAGACGTCCGCCTGCCAACACCTGCCAGTTGATTGGTCCTGCTGCCGGACTGAAGTTGATGAGCGTATCCGGCTTCAGCGAGGGAATCATGACCGCTGGAATCCACGCGTCCGGCGCAAGTACGGTCATGCCTCGAAAGCGCTCGTTGGCGACACCAATCACGGTCAGCGGAAACCCGTTGACCGACACCGTGCGTCCGATCACGGCCGGATCGCGGTTGAATCGCCTGGTCCACAACCCGTCGCTCAGGACGACCACGGGGCTGCCGCCGGCGACCTCGGGATCGACGCGTCCGAACAGTCGCCCGGCGGCCGCACGCACGCCGAGCGCGTCGAAAAAGCTCATCGTGACGAAGCTGGCGAACACCCGCTCGGTGCTGCCATCCGCGCGCAGACTCACTGGCTCGACATTCGGATCGTACCCGTACACCTCGTCGAAGCTGCGCGCACTCTCTTTCATCGACAGATACGCGGCGTAGGGAATCGGGTTGACGCCGAAGTCACCTTCCTCGACTCGAGCAATATCGACGAGGCTCGATGGATCAGCCACGCCAGCGGGCACGCTCAACAGAAGTCCGTTGGCGACGGTAAACACGGTCGTCGTGGCCCCGATTCCGATCGCGAGCGACACCGCCGCTGTCAGCGCGAACAATGGATTGCGACGAAGGAGCCGGGCGGAGTAGCGCACGTCCTGGAGCAGTGTCTCGACGAACGAACCGGCACGCACCTCACGCACCTGCTCCTTGACCGACTCGATGCGAAGTTCCACTGCCGCCGCACGCCGCGCCTCGTCCGGGCGCATGCCGCCGCGAATCTTGTCTTCGACGAGCAGATCGAGCGACGCGCGGAGCTCCTCGTCCAGATCGCGCTCGATGCGATCGCGCCGGACGAGATTTCGAAGGACGTGAAACAGTCGCATCATCACTCGGCCCTCAACGCGTCGCTCGCCGCGATTCGCACGGCTCTCATCGTCGGCACTACACACCCGGCAAGGGCGATGAAGAGGCACAGCAACACCGCGCTCACGAGTGTCGGTGGGTCGAGCGGTGAGATCCCCACGAGCAGCATCGACAGCACCTGACCGGCAATCGCGCCGAGCACGAGACCAATCACGCATCCGACGGCCGTGAGCGAGAGCGCGTGTCGAATGACAAGCCTCACGACGGTTCCTCGATGCGCGCCGAGCGCACAGCGGATCGCGATCTCGCGCGTGCGTCTCGACACCGTATACGCCGTGACACCATAAATGCCGATGGCGGCAAGCAGCACGCCAACCAGACCGAGACTGCCTGCGACGAACGCGCCGACGCGTTGTGGTGTCAGCGCGACAGCGACGACGTCATCGAGCGACTGGATGGAGATCGCCTGCGGTGATGTGCGCAATCCTGCGATGGCTGCTCGCACGCCGCTGGCAACCGATCGACCGTTTCCACTTCGCACGAGAAGTGTGAGATTCGCGGGGTCGTGCTGACTCAACGGAAGGTACACAAACGGCACGGTCCCGAAGTCCAGGACACGAGAGCGGATATCTCGCGCCACACCGATGACCTGAATCACGGCCCCCGGTCTGCTGCCGCCGTTCACGATCAGACGCTTCCCAATCGGATCCTCGCTCGGCCAGAATCGACGGGCCGCTGCCTCACCGACGATGGCCACCAGCGGCGCGCCTGCCACGTCGCGATCGGTAAAGTCTCGCCCAACCACAATCGGAATCTGCAGCGTGGAAAAGTACCCAGGCGCGACGACGTTGCCATTCCCCGCGACTTCCTCCGAAGTGCCCGGCGCAGACACCGCTCCAGGTAAGGTGAGGCCGATGCCCATCGACTCGTTGGCGAGCGGAAGCATGCTCGCCATCGATGCTGACGTGACACCGGGAACACTGCGAACGCGTTCGAGCACCTCGCGAGCAACGTTCAATCGGGCCGCATTGCCATCGGCGCCGGACGAGGCATCGATCGAAGCCACTTCGACACCACGCGCATCGAACCCGGCATCGGTGGAGCTCGCCTGTTGGAGCGCTCGCGTGAACAGACCGCCGACGAACACCAGCACCAGGCTCAACGCCACTTGTGCGACGACAAACGCACTGCGCATGCGCAGCCGTGCGGACGCACCTTGGCCTTCCTCTTTGAGCACGGTCGAGACGTCGGCGCGTGACGCGTGGAGTGCCGGCGCAAATCCGGAGAGCAATGCAGCCACACACGCGAGGCTGCAGGTCAGCGCGACGACGCGCCAATCGAGTGTGAGCGACAGGTGTACTGGAATCGGCAACGCCGGCAGCACTGAGATCAACGCTGTCGTCATCGCCCGCGCAAGCGCAATCCCCCCAGCGGCACCGATCGCGAAGAGAAGCAGCGTCTCGGTCAGCAGCTGCCGCATCAGACGCGATCGGCTCGCACCAACAGCAAGCCGCAATGCCATCTCGCGTCCTCGTCCTGACGCTCGGGCGATGAGCAATCCAGCGACATTGGCGCATGCGATGACGAGCACCGTCGAGGCGACGGCACCGAGGAGCAGCAACGCCGCCGCGGCGAGCGGCATCTTGTCGGCCATCGGCGTAGCCGGCAGCACACGGAATGGCTGTGGATGTTGCTGGCCTGGATACTCTTGCCGCAGCGAGCGATCGATGCCAGCGAGGTCGACCACGGCCTGTTGCACCGATGCGCCAGGCTTGAGGCGTGCACCCATCACGACCCATCCGGCCTGGCGGGCGTCGAGCTGCGCCGGCACGGCACCGGTGACGAATGTCACCATGCTCATTGGCACCCACACATCAACCGCAACGACTGTCGTGCCCTGAAATCCTTCAGGCGTCACCCCGATCACCGTCACGGGATAGCGATTCACCCGAATCGTCTGTCCGACAATGCCCGGATCGGCGTTGAAACTGCGCACCCAATAGCGATGACTCAGCACCGCGAGCGGACTGGCACCCTGCGCATCGCTGTCGTCGGGCAAAAACAATCGGCCCATCGCGGCACGTGCGCCGAGCGCGGCAAAGTAGTTGGTGGTGACGACATCGCCGACGACTTTCTCGTTGCCGTCCGCACGCTCCACCCTCATGTCCTTCGGAAAGAGCGGATGCGCGTAGACGTGCTCGAGCGTCGTCGTCCGACGACGAATGTCGAGATAGTCGGGATACGAACCTGGATTGAATCCAATGGGCAGGCCGTCGAAGCTACGGCCAATGTCGACGAGACGATCGGGATCGCTGACCGCGACCGGTGAAAACCGCAACAGACTGTTGCCAATCGTGAACACGGCGGTGTTGGCACCGATGCCGACGGCAAGTGAGAGTGCGGCGGTCAGCGCGAAGAGGGGATAGCGTCGCAGCAGCCGTATCGCGTAGCGAACGTCCTGGCCAAGTGTGTCGAGTACGACACCGGCGCGGACATCCCGCACCTGCTCCTTGATCGACTCGACGCCGCCGAGTTCAGCGAGCGCTGCGCGGCGCGCAGCGTCAGGCGTGAAACCGGCGCGCACGTTCTCGTCCGCGAGCATCTCGACTGTCGCGCGCAGTTCCTCATCGAGGTCGCGTTCAATGCGTTGGCGTCGTGTGAGGTTACGAATGAGGCTGGCCACACGGGCACGGATCGCCATGGTGCACGTCCTCAGGCTTCCAGCGCCTTGGTCATCGCAAGAGCGACGCGATTCCATTGTTCGGTGGCTTCACCGAGCTGCCGCTTCCCTGCTTTTGTGAGCTTGTAGTACTTGGCGCGGCGGTTGTTCTCCGACGCTTCCCATTCCGACGCGAGCCAGCCCGATTCCTCGAGGCGATGCAGCGCCGGAAACAGCGATCCCGGTTGAACCGCAAACGTGCCGCCGGTCATCTGTTCGATGCGGCGCGAGACGCCCAGACCGTGCAGCTCGCCGGTCGACAGCGCTTTGAGGATGAGCAGATCGAGTGTGCCCTGGAGAAGACTTGCGCGCTGGGTCATCGGACGCCTCTCGTATCGAGTGTCTATACGAGCAGGAGTCTCGTCTTGTTCCTATCGATTGTCAATAGGAGAAGACGTTCGTAGGGGCGATCCGCCTCGGCCAAGGCTACGGCGAGGCCTCGCCGAAGCGCTTCGCGCGAAGGCGGGCGCATGCGTCGCCCTATGTTTGAGGCGGTCCGCCGCGAAGCAGTTCGTTCAACGAGCCAGGCTTCCGCAGTTTCGTAACCCAGACGATTTGCCCGATGTGCAGCGCGTTGTGATGCGTGACGTGCATCAGGATTCGCGCGAACGAGCTGGACCGTCCGGTGGCCAATGTCGTTTCAGTCATGCGCGCCGGCGTCAAGGTATCCAGCACGCGCTCCACTGTCGCCCGCGCGGCGTCGTACACGGCGAACACGTCATCTGGGGAGCGCTGACCACGTGCGCCGAACTCTGACTCACGGTCGCGGACGTCTGGGCCCCCGCCAATCGCGTGCCCAAGATAGAACTGGTTCGACCCGGCCAGGTGCAGCACGAGATTGCCGACGGCATTGGCCTGGGGGTTGGGACGCCACCACAGATCGTCTTCATTCAAGGCATCGAGACAGGCGCGAATCTGTCCGGGAAACTCGTCGAGCAGCCGGTGCCGGACCATCTGCAAAAACTCAGCATCGAGGGGTGCGTCCATGAGGCGCAATGATAAGCTCTCACGCGGCAACGGCCCTCCTGAGGAGTGACTGTGACATTGAGACAGTGCGTCGTGACAGTGGCGATCACCGCCGCATTCGTGGCCAGCTTCGTCTCGGTCTCCGCACAAGGGACTGAGAAATACACGGCGCGGCTTGGCTGGGTGCCGACGGCGGGTCCCAACGATCGCGTCAACGTCACCGGCAAGGGCACCGCAACGGGCACGCTCACCGGTCGCAAGCTCACCATCAACGGCACGTTCGAAGGACTCGCCGCGCCAGCCACGATCGCGCGGCTACATCAGGGCGTGGCCAAGGGCGCGCGCGGTGCCGCCATCACCGACCTCACCGTCAGCAAGGGCGCAAGCGGCATGCTTTCCGGGACGATTGATCTCAGCGCCGCGCAGGTCGAAGCGCTGCGGCAAGGCAAGCTCTACATCCAACTTCATAGCGAGAAAGGCGTCGCTCCAGATGGCAGCAATCTCTGGGGCTGGTTCCTCAAATGATCGTCCGAGTCGTTCGAGCCGTTCGGATCGTTCGGATCGTTCGGTAGTGCGAGGTGTGATCATGCGTGGTTCGATGAAAGCCTTCCTTTTCCTCTTCTTCGCAGTGCTCGCGTTCAGTGTTCTGCGCGTCGCGGGACAGCAACCGCCATCCGCAGGTCCTTTTACCGCCGAACAAGCCAACGCCGGCCGCGCCGCATTTCAAACCAATTGCGCAGGCTGTCATGGCGCGGATCTCATGGGCTATCCGCCGCTCGCGGGATCAGCGTTCGTGGGGAGTTGGGGCACGCGGACGACTCGCGATCTGTTCGGGCTCATTCAGACGACGATGCCGACGGATCGACCTGGTGCGCTCCCAGCCGACACCTACGTGAACATCATCGCGTTCATTCTGCAGTCGAACGGACGCACGCCAGGCACAACGCCACTGACCGCAACGACAACAGTCCCGATCGGGGGCGTTGCCGCGGCGGCTCCAGCGGCCGCACCGGCACAAGCGGCACAGGCTGCAGCGCCGGCAGGACGTGCGGCTGGACCGGCAGCAGGTGCGGGTGGTGGCGGGGGTGGCGGACGCGGTCAGCAGCAGGCCCCGGTGACTGGACTCACCGTCGCTGGTGAGGTGAAGAACTTCACGCCGGTCACCGACGAGATGCTTCGCAATCCGGCGCCGGGCGACTGGCTGACGATCCGCCGCGATCACTTCGCATCGAACTACAGCCCGCTCAACCAGGTCACGCGCGACAACGCACAGGATCTGCAGCTCGTGTGGGTCGCCCCGATGGCCGAAGGCGGCACGAATCAGCCGGCGCCACTGGCGCACAACGGCACGATCTTCATCAACAACACGGGCGGAATCATCCAGGCGCTCGATGGCAAGACCGGCGATCTGATCTGGGAACAGCGTCTCGGCAGCAACACCGCGTCGCGCGGTATCACGTTGTACGACGACAAGCTCTATATCGCGATGAGCAACGCACATCTCGTGGCGCTCGACGCGAAGACCGGCAAAGTTGCCTGGGACGTATTGATGCCAGACGGCCGCGGCAGTTCGAGCGGTCCGCTCGTCGCCAAAGGAAAAGTCGTCGAGGGCATGGGCGGCTGTCAGCAGTACATCGAGCAGAAGTGCTTCATCAGCGCCTACGACGCCAAGACCGGCAAGCAACTCTGGCGATTCCACACGATCGCCACCGAAGGCGAGGCCGGCAAAACATGGGGCAGCCTCACGAATCTGTTCCGCGCCGGCGGCGAGACGTGGATCACCGGCAGCTACGATCCGGATCTCAATCT
>JBKPRH010000361.1:0-18202 GCA_046765795.1 Acidobacteriota bacterium | reverse complement strand
TGCCGGCGCCGGTCTGGAACTCCCACAGCTGCTTGCCGCTGGTGGAATCGAGCGCGGTCAGTCGACCGTCATTGCGGCCGACGAACAGCAGCCCGCCGGCCGTCGCCATCGTCCCGCTGTAGCACTGCTCCGGCCACTGATACCGCCAGGCGAGCTTATTGGTGGTGACGTCCACGGCGGCGATGATGCCGGTGCGCGCCACGCGCGTGAATGTCGTCGCGCCGCCGAGGAACGACGTGCCGTTGGTCGGGCCGGCAAACTTCGCATCGCCTCCGCCGGTGAAGCCATTGATCACCGACGATGCGCAGACGAACAATCGCTGCTGCACGGGATCGTATGAAGAGGGCGGCCAACTCGCACCGCCCCAAATACCCGGAGCGACGAGTGTGGGATTCTCACCGACGAACGGTGTGAAGATGCGACCGTCGTTCACGAGTGCGTGTCCCTCGGGTGCAATCTCGATGAACTGCGGAACGATGGAGTCGCCGCGCGGGAACGGCTGCGTGGCAGCGGTCTTCTGTCGCGGTTCCTGCGGCACCGGCTTCTCGTCGATCCCGATGAGCGGCTTTCCCGTTTCGCGATCGAGAATGTAGGCCCAGCCCGTCTTCCCCACTTCGACGATCGCCTTACGGGTACGACCACCCATGTTCACGTCCATCAGGACAACGGGGTTGACTGCGTCGTAGTCCCAGATGTCGTGATGCACCTGCTGGAAGTGCCAGCGATACTTGCCGGTCTTGAGCTCGATCGCGAGCATCGACGCGGCGTAAAGGTTGTCGCCGGCGCGAAAGGCGCCGTTGTAATCGGGCGCGGCGTTGCCGGTCGAGAAGTAGACGACACCGAGACCGAGATCGACGGCCGGCGTCTGCCAGATCGCGGCGCCGCCGTACTTCCACGAGTCGTTGTCCTTCGGCCACGTGTCATGCCCGGGCTCACCGGGACCTGGAATCGTGTAGAAGGTCCAGATCAGACGGCCGTCCTTCGCATCGTAGGCCTTGAGCCGACTGCGCGTGCCGCGGTCGCCGCCGGCAAACCCGATGAGGACCATGCCGTCCACGTACAGTGGGGCCGCCGTAATCGAGAAGTTCTCCTGCCAGCGCTCGGCCTGAATCGACCACGCAGTCTTCCCTGTCGATCGATCGAGCGCGACGAGCTTGCCGTCAAGCTGTCCGATGAACACCTTGTCGTCGCTGACCGCGACGCCTTTGTTGTTCCAGCCGCAGCAGACCGAGGTGATGCTGGGATCGAGCTTCGCTTCGTACTGCCAGAGGACTTCCCCGCCGTCGAGCGACAGCGCGAACACGTCGTTGGCGCCAGTGCTGACGTAGGCAATGCCGTCCACGACGATCGGTGTGGCGAAGCCGGAGTACTGCGGCGCGGTGCCCGAGCCGTTGAGCCGCGCACGCCACACGCCCTTCAACTGCGCAACGTTGTCGCGGTTGATCGTCTTGAGCGGCGAATAGCGTTGGTTGAAGAGATTGCCGCCGTTAGTCGGCCAGCTGGTGGTCGGGTGCTCCGTGAGCTTGGCACCGGAGAACGGACGAGAATCCTGAGCGAGACCGACGCTCACCGCCAGAGCGACAAGCGCTGACAAGGCTGCCGAGAACAACAGTCGTCGCATAACGCGATGAGTCTACGACAGGAGTTACTTTGGCTTCCAATTCAGGATGATCGTGATTGGCGAGGCGGTCGCCTGTCCCACCAGCGATTGCAGCACGAACGAACGACCGTCCGGAGAGACGGCGTACTGCGGTCTGAATGTGTTCACACCCGGACTCAAGATGCCCGTCGCAAAGAGCGGCGTGGGCGTGCCGAAGTCGACGGTCTTGCCGTCTGATGAAGCTGTGATCGGTTGCGCCATCAGCCGATCATCAGCGCCGATGTAGAACAGTTCCTTGCCGTCGCGACTCCAGCGCACCTGACTGGCCCCGGAAGTGGAGGCGAGAAAGTCGTTGCCGGGCCCTGGAAACGGTCGAACATAGATCTCGTGGCGGCCCGTCTTGTCAGACTCGTACGCAATCCATCGTCCGTCCGGAGAAAACACGGCGAGTCCTTCGTTGAACTGGGTCTGAACGACGGCGATGGGTGTGTGCTCCCCGTACATCGGGAGCGCCCACAGATCGAAGCCGCGTGTGGGCTCCAGGGTCACATACAGAAGAAAGCGACCGTCGGGAGACCAGTCCATCGGAAATTTGGCTACAGACGACGCAAGGAGCAGCTGCTCGCGTCCCTGCCCACCGCCGAGGAACGTCTGATACAGATCCACGAAGTTCGTCGTCCTGACCGAGCCCGAGACTATGCTCGAACCGTCAGGAGACCAGACTGGGTAGATGTCGTCGCCGGCACCCACAGTGAGCCGTTCCCACACACGACGGCTCGTCTCGAACGACCAGATGTCCATGTTCTCGTTCGCGAACCGGTAGACGGCGATCCGCCGGCCATCTCGCGACCAGTCGAGACCGAATGCCGAATTATCGGCGTAGACCTCTTTCCCGATTTCACGGCCGGACCGATCGACCCAGACGAGTTGGCGCTGGCCGCTGTCAGCCGGTGGAGTGCGATACGCCACAGATCCCGTATTGGAGACCGCCACGACCGCATTCCCGCTCACATGGTCGGCGACGAGCGACGGCTCTCCAGTCAGTTCGAGCCGATCGGCATCGAAGCCCTGAACGAGCAACTTGCCGCCGCGAGTGAACACGACCGATCCACTCGCGAGGTACCGGGCCGGCGAGTCCGAGTCGAACAAACGCTTGACGTTCGGTGAGTCGAGCTCGCCCACATACACGCCGCGGGCTTCCGGCATGCCCGTGACATAGAACAGGAAATGCCGGCCGTCGGCGAGAAACTGCGGAAACATGTGGCCGCGGTGCCGTGGCGCTTCCACCCGGGTGATGGCAACGGGTTCTCCACCGGTCGACGACACGCGGAAGATCGGCCCGCCGGGATTGTTGCCAAAGATGATCGTCCCATCGCCGTTCCACGATCCCCCGAGTGCGACCGGCACGCCGGAAGCCAGTGTCTGCGTCGAGCCATCTTCGATGTTGAGTCGCTTCAGCCTGGTATCTGCAATGAACGCGACGGACCGGCCGTCGGGAGACCAGAAGGGCGTTGACGCCAGCTCCGTCCCCGGCAACGCGCGAGCCGTTTCCGAATCGAGCGAGCGCACCCACAGCTGCGGACGCCCTTCAGCGCTCGCCGAATACACGATCTTCGACCCGTCGGGCGACATCGCCAGCGACGCATTCCTGGTTGGCGGCGTGTTGATCTCAAGCCTGAGTTCGGGAACGGCGGGCGTCCCGCGCAACTCACGGATGCCCAGCACACCGGCGATCGCGCCGAACAGCGCGAGGGCGGACATCCAGACGAACCGCTCTCGAGAACGTCCTCGCGGCGTGTTCACCACTGCGCTCTCGGGCGTGGCGCTCTCGTGATCCTCGAGCTCGAGACGCGCGTCGTGGATATCGCGCAGGCGCAGCTTCGAATCTTTTTGCAGCGCCCGGCGAAGCAATCGCCGAACACTGTCCGGCGTCGCTGGCGGCACACGCTGCCATGCTGGCTCGCTCTTCAACACATTGGCGAGTACTTCACTTGTCGTTTCACCCTCGAACGCCCGCCGGCCTGTGAGCATCTCGTACAGCACACAGCCGAACGCCCACACATCAGAACCGCGATCGGCGTCGCGGCCATTCGCCTGCTCCGGCGACATGTATGCCGCCGTGCCGACCACCACACCCGGAGTCGTCGACATCACGGTGAGCGCGCTCGACCGATCGCCGACACCCGTCGGCACAGCACCTGCTTTGGCCAGCCCGAAGTCGAGCACCTTGACGGTGCCGTCGGACGTGATCCTGATATTCGCTGGCTTTAGATCGCGATGAATGATCCCTTTGTCGTGGGCCGCTTCGAGCGCATCGCTGATCTGCCTGGCGATCGCGAGGGTCTCAGCGAGAGGAATGGGCCCGCGCCCGATGCGGTCGCCCAGCGTTTCGCCGTCGAGATACTCCATCACCAGGAAGTCGATCCCATCCTGGCGGCCGACGTCGTACAACGCGCAGATGTGCCGATGATTCAGGCTCGAGATGATTCGTGCTTCACGATCGAAGCGCTCGCGCACGGCAGGGTCGGCGGCGACGCCTGCGGGCAGTACCTTAATCGCGACGATGCGTCCCAGGCGAGTATCCTTCGCCTGATAGACCTCGCCCATTCCGCCCGCGCCGATTGGCGACACGATCTCGTACGGACCAAGGTTGACACCGTGACCGAGTGCCATCGATGAAGTGCCCCAGCATACCTCGCGCCCTTACCTCGTGCCCTTGAGAGTACCGACGTCCTCGCCTTTCAGAAAGCGCAGGAGCGGGGGATACAACAGTTGGGGCGACTCGAACTGCGGGTTATGACCAACGTTCGGAATGATGTACAGCTGCCCGCGCTGGACCGTCTCTGCCACGCGCCTGGCGCCGCCGGGGTAGTCGGCACCGTCTTTCTCACCGCCGATGACCAGCGTCCGCGCTGTGATCCGCGGCCAGTCGTACACCACCGGGTCGGCATAGATGGCCTGCTGCTGCAGCGCGCGCACCATCGCCATGCGCGGCCAGTCGCCGCTCTTGATCCATCCGTAGTGGATCTTCACGTACTTCATGTACTCAGGCTTCCAGTTCACGTAGTACGCGCGCATCCCCTTGACGATCTCCGCGTAGTCGCGCGCCAGCGAGGCCTTGTACACCTCTGACGTGTCGCGCCACGGACGTGTGCTGCGCGCGTCAGTCAGACCGATTTGGTTGATCATCGCGAGATTCCCAACCATCTCTGGGTACGAGGCGGCGAAGCGGCTAGCGACCATGCCGCCCATTGAGTGCGTGACCATGTCGGTCACCTTGATGCCGAGGGCGTCGAGTAACCGTTTGGTGTTCGACGCATGTGTGCTGATCGAATAGTGGAGGATGGGCTTTGACGATCGTCCGAACCCGATCTGATCGGGAACGATCACCCGATACCCTTCCTTGCTGAGAATCGCGATCGTCTCGGTCCACGCCTCGCCGAAGAAGTTCATGCCGTGCAGCAGCACGACGCTCTTGCCGTTGGGCGTCCCGCTCGGTGGCACGTCCATGTAGGCCATCCGGACGTCCTGCCCCTCGAGATTGAACGAGTGATAGAGGACCGGATGCGGATACTTCACATCCTCGAGGTTGATGCTCATCGGCCCCCAGTCGGCGGGCGGTGCCGGCGGCGGCTCTTGCGGTGAGGCGGACCCGGGAACGAGCAGGAGTGCACTGAGGACGAGGATCGAGCGCATAACCCCTCCAGCGTTTCGTAGGGCCGGTCCTCAGGACCGGCCGGAAGAGGATAGACGATCTATGCCGCGTGAGGGACCAGTTCGACAGCGTCGCCCATTCGTACGATTCCGCCGCGAACGATGTCGGCGTTCAACGCCAACTGATTGTCAAATCGACGCACGATGTCGCGCAGCACCTCCGGATTGACCTGCAGCGTGTCGGGATCGACGGTCGTCATCGCGCAGCGCGCGCGCATCGAATCGAGGCGGATCATCGCGTCGCCGATGCGCAGCATGCCCCCGGGCCAGTCGCGCTCAGCGAGCCCATGGACGCCACCAATCACGATATTCGGCCGCAGCCGACGCACGTCGCGCCCGAATGCCGCAATGGCACCCCCGGTCGCGACGAGCAGGGGAAGGATGTCGAAGCGATCGCGCGCGCCATGCTCTTCGAGCCAGGCATCCTGACGCGCTGCTTTTCTGACAAGACCGAGTGCCTCTGGGCTCACCCATGGATGTCCGTCGATGAGCGGGCGGCCGTTCGCATCGATCGTCCCGCGAAGCCCAAGCAGCCGGTAATCGCGTCGAGCGGTGCGTACGCCTTCAGGACCACGCACGCGAACGATCCGGTCGCCGATGATCCCATCCGGCTCGAGCGTGGCGACCATTAACCGTTCGCCAGCCAGCGACTTCACGGGATAGCGCCAGAGTCCGGCAACAAAAAAAGACATCCCACGTTATGGATGCCTGACGCGCACATGGTGTGACACTGTCACACGGGACAGGCGTCGGCATCTCAATGGGCAAAGGAGCACAACGATGTCCGCACCAACCACCGAGACCGACAAGTACATCGCCTGCGCGTCGGTCGTGCCTGACTGCCCATTCGAGGCATCCGCAACGACTGAAGAGGAGCTCTTGAAGATGGTGGCCGCGCACGCCGCGCACGCGCATGGCATCACCGAGGTCACACCGGAACTGGCCGCGAAAGTGAAAGCGGCGATCCAGAACCGGCGCAGCGAGTGAGCATGACCGTCCCCACCGTCGAGCCAAGCGACGAAACGCTCGCCGCCCACGCAGCGGCTGGGGACACGTCCGCGTTCGAGACGATCGTTACGCGCTATCAGGCCCGAGTCTTTCGTCTCGCGTGCCGGCTCACCAGCGAGACCGACGCGTCGGACGTGCTACAGGAGACCTTTCTCCAGATCTATCGTCACCTGCCATCGTTTCGCGGTGATTCGCAGTTCGGGACATGGGTCTACCGAATCGCCGTGAACGCGGCGTTGATGCATCGCCGTGCGGCGCGCCGGCGACCGGCCGATTCACTCGAGATGTTTCTGCCGCAGTTCGACGGCGACGGTACGCATGCGGCGACTCCGGCCGAACTACGGGTCGTCTCGCAGGCCGACGAGCAGCTCGATCGTCAGGCGCTGGCCGCCAAAGCGCGTGACGCGATTGCCCGCCTCCCCGACATCTATCGAGACGCGTTCGTGCTACGCGATCTCGAGGAGATGCCGACTGCGCGCGTTGCCCAGATGCTCGGTGTCGATCCCGCTGCCGTGCGACAACGCGTGCATCGGGCCCGGCTCATGCTGCGTGGCTATTTGAGCCATCTACTTGGAGAGAAGCGATGACCCGCGTTGTGTGCGCGTCCGGCGTCGAGCTGCTGATGGATTATCTGGAAGGTGTGCTGCCCGCAGACGTCAACGCGGCGCTGGAAGCGCACGTCGCCGGTTGCGAACGATGTGCCGCGTTTGTCGCGTCGTATCAGGCCACGCCGCGCATCCTGCGCGACGCGATGACGATAACACTGCCGCCTGATATCGAAGCGTCGCTCAGAGCATTCCTGCGCGCGCGAACCGACGCGTTCCAGAACTAACCGCGCCGGCCTGGTCCCTCATCGGCCACGTCGCCCACGTCGTCGAGGTCCAGGCTCTCCGAGTGACCCATCTTCTCGTCCAGCTTGTAGTCGCGGACGAATCCACGCTCACGAGAATCCTCAGTCTGTGGTCCGGCCTCGTCCTTTTCACCCCAGCCGAACTCCGGCTCCAGAAGTGAGAAACGCATACGTCCACCTCCGCGCTGCGAGATGCGCGAGGTGTCGCAAGCGTCGTGCCTCGGACTGCGCCACGTCTTGCAGGCGATCTCTTCGGCGGAGGTGTCGTATGGCACAGGCGAGTGCAGTTCCGAAGCCCGGCGACGTCAAAGCGTGTAGTGAATGCGGACAGATGACGGCCGTGTACAAACGCGTCGACAACAGCCTCTTCGTCTTACCAGCTCAGGCGGCGTACCCCGGCAGGCTCCCGGATATCTACGCGTGGACGTGCTCGCACTGCGGTCACGAGGATCGCGACCCGCCGATTCAGTCCTCAGTCCTTCGGTAAGAGTTGCGGATTCCAGACGACTTCCCAGAGATGTCCGTCCGGATCCTGGAAGTACCCGGCGTAGCCACCCCAGAAGGTCGGCGCTGCGGGTTTGACGATGTGCGCACCCGCAGCCCGGGCCTGCGCGATCACCGCGTCCACGTCCTCTTTCGTCCGAACGTTGTGACCGAGCGAGAACTCGGTTGCGCTGGGCGGCGACTTGGGCACCGTCGAATCGTGCGCGAGATTGTCACGAGCCCACAGCGCGAGCCGCATTCCTCCCTCGAGTTCGAAGAACGCCACGGCGCCGTGCTCGTACTCCTGACCAATGATTCCCGGCGTCTGAAGACCGAGGCCGTCGCGGTAGAACTTCACCGAGCGCTCGAGATCGTCGACACCTACGGTGAGTACTGAGATACGCGGTTTCACTGTTTGTCAGGTCCGGCTAAAGCCCGACACTACACCTGCGGCAACTACAACGGAGGCAACGGCGGACACAGCTCGCCGAGCAGTCCGCCACCGCCGCAGTACTTCACGTCTTGAATCTGAATCGCCAGACCATCAGGGTCGGTGAAGTACAACTCTGGCGTGCCGCCTTCTGCACCGCCGCGATTCGGCATCCGCAGTGAGATGTAGGTGACGAGCGGCGTACGTGCCTGACCTTCTTGCTGTTTGAGTCCGTAGCCAACGAGCAGCTTGGTGACGGCAGCAGAGTCGAAATTCTCCATTGCGACGCATGCGTGATCGATCCCGGCCGCGCGCGCAGGGCCGCCGCCTCCCGGTGCACCACCGCCACGCCCCGCAGGCGGAGCTGGCGCGGCACCGGCAGCGCCGCCGCGCGTCGGACCGCCACCGCCGATGAACATCAGGAAGTGGACGCCGTTGCCGACCTGCCACCCCGGCGTCTGTGCCTGATACGCCAGCGGCTTGAAGCCGAACAGGTCGAGATACATCTGCACGGTCGTCGGATCGCTTGCCGCAATGGTGAAATGGCTCGTGTCCTTGAGCGCGATGATGCCCTTCTTCTGCGATGGCTCGGGCTTCGAGCACATGGTGCCGAGCGCGCCGCTTCCGCCGCAGTAGTTCACGTCGTGCAACTGAAAGACGACGCCACTGGGATCGGCGGCGAAGAGATCGCGAGTGCTCCCGTCCGGCGATCCGCCTTCGTTGGCGCGCCTGGTGCGAATAAGCGTCTGCTTCGGTCCGGGCTTCTGTGCGTCTGCAGCTGCAGCCGTGAATCCGTTCGCCGTCAGCGTCTGCATCGCGCGATCGATCGAGAAGTCCTGCACGCCGAAGCCGAGGGCACTGATGCTCGGCTTCTCGCCGGCGGCGGCTGGTCGCAGCGCGATGAATCGCGGGCCGTTGCCTATGCGCAGCAGCACGGTCGACCCCTGACGAGCCTGTATCGGCATGCCGAACAGTCCCTGATAGAAGTCGAGCGATCGCGCGACGTCGGAGACGGTTAGCGTGATCTGACTCAAGCCGTTGACGCGGAACTTCGCCGGCGTCTGGGCCAGCACGCTGGGTGCAAGGGCCAGGGCAGGCAGAGCGGCAATGAACTGGCGGCGATCAATCGATGCAGGCATGGGGGGATTCTACGCGATGACGGGGCGACTAGCGTCCGGTCCGTCCAGCAAGGCTCGCGACGACGGCCACCAGTTCGACGACGTCCACCGGCTTGGCCACATGCGTGTGAAAGCCCGCCAGCAGCGCGCGACGGCGATCCTCCGGGCGGGCCAGCGCGGTCATCGCGGCGGCCGGAATCGCACCACCCCGGTCGGGCGATTGCGCACGAATGGTGCGAATCAGGCTGTAGCCGTCCTCGCCGGGCATGCCGATGTCGGCGACAAGGACGTCCGGCCGATCGTTCGCCATTGCTGTCCGTCCAGCCTCGGCCGAGTCCGCCACGATTACTCTGGCCCCGCGGTCCGAGAGGACCCGTTGCACCAGTTCTCGCGCATCGCCTTCATCGTCCACGTAGAGCACCGTCACGCCATCCAAACGGGTGCCGACACTGTTCAGCGCCTCGAGCGACCCCTGTGAGGCGACCGCTCCCTCTTCATGCGAGCGGCGATGCAGGCTGAGCGGCAGTTCGACGATGAAAGAGGTGCCCTGGCCTTTGCCGGCGCTCTTCACGCGCACGGTGCCGCCGTGGAGTTCGACGAGGTTTTTGACGATCGAGAGGCCGAGCCCCAATCCTCCGAACGATCGTGTGGTCGTTTGATCGGCCTGACGAAACCGATCGAAGACGTACGGCAGGAACTCGGGCGCGATGCCTTCGCCGTTGTCGCTCACCGTCAATTCAACATGCGAATTCACACGCGCGAGCACCACTTGAACGCGACCGCCCTTCGGCGTGAACTTGACCGCGTTGCTCAGCAGGTTCCACACCACCTGTTGCAAGCGGGCGGGATCGCCGTTGACGTGATCGCTATCGCGGTCGAGCAGCATCTGCACGCGGATCTGTTTTGCGTCCGCCGCCGGCTGCACTGACGCCAGCGCTGCCTCGATCACCTCGGAGAGCGTGACCGATCTCACATCAAGTCGCAGCTTGCCTTCGGCGATGCGGCTGACGTCGAGCAGATCCTCAATCAGCTGCGCCTGAACGCGGGCGCTGCGTTCGATCGTGTCCAGCCCCTGGCGTTGAGTCTCCAGCGTCAGCGTCGGGCTGGCCGTCAGGATCTGTGACCATCCGAGGATCGCATTGAGCGGCGTCCGCAGCTCGTGGCTCAGCATCGTCAGGAACTCGTCCTTCATACGGTTCGCGTGTTGCGCCTCCGCACGCGCCTGCTGCGCCGATTCGAGCGAGAGGTGGAGCGCCTCTTCGATCCGCTTGCGCTCGGTCACGTCGGTGGCGGTTCCAAACCATTCGACGATCTCCCCAGCGTCGTTGAGGATCGGGATCGCGCGTGAGGCGGTCCAGCCGAGCGTGCCGTCCACACGCAGGACGCGATGTTCCATCTGAAAGACGCTCTTCTTGCGAATGGCCTCTTCAATGGCGTGGAGGACGTGGGGCTGATCGTCGGGGGAAATGTATTTGTCGAGCCAGGTGCGACTCACCTCCTGGGTGTCGGGAATGAACGCGCGTCCTTCGAGGAATCGCATCTCGCTCCAGTCAGCGTTCATGCGATACACGACATCGGAACTCGCCAGGACAAGGGCGCGAAAGCGGCTTTCGCTGGCACGGATCGCGGCGTCGGCGTCACGACGCACACGGGTGAGGTTCAAATGTGATTCGACGCGCGCCAGAAGCTCCCGCGCGCTGAACGGCTTGACGAGGTAGTCGTCCGCGCCCGCGCCCCAGCCTTCGACCCGGGCTTCCTCACCGGCGCGAGCAGACAGCAGCATCACTGGAACGCCGCGCAGATCGGCATCGCTGCGCAGCTCGCGAACGAGGCCGAAGCCGTCGAGCACCGGCATCATGACATCAGCGACAATCAGATCGGGACGACGGCGGCGCGCAGCGGCCAGCGCCGAACCACCATCGCCGACAGCTTCGACGTCATAATCGACGCTCAACAATCGCTGCACGTAGCCGCGCATGTCGGCGTTGTCGTCGGCCAACAACACATACGGGAGTGCGCGGCCGTCCCCGGCAGTGCGCGCCACCGCAGGTGCGACCGTGTCGATCACATCGTTGATGGCAGTAGCCTCTGGTGCCTGGGGCAACCAACGCAAGGCTTCTTCGACGTAGGGAGCTGCACCAAGTGTCGTTGATGACAGCGTGCGACCAGCCTCGATGCGTTCTGCAGGCAGGTGCGCCACGCCCGAGGGAATGGTCACGGTGAAGGTACTGCCGGCGCGAAGACGACTGGCCACGCTCACCGTTCCGCCGTGTAAGCGAGCAAGCTCCTGGACAAGCGCAAGGCCGATGCCCGTGCCTTCATGCGTGCGGCCGCGAGAACCCTCGACCCGATGGAAACGCGTGAACACGTGCGGTAACTCGCGCTCGGGAATGCCGACACCCGTATCCTCTACCGAGAGCACGATTGAAGCGCTGTCTCGCTGCAGCGACACAGCGATCCGGCCTTCGAGCGTGTACTTGAAGGCGTTGGACATGAGGTTGAGGACGATCTTTTCCCACATGTCCCGGTCCACGTAGGCCGGTTCGCCAAGCGGCGGACAGTCAACCACGAGTTCCATGCCGGCGCGCTCGATGGCCGATCGAAATGCGCTCACCAGATCGGTCGTGAGGCTGGCAAGATCCGTCGGTTGAAAGGCCGCCTGTACGCGCCCTGCCTCGATGCGGGAAAAATCGAGCAGCGTGTTGACCAGTTTGAGAAGGCGCAGGCTGTTGCGGTGAACCAGCTCGATGCGTCCGCGCTCGACCGCCGATCGCGCGACGCTGTCGGTCAGCATGTCCTCGACCGGTCCGAGAATCAGCGTGAGCGGCGTACGGAATTCGTGTGAGACGTTCGAGAAGAACGCGGTCTTGGCGCGATCGATTTCGGCGAGCGCCTCGGCGCGCTTGCGTTCTTCCTCGTAGGCGCGCGCATTGGCCAGTGCGCTTCCCAGCTGATTGGCGACGAGCTCGAGGAGAATACGGTAGTCATCATCGTACGGGCGGCGCGGATTCAATCCGACCACGAGCCGGCCAGACGGTCCGTCCACACCAACTGCGAGCACCGGGAGTTCTCGAACTCTGGTCTGGCTGGCACGAGCGAGCAACGCTTCGGCGTCCGGCGTGCATGCTTGAAGCTCGCCATCCGAATAAGCCAAGGCGAAGGCGATGTCCGGCGCCCCCGCGAGTACTTCCATGGCCGCTGCATACACCTCGCGCGTTGTCCGCGCCGTCGTCTGACGTGCGGCCAGATCCTTCAGTAGCGTCATGCGTCGTGCGCCCACGACGCGATCGGTGGTCTCGGTGACGATGCAGTAGACGCCGCCGACATTGCCCGACTCGACGCGAACGGGATCGTAGGAGACGTCGAAGTAGGTCTCTTCGACGAAACCGTGACGTTCAAGGATGAACAGGAGATCCTTCGCCCAGAAAGCCTCCCCGGTACGAACGACTCCCGCGAGCAGATCGTGGAGCATCGTGTTCCAGATCTCGCTCCACGCTTCGCGGCCCGGACGTCCGAGCGCGTCAGGATGCTTGGCGCCGAAGACGGGCCGATAGGCGTCGTTGTAGAAGACGGTGAAGTCGGATCCCCAGAACAGGATGATTTGGGCCTTCGATGGCAGCAGCATGCTCAGCACGCTACGAAGGCTCTGCGGCCACTCGCTCACAGGTCCGAGTGGCGTTTTCGACCAGTCACGCGCGCGCATGAGCGCGCCTAACTCCCCGCCACCCGCCAACACCGAATTGATCGACTCAGCCGTACCGATTCCGTCGCGCGCCATCAGGGCTAATCAGCGTAATCGATCAATGGGTTTGGTGAGAACGGACTCAGCCGTGCAAGCACACAGTATGAGGACTGTCAGCGCACGTCGCGCGCGATTGCGGCCTGAAACGTGCGCTCGACTGCCTTGGAGACGAGAGTCCCTCGCGCGTCAGTCGCGGGATTCACCGGCACGAAGAGCACCGTGTCCTCGCGGCGCGAGAGGACGTTGCGGACGACGAGCGCGCGCATCATCCACACCGCGCAGCGGACGCTTGGACATTCGATGCCCACCCAACCCGGATATCGCTGCGGTGAGGGCTGAAGTCCCGTCGCGCGCTGAATTTGTTCAGCGAGACTCGACGCGAGATGACGACTCTTTGCCGGCTCTGCATTCGTCAGGTCCGGCTCGATGAGCGGCGACTCCGCCGCCATCGTGTTGAACAGATCACCAATCGCACGCTGCTGATCTTCAGGAATGTGCCCGAGCCAGTAGTGACACGTCTTGGCGATCACGGTGATGACGTTCTTGATTTCCTTCTCGAGCCGGAAGTGCGGAGAGACCGGGAGTTCGAGAATCGCGCCGCGACGACGCACCGCGACGTTCTCCATCGCGATCGCGCGGACGAGCCAGCCGGCCATCGCGTCGCCGTGACAGGTCACACAGATCCAGCCGGGATCCGGCGCGACATACGCGCGGAGTCCGGTGACCATCCGGATGCCCCGGCAGATTTCTTCAGCGACCTCGTCGTAGCGATCGAAGTCGGCGTCGATCTCGGCCTGTTGACCGGGTTCGAGGAGTCGGCCCTTGTGTGGCGGTCCGCCCGCCATCGCCAGATCGCAGAAGCTTCCCCAGATCTCGTCCCACGCCACCTGACCATTGGCGTCGTACTTCAGGCCGGCCGATCGCATCGGCTTCGGCTCGATCTGTTCGTAGGTCTCCTGATACTCGGTGGGCAGCAGCGTCTTGAGCCGGCTGTCCAGCACCTCGTCCACGCTGGTCATCGCACCGCCCATGTCAACGCCATCGTTGCCCAATTCGTGGCGGCGGCAGAAATGAACTGATCCTTCCCGTGTGGGAACTCGCTGTCAAAGTACGGCTGGATTGGGATCGCGCGGCTGCGCACGTACCACGAACCGTCCTCGAGCTGCGTGTTGAGCAGGAATCGCACGCCTCGCTGATACACGCGATCGCTGGGCCGTATCACGCCGCTTTCGGCAAGAGCGGTCAACGCTTGACCGGTCGCGTAGGCGTCGCTGGACAGCGTAGGAATCTGGCTCCAGCCGCCGTCAGGGTGCTGCTCTGCGATGAGTGCCTTCACCGCAGTCCGCACCGCGTCGCGGCTTGCCGCTGCCCAGGCCAGACCCAGAACGCGGTAGACGTAGTCCTCGTTACTCTTCGGTTGCGCGTGCGACAGCCACGCAGCGCCACGCTGGACGGCGCGCGCGTAATCGGCTTTCAAGGGCGCCGGCGCATACGCCTGCAGAGATCGCAGGGACAGTGCCGTCACCGCGATGTCGCTCGATTCAATCGGTGGGCGATGGGACGCGACGCGCCAGCTTCCATCCGCGACCTGACGCCGTTTCACATACCGCGCGAGCGCGTCAGTAGCAGGGTCGGACGGATAGTTTGCCGCGGCAAGGCCGACGAGGATGTACGACGTCGTATCGATGCGGCCCGGGATCGGGATGTCCTGCAGCTCGCGTTCACGCCAGCTGTCGAGGTACGCGCGCGTCCTGCTCATCTGGTCGCGAATCGCCGCTTCGTCCACATGGATTCCCGCGCGGCGCACGGCTGCGGCGGTCATCGAGAACAGACTGTTGTTGTGACACGAGATGCAGCCGGCGCTCTTGAGAAATACCGTATCGGCGTGCTGCAACAACGGAAGACTGATGGCGACCGCATCACGCGGCAATCGCGGCGACGCCGGCCGCTTCAGCGTGATCGCGGGGGCCGGACTTTCCTTCGCACCGGCCTTTCGCAACGCCGCAACCACGCCAGTGTCGCCATGCCGTAACGCCAGGTCGAGCGCTTCGTCGTGTCGAACGCCACGATCCAAAAGGGACTGAACACCTTCGAGCGGCGCCGCCTCCGACGCGGCAGCGATTCGCAGTGCGTTCCCCGTCGACTCGGCGCCACGATCGAGCAAGCGGCGCATTGCCGCGGAGTCTCCATACCGGGCGGCAACTTCGAGCGCGCGCGTGAACGCCTGAGAGTTGGCCGACCGCATCAGGAGATCGACACAGTCGGCGCAGCCAGAGCGCATGCCGAGATCGGCGGGCAGCGCGGTGGTCTCCGCGCCGCGATCGATCAGCAGCCGCAGGAGGGACGTGTCACCAGTGTCGGACGCGAGGGTCAACAAGGCTTCGCCACTGACCCTCGCACCGTTGTCGACCAGAACGTTCACCACATCGCTCGCGCCTGCACGTGCGGCCGCGAGTTGCAGCGCGGTGCGGCCGTCCGCGGAGCGGATGCCGGGATCTCCGGCCCGCTCGAGGAGCAGCATCCGCGTGATCTCCGGATCGTCCACGGCCCACATCAGCGCAGTCGCACCCGCGTCGTTGCGCGCATTCGCGTCGGCGCCGTAGTCGAGCAGCAGACGGGCCGATGCACGGTCGCCATACAGTGCCGCGTACATCAGAGGCGTGATGCCGCCAGTGCCCTTCGCACGCACCGCCCCGTCTGGTGATGCCTTCACCAACCGCGCGACACGTGCCTGATCACCGGCTCGTATGGCGTCGAGCAACTGTGTGGCCACTGGATCCTGCGGAGGAGACGGCATCTCGCCGGCGAGTTCGTCCGGCCAGTCAGCGCCTTGATCGATCCACAGCTTGATCGTGCGGATCGCGTCGGGCGGCAGCGCGCCTGTCGGCGGCATCTGCAGTCCTCCCTGTGGGCCCGACACTCGCACGTAGAGACGACTCGCTTCGCTGTTGCCTGGGACGATGCGCGCGCCGTTCGCGCCGACGCGGTTGGGCATCGAATCGCGGCGACGATCGAGACGGAAGTTGCCGCTCGCGAGCGACGCGCTATGGCAGCCGTAACAGTTGGCGCGAAGGAGCGGCTGCACATCGCGCGCAAAGTCGATCCGATCCGATGACTGCGCCGAGGTTCGGCCCGACAGCGTGACCGCCACGCCTGCCGCGATGACGAGCAACGGCATCATCCGCGCCGGTCTCATCCGAAGAACTGTATCCCAACTCCCAATTGAAGGTTATTGGGAGTTGGGAGTTGGGGGTTGGAAGTGGTTGGGTGTTGGTAGTTGGTGTTGGGCGTTGTCTGAAGTTACTCGCCGCCGCCGGCGTCGAATTGCACGCTCGCGAGCCAGTTGAACTTCTGACCGCCCTGGTAGCTCCAGTAGTAGAGATCGGCCACGCACGTCGCCGGTCCTGGGCTGTGATTCAACCACGGTGAGCTGCCACTGCCCAACAGGAAGGCCTGGTAATACGGGCCCGCCTCTCCGTAGACCAATGTCCCGTTCTGATAACACATCACCTGCACTCGAGGACCGTACTTCTCCACTGTTTTCGGGAACGTCACGCTAAACGTCACGGAGTCACCGAGGGCTGGCCAGATCGCCGCGTCGCCCGCCGCGGTGAAGGCAGCGACCTGCGTCGTCGGCACATTCAAGGCAATCGATGCCGGCGTCGACGTCGCTCTGGGCGGCGCCGCCGTGACCGTGACCCCGAACACAGTCAGCGACATCACGAGGCCGTAGATAACTCTTCGCATTTCCTCTCTCCTCGTTCCGCCCGCGCCCGTCCATTGACGGCCCACATCCAGACGGCTCACGACTGCTAAACGGCAACGCCTGTGCCCAGGAGGAGGGAATCAGCTAAGTGGATGCTAGGCCGTCAGATGCGAAGAAGTGGCCCCACTTTTGTGCCATTACGTGGAAGGGACCACGACTGACGAATTTGAGCGGTCGACTAACGCTTTCGAATTCGAGGCGGGGTCAGCGAGGGATCGAGAGATCGGCTTCGAAGGACTCGAACGACCGTTGAATCCGGTGCAGAAATGCCTTCTTGAAATCGACGCCCTGTCCCAGATCACGAAGGAGATTCGCGACCGCAAATCCTCCGGCCTCATCGAGCAACCGGCGAGCGGCGCGAGCGCTCGCATCGTAGGCGAGCTTGGCTTGATCTCCAGTGAATCTGCCGAAGGAGGTCTGCAATGCGGCGAGGACGCCGGCAGGCAATGGCTCGCTCGCGGAATTGACATCGTTCTGAGCGACGTCCTTCTCGAGTGCAGTCGCCAATCCTTCATTCAGCCACGTGGGAACGTTACGCAGAGCGAGGGTGTGTATAAGCGCGTGTGTGTATTCGTGCGCGAGCACACGATCGAGTTCCTCGGGCTTCGCGAGCGCGCCACGCATCGGGACGCGAATCGTGCCGTCGTAGGCGCCGCCGGCCCAAATCGGAGCCAGTGTGATATCGCGAAATTGTTCGGTCGTGTAAAGGACGACTGAGAGTTGCTTGTCCGGGTATGTCGAAAGGACCTGACCAATGCGCTCCGCTGCTCGTTCGAGCGATTCACGCGCGCGAGCGGCGAGTTCGGCGTCAGCCTCGCCTTCGAACGACACGGTGAACCACGGTCCCGCGACGCTGGTCATTCGACTGTGCAGGTCGGCCTCGCGTCGCCAGCGCTCGAGCCTGACGCGGGCCTCTTCGTATTCAGGCTCGTTCGGCAAACGTTCGTACTCGCGTACGGCGCTCATTACGTCGCCCGTTCGATAGAGCACGAGACCGAGTACCTCGCGTGCGCGAGACATTTTTGGATCCAGCCTGAGTGCGCGCTCGAGCGCGAGCCGTGCATCCTGATCGCGGCGCTCGAGGAACGCCGCTGCTCCTGCGCCGAGATGGAGTTCCGCGTTCCCGGGGTCCCGCGCGATCGCCTCGCGAAACGCATCGGCCGCCTCGCCCGGCTGATTGCGTGCAAGCGCGTCCCAACCCGCGCGCGCGAGCATCGTCGTCTTCGGATCGCTTTGCGCCGACGCGCACGTCACGACCAGCGTCAGCACAGCGATGGCATGCGTGACGACACGAGTGACGCGGATATCGCTCACGTTCCTATGATCCCCTAAAACACGAAGGCCCGGCTTATCGCCGGGCCCCTTCATGCATCGTCTTTCCGTTGACGACTCTTTACTTGCCGAACATGTCCCAGAACACTATGCCAGTCGGGGGACCGCCGGCGGCAGCGATAGCCCTAGCGTTCTTGCTGTCTGCGGACGTTCCTGGCG
>JBKPRH010000360.1:0-12047 GCA_046765795.1 Acidobacteriota bacterium | reverse complement strand
TTGTATCAGGTGGGCAGCTTCGTCGGCGACAGCTGGAAGGAGTGGAACGGACGCTTCCGCGACGATGTCCGCAGCTTTTTCCGCGGTGAACAAGGCGTGACCGGTCGCTTTGCGGACCGTCTGATCGGAAGTCCGTCGCTCTACGACCACAAGCAGCGTGAACCCGAAGCGAGTGTCAACTTCGTCACCAGTCACGACGGCTTCACGCTGAACGACCTCGTCTCGTACGACCGCAAACACAACGAAGCGAACGGCGAAGACAATCGCGACGGCACCGACGACAACCGCAGCTGGAACTGTGGCGTGGAAGGCGCGACCGATGATGTCGCGGTCGAGAAGCTGCGGACGCGACAGATCAAGAATTTCTTCGCGGTGACGATGCTCTCAGCCGGCATGCCGATGATGCTCATGGGTGACGAGGTGCGTCGGACGCAGAGCGGCAACAACAATGCGTACTGTCAGGACAACGAGACGAGCTGGTTCGACTGGAGGCTGGTTGCGGAGCGGCCCGACATGCATCGTTTCGTGACCCTGCTGAACGGCAGCCGCGTGTTACGAGACGTGGACGAGGAGCGATTGCCGCTGAGCCAGGTGATCCGGCAGGCACACGTCACATGGCACGGCGTAAAACTGTACGAGCCGGACTGGAGCGACGCTTCGCACAGCATTGCGATGACGTTCACGCCAACACTACCTGGGAAACAAATGGCGGTTCACGCCATCCTCAACGCCTATTGGGAGCCTCTCGATTTCGAACTGCCGCCGGTCCTGATCGACCGGGCTCCCGATGATTGGCGACGCTGGATCGACACCTTCCTCGATTCTCCGGACGATATCGTCGATTGGAAGGACGCTCCCAGGGTCGGCGGTTCGGTGTATCGGGCAGGGGCGCGCTCGATGGTCGTGCTCTTCGCTCCCACAGACGCACAGGAAGTTTAGGAGGAAGGCTCATGACACCTTCAGCGATTGAGACGCAGCCGAAGGCGACTGACAGCAGCGACGTGACGAGTGAGCGGCTGTCGAAGGACGAACTTCAAAAAATAGATGCGTACTGGCGGGCCTGCACGTACCTTGCGGCCGGCATGATCTATCTGCGCAGCAATCCTCTTCTTCGTGAGCCGCTCGCAGCCGAACACATCAAGCAGCGTCTCCTCGGTCACTGGGGGACCAGCCCTGGCTTGAGCTTCACCTACGTTCACCTCAATCGTGTGATCAACAAGTACGACCTGGATGCCATCTTTCTCGCTGGTCCCGGGCATGGCGCGCCGGGCGTTCTGGCACCGGTGTATCTCGAGGGTACCTACTCGGAGGTGTACCCGAACAAGGCCGAGGACGAAGAGGGCATGAGTCTGTTCTTCAAGGAGTTCTCGTTTCCCGGCGGCATCGGCAGTCACTGCACGCCCGAGACGCCGGGCTCGATCCACGAAGGCGGCGAGCTCGGTTACAGCATCTCGCACGCCTTCGGCGCCGCCTTCGACAATCCTGGATTGCTGGTCGCGGTGACCGTTGGCGATGGCGAAGCTGAGACGGGTCCGCTCGCCACCTCGTGGCATTCCAACAAATTTCTGAATCCAATTCGCGATGGTGCAGTACTGCCGATCCTGCACCTCAATGGCTACAAGATTAACAACCCCACACTGCTCGCGCGGATTTCGCATGAGGAGCTGGAGGCCTTGTTCACCGGCTACGGATGGACGCCTCATTTCGTAGAAGGCGACGATCCCGCGCGCATGCATCAGAAGATGGCCGCCACGCTGGAAGACTGCGTGCTCGACATTCGAAGGATCCAGGAGGAGGCGCGCACGAGCGGCGAGCCTCGTCGCGCCCGCTGGCCGATGATCGTGCTACGCACGCCGAAGGGCTGGACTGGTCCCAAGGACGTGGACGGTCACAAGGTCGAAGGTTTCTGGCGCGCGCACCAGGTGCCCCTCGCAGGGTTGCACGAGAATCCCGCCCACCTGATGCAACTCGAAAGCTGGCTGCGCAGCTATCGGCCCGAGGAGTTGTTTGACGAGAACGGTCGGCTGATCCCGGAGCTGAAAGCCCTTGCGCCCGATGGCACGCGACGCATGAGCGCAAACCCTCACGCCAATGGGGGGTTGCTGCGAAAGCCGCTTCGTATCCCGGACTTTCAGGACTACGCCGTCACGGTCGACAAGCTCGGGCAAGATTCGGCCGAGAACACGCGGCCGCTGGGACGCTTCTTGCGCGACATCACACGTCAGAACACGACGAACTTCCGCGTCTTCGGCCCCGACGAGACCACGTCCAACAAGCTCGACGCGATCTACGAAGTGAGCAAGAAGCTGTGGCTCGCGGACTATTTGCCGGAAGACGCCGACGGCGGTGAGCTGTCGCCGGATGGCCGCGTGCTCGAGATGCTCTCAGAGCACACGCTCGAAGGATGGTACGAAGGATATCTGCTCAGTGGCCGGCACGGCTTCTTCTCGACCTACGAAGCGTTCGCCCACATCATCGACTCGATGTTCAACCAGCACGCCAAGTGGCTGGCCACCTGCCGTGAGCTGCCGTGGCGCTCGCCGGTCTCGTCGCTCAACCTCCTCCTCACCTCGACGGTCTGGCGCCAGGACCACAACGGCTTTACACATCAGGATCCCGGTTTCATCGACCTGGTCTTGAACAAGAGTCCAGACGTGTGTCGTGTCTACCTGCCACCCGATGCGAATTGTCTGCTCTCGGTGGCCGATCACTGCCTGAAGAGCACCGACTACATCAACGTGATCGTCGCGGACAAGCAGAAGCACCTGCAATACCTGACGATGGAAGAGGCCATCCAACATTGCACGAAAGGTCTCGGTATCTGGGCCGAGGCGAGCAATGACGAAGGATCGGAGCCGGATGTTGTGATGGCGTGTGCCGGTGACATCCCGACCAACGAAGCGCTCGCCGCAGTCGCGATGCTGCGAGAGCACTTTCCCGATCTCAAGATCCGCTTCATCAACGTCGTCGACCTGTTGAAGCTGGCGCCTTCGACGGAGCATCCACACGGTCTGTCGGACCCTGACTTCGACGGCCTGTTCACCGTGGACAAACCGATCATCTTCAACTTCCACGGATATCCGTGGTTGATCCATCGGCTCACCTACCGGCGCACCAATCACGTGAACCTGCACGTGCGCGGCTACAAAGAAAAGGGCAGCATCAACACGCCTCTTGATCTCGCCATTCGCAATCACATCGACCGCTTCAGTCTGGCAATCGACGTCATCAATCACGTGCCGCGGCTGCGAGTCGCCGGCGCGCACGCAAAAGAGAAGTTTCGCAACATGCAGATCGACTGTCAGAACTACGCCTACAAATACGGCGTCGACAAGCCCGAGTTTGATCAGTGGAAGTGGCGATAGTACGTAGGGGCCGCCCTAGGCGGCCCGGTCACCGAAGCAGCCGGCGGGCGTGCCGGGCGATCATGAGTTCTTCGTTCGTCGGGATCGACCATGCCGAGACTCGGGCAGTCGGCGTGCTGATGCAGGGCCCGCCGGCAGCATTCGCGGCTGCGTCGAGCTCGACGCCCAGCCAGGTGGCATCGCGACAGACGCGTTCGCGGATGACCGCGGAGTGTTCACCGATGCCGCCCGTGAAGACGATCGCGTCCAATCCACCGAGGGCGGCCGCGAGCGACCCGAGCTCGCGACGGATGCGATAGCAATACAGATCGATGGCAAGCCGCGCTCGCGGATCGCTCGAGGCGAGCAGCGTGCGCATGTCGCTGGAGATCCCCGATACGCCGAGCAGTCCCGACTCGTTGTAGAGAAGGTTCTCCACGGCGCGTACATCCATGCCACGTTGATCCATGAGGTACAGAACCACGCCGGGATCGAGTGAGCCCGATCGCGTACCCATCATCAGCCCGTCGACCGCGGTAAAGCTCATGGTGCTCGCCACGCTGCGACTCGCGTCCATCGCGCACATGCTCGCGCCGTTGCCGAGATGCAGCACGACCGTCCTGCCCGATGCGATCCGGGCATCGAACTGTGGCAGTACCGAAGCGATGTACTCGTACGACAGCCCATGGAAGCCGTATCTCCGCACGCCCGCCTCGTGAAACCCCGCCGGCAGCGCGAAACGCTGTGCGAGATCCGGGTTCGTGCGATGGAACGCGGTATCGAAGCAGGCAACCTGTCGCACGTCGGGCGTCCGCTCGCGCAGCCGCCGCATCGGCGTGAGGTTGTGAGGCTGATGCAGCGGGGCGAGCGGAATCAGCGCCTCGAGTGCGGCGATCGCGGTCGCGTCGACGACCACCGGCCGTGCGTAGTCGAGTCCCCCGTGGACGACGCGATGGCCGACGCCGACGAGGCGATCGCCGCCGAGCTCAGCCCGCAGGAAGGCAATCACCTGATCGAGGGCTCCGTCGTGGCCGAGCGTCGTGCCGCTGCGCCACGATGGATCGATCGCATCCGTTCCGTCACGCCGTTTCGCGATGAAGTGGGGGGCAGTGGTGATGCCTTCGACCTGCCCGCGTACCTGGAGGTCGAGGTCGTCGCTGCGTGCCGAGAACAGCGAGAACTTGAGGCTCGAGGAGCCGCCGTTGAGCACGGCGATCGCGTCGGCCACAGCGCAATCCGATCAACTGAAAGAGGAGGGCAATCGATCAGCTCTCGAAGCCGTACTTCCGGAGCCGGCCATACAACTGCGTGCGCGTGATCCCGAGCTGCTTGGCCGCCTTCACTTTGTTCCCACTGGTTTCGCGCATGACTTGCTCGATCGCCTGTCGTTCGAGAACGCCGAGATCGGTGCTGCTCAACGGTGGAACATCCGCTCTGGTGGACAGCGAGAGATGCTCGGCGTCGATGAACGGTCCGTCGCACAGGATCGCTGCCCGCTCGAGCACGTTTCGCAGCTCGCGGACATTGCCGGGCCAGTCGTGACGGCGCAGCGCCTCCATTGCCGCTGGCGTCAATGTCGCTGTGGCGCCAAACTCGCGGAGAAAGCTGGTGGCCATGAGCAGAATGTCGTTGCGCCGCTCGCGGAGTGGCGGAAGGCGAATGTCGAAGACGTTCACACGGTAGTAGAGGTCGGCCCGGAACTGCCCATGCTCAACCGCATCGTAGAGATCGCGGTTGGTCGCCGCGATGATACGCACGTTGATGCGGATGGGCCGCGTGCCCCCCAGCCGGAGCAACTCGCGCTCCTGAAGCACGCGCAGGAACTTCGCCTGCGCCGCTGGCGACATCTCGGTGATTTCGTCAAGGAATAGCACGCCGCCGGCCGCGAGTTCGATCTGGCCGGGCTTGGGCTGTTGCGCGCCCGTGAACGCGCCACGCTCGAAACCGAACAGCTCGGACTCGAGGAGCTGCTCCGGCAGCGCCGCGCAATTGATCGCGACGAACGGGCCGTGCCGTCGCGGCGACCGCCGGTGGATAAACCGAGCAATGACTTCTTTGCCGGTGCCCGATTCGCCTTGGAGGCACGTCGTCATGTCGGTGGCTGCCACTCGCGCCGCGCGCCTGATCAATTCTCTCCAGGCATCCGAGTTGCCGAGGGGGGCATCGGCCTCGCTGGCATCCTCGATCGAGGAGATCGAGGCACGACGGGTGGCTTCCGATCTCCTCGCTGGTGTCCAGAGTCCGTGATGTTGGCGGTCTGAGACATCGGTTGCTGCTAGTGCACTCATAAATCACCTCAACAACGAGGGCTGGTCTTCTTTGCGGGCCTCTCTCGATGCGCGTTGAGGAGAATGGACGATGCGGCGCCGTCCATCAATCACACGTTGGTATCGATCACACCAAGGTATTGGTGCTTCCGAGGCCACGATGGATCGCGGCATGGACAACCCCGTTGTTGGGGTGATTCCCTCGCATCCAGCTTGCGCGTCCCTGAGCACCCGTGTGTGTGTGCACGCACATCAGCAGGCAGCGACGGTCTCGCACACCTCTGCGGACGTCACTCGGCGGCGGCGAGAGATTTGCTCGCGATCGTGGAACTGTTTGAATGACGGAGCACGTTCGCTATGCCCGAAGACCTGACAGTTCCCGCGCCAGCACGCTTCGTCCAGATCAGGGCGAGGACCACCACGTGGCTGAAAGTGCAGTCACAGAAGTTTGGAACGCCAATCGCGGTGTTGTTGCTGGCAGGGGCCATCGTCGTCACGATGACCCGCAACTGGAATGCATGGGAGGGCGCGCGAGTCGAGCAGGTGACGAATGACGCGTACGTGCGCGGCGATCTCACGCCGCTGAGCACAAAAGTCGCGGGTCTCGTCCGCGACGTGGCCGTGACTGACTACCAATCCGTGCACAAAGGCGACGAGCTGATTCGGTTGGTGGACGACGACTATCGGGCGCAAGTCGCGCAAGCCAGGGCTGCTGTCGACGCGGCGAAAGCGGCGCTCGAGAACAATCGGCGTCAGCGCGAGCTCCAGGATGTGCGTGTCGAGCGGGCGGGTGCCGGCATCGATCAGGCGAATGCGCAAATCGCCGCCGCGCTCGCCGGGAAAGAGTCCGTCGCCGCGGACCTCACCCGAACACGCGCCGAACGTAACCGGCAAGAAGCGCTCTTGTCGGCGGCGTCGACGACGCAGCAGAAAGTGGAAGCGGCCGTCGCCGATGAGCAGCGCTTCAGTGCGCAGGCGAGCAGTCGTGAGGCCGATCTGACGCAGGCGCGCACGCTGCTCCGCAGCAATGAGCTGGCAGTCGAGACCGAACGTCGCACGAAAACAGTGCTGGAGTCTCAGGAGCTGCAGCTCCGCGCCGACCTTCAAGCCAAACTCGCGGCACTCGACGCGGCGGAGATCAACTTGGGCTACACCCGTATCGTCGCTCCCGCCGATGGCACCGTTGGAGAACGGCAAGTGAGACCCGGACAACTGGTGTCGCCTGGCACGCAAGTGATTCCGTTCGTCGCCGACACGCGGTGGGTGCAAGCCAACTTTCGTGAGACTCAACTAACCAACCTCAGAGTGGGAGACCCCGCGGACATTCGTATCGACGTGTTTCCCGGTGAGGTCATTCACGGAAAAGTGCTCGACATCGCTCCAGCGAGTGGATCGCAGTTCGCGCTCCTGCCTCCGGACAACGCCACCGGCAATTTCACCAAGGTGGTGCAGCGGGTGCCGGTGAAGATCGTGCTCGATGACGCGACTGACAAGGGGCGGTTGCGCCCAGGCCTCTCTGCGGTGGTGACGATCCGAACGCGAAAGTAGGCGAGCCGCGATGACCGCGACGACGACGCCGAACGCTCGGCCTGAGCATCAGGATGGTGTGTCCGCTCTCGCCGCCGCCTTGCCTTCCGACTTGTCTCACACACCCGTGTTCGGCGTCATCGGCGTCGTCCTCGGCGCGGGGATCGTGTCGCTGGCGGCCCGGTTGCTCGGCCTCGGTCTCGCCGACCTCAAAGGCAACGTCGGCATTAGCTTCGACCAGGGCGCCTGGATCGGAAGCGCGTTCAACGTGGCACTGATGTTCATCGGGCCTTTCACGGTCTACCTCGGCGCCCTGGCCGGACCTCGGCGAATTCTGCTGGTGAGCGCAGGTGTGTTCACGGCCGTTTCGGCTGTGCTGCCGCTCGTTCACGACTACCGTCTCTTGATCGTGCTGTTAGTGATCGCGGGTCTGAGCTCGGGGACGTTCTATCCGTTGACGTTGACCTTTGCGCTTCGCAACGTCCCGCTTCGATATCTGGCGCTCACCCTCGCGCTCTACGCCACGTCTGTCGAGGGCGCGGTCAATTTTGCGCCTGCGCTCTACGGCTTCTGTCGTGATCACCTGTCGTGGGCGTGGATGTTCTGGACCTCGGCTCTCATCACGCCGGTGATGATGGCGTGCATCTATAAGGGTATTCCGGCATCGCCCAAGGCGCAGTCTTCGACGGGTAAGCCAAGCTTCGTCGGATTCTTCTTCGCCAGCGCCGGCGCCGCGCTCTTGTTTGCGGCCATCGACCAGGGGCAGCGGCTGGATTGGTGGCGTTCGGGCGTCTTCAACGGTCTCGTCACGGCAGGCACCTTCCTGGTGGTCTGTGCGATCGTTCTCCGCCTGCGCCGGCCGAATCCGTTCGTCGATGTGCCATACCTCGGTCAATGGAACACGATCCTGCTCGGCGCGGCACTCATGTCGTTTCGCTTTGTCCTGCTTGCGACCATTGTCGTGATCCCGCAGTCGCTGTCGGTACGCGGCCTCGACGCCGGTCAGTACGCACCCGCGGTGTTGTGGACGGCCGTGCCCGAGTTGGTGCTCGCGTTCTTCGCGGCGCATCTCCTGAACAAGGGCGTCGACTCGCGCCTGGTGATGGGCCTCGGATTCGCCGGGATTGCGGCGGCATGCCTGATGAACGCCCAGTACACAGCCGTCTGGTCTGCCGAGAACTACTTCCGGACTGAACTGCTGATGGCGGTCGGGCAGTCGCTCGCCTTCGTCGGGTTGGTCTCGACGATCATTCTGCAGTCTTTCACGTCCGGCGGGCTGAAAAGCCCGTTTCGAGTGCTGACCTTTTCGGCGTTCTTCCACACCGTGCGTCTGTTCGGCGGGCAGGTTGGCGTGGCTGTGATGACCTACTTCATTGCCGAACGCCAGAAGCTCCACTCGAATCTGCTCGGACTGCATGTGCAAGCCGGTGACTGGATCACCGATCACCTGTTGAGGGGTGTGACCGCCGGTCTGGTACCGAAGTCGAGTGGCCTCGCCGCTGATCGCGCAGCCGCCATCGTTGACGGCAAGATTCGTTTAGAGGCCTACACGCTGACCTTCATCGATGCGTTCCATCTCATCGTCTGGGTCTGTGTCGGCACGCTGGTGCTGATCGCGTTGTTGCGCAGGTCAGCGATCGGATACGGCGCGTTCACATCGCGCAGCTGAGTCTCCGAATGGCCGAGAGGAATTCATCATGCCGGTAAGCATCGTCCTCATCCTCTTCATTCTTTTCCTGGTCGGCTCACCAGCGGCGGGCCAGACGAGCGTCTCGCAGCCACCTCGTCTGATCACACTTCGCGAAGCTGTGGAACTGGCGCTGCAGCGCAATCATGTCGTGCGGCTCGCCGGACTGGAGCTCGAGGAGCACGAGCACATAAAGGACGTGGCGAAGAGTGCATATTTTCCATCTGTGCGGAACGATACAAACGCAGCTCACGTGTCCGACACGCAGCTGATTGAGATTCCCGCCGGTGGGCTCGGTCGCGCCGGCAGCAATCTCATTCCTCCGGAGTCATTGATCCTCAATCAGGGCGGGCTGAGCTTCGTTAGCACTGGGTTTGGGATCGTCCAGCCGCTCACGGAGTTGCTGAAGATCAACGCGGCCAATGACGTGGCGCGCGCTGGAGTGGCAGCGGCGCGTGGAAAGGCACGCAAAACCGAGAATGACATCGCGCTCCAGGTCCACAGGCTGTACTACCGGATACTGATTGCGGAGGCACAGCGCAACGCGATTCTGGCCAAGATGGAGGCATCCAACGCCCTACAAACCGAGCGCGTGCAGATGGTCAAGTACGGCAGCGCGCTCGAGGCCGATCTGATCGAGAGCCGGGCTCAGTCGCTCCAGGCAAGACAGGAGCTCCTGAGCAACGATCTCCAGCTCTCAGATCTTCACATGCAGTTCAACGATGCGATCGGTCTGCCGCTCGGAACCGCAGTGACGCTCGACCCAGCAGTCACCGAGGCACCGGGAGGCTGCGAACGCGAGGCGTGCATCAGGGTTGCGCTCGAGTCGCACCCCGAGATCGCAGAAGCCCGGGCAACGGTCGAAAAAGCAGAGGCCGCCGTGCGGCTGGCGCAATACGACTTCGTGCCGGATATCGAGGCCTACGCGCGCTACAGTTTCCAGAACAACGTGCCGTTTCTGGCCCCCCGCTTCGCGACGGTGGGCATTCACCTCACATACGAATTGTTCGACGGGGGCAAGAGACGCTCGAATGTGGCTGCGCAGCGTGCCCAGCTCGCGCAGGCGAAGGAAAACCTGGCGCGGCTCGGAGACGAGATTGAACTGCGCGTATCGACCTCGTACAACAAGCTCGAACGAACGCGCCAGATGGTAGCCGTGTCTCAGGAGCTCGTGACGCTGCGAGCGGAATCCCGTCGAGTCGCGTCGGAGCAGCTGACGCGAGGCGCCGCTCTTCGCTCAATGGCTGCATCGTCGCTCGCCCAGGAGCTCGAGGCCAAGGCGCTCCTGCTGCAATCGCGGCTGGACTACGTGCAAGCAGCCGCCGAGTTGGATCAAGCCACTGGCCGAACGCCGCGTTAGCACGCCAACGCGTAGACGACGCGTGAAGGACGTATGACGCAAAGAACGGAGAGAGTTGTCATGACGCACCGACCAGCGCAGCCCCTGAGTGTATTTGCCGGGAAGCTGTCATTTCGTCTTGTCGACGGTGTGTTCATACGATACGTCGAGAGTGATCGGCAAGACACTGATGCGCTGTTACTGAGTCCATGGCCCGAGAGCGTGTTTGCCTACGAGCGCATCTGGTCACGGCTGGCGGACAACACCCATCTCGTCGCGATCGACCTGCCGGGATTTGGCTTTTCCGAGTGGAAGGAGGCGTTGATGACGCCGCGGGCGATGGGCGATTTCATCGTTCACGTGACCGACGCATTTCAGCTCCAGAAGCCGCATATCGTCGCGCCGGACGTCGGCACTTCTGCAGCGCTGTTCGCCGCGGCGACACACCCCGATCGCTTTCTCAGCCTCATTGTCGGTACCGGCGGCACGGCCGTTCCGCTTCAACTGGGAGACCCGCTGCGCGAATGGGTATTGGCCGCAGACCTCGAGCCGTATCGCCGTATCGGTGGCCGCGAGATCGTCCATCGCGCGATTGAGACGCTCGAGCGCTACACGCTGACTGACGCGGCCCGCGAAGATTATCTCGCGTCGTACGAGGGCGATCGATTCGCACAGTCGATCCGTTACGTGCAGTCCTACCCGACGGAGCTCGAAATACTGCGTGATCTCCTGCCTCACATACAGACGCCGGTGCGGATCATTGCGGGCCGCAGAGACACGGTGGTCCCACCCGTCAACGCCGAGTACCTCCACGAACGGCTGCCGCACAGCGACCTTCATCTGCTCGATGCCGGCCACTTCGTTTGGGAGGACGCCGCCGACGAATACGCAGCGCTCGTGACCGACTGGTGGGACCAGGAGTTCAAGCGATGCTCGGAGAGATCGACGCCGGTTACCGCGAGGTGAGCCGGTGTCTTCGGTTCCGGTTCAACGTGCGGAACGGCTGAAGACAAAGTCGCGGTCTTTGATAGCTTGGTGGCAGGGGAAGCACGTCGTCATCGCCGCCTCTTCCGTCGGTTTCCCGTCCTGATCAAATGACGAGTACCCCCAGCCTCCCGTCGCAGCGTACTTCTTTGAGTCCTTGACCATGAATTGAAGGTAGGCGTCGGTGGGTGAGCCCGCTACGAAAGATTGCTCACGGCCAAAGGTCTTGTTGTTTTCCTCAGAGGCGACGTAGCGCCAGGCTATTCGGCCAACTATTGCGCCTTCCGGAAACGGAAGCTTGCCCTCCCGATACGCCTTGATCGCGATGTCATTCCCCAGAACGGCACGAATGTCGTTGAGGTCGCCAGCCTCGTGAGCGACGGAGACCACCTTCCAGTCACGGTAGCCGGGTGGAACCGTTTTTACAAAGATCGGTGCGGCCGCTTGAGCCGCCTTTACGATTCCGCCAGCGACAGACGCGAGGAGGCCGGTCAACGCGGCACCGGCCACCAGCACAAAAACAATTCGTCTCATACGATGCCTCTTTCACCAGTTCGTCGCGGCGCTGATGCGGTGTTCTCTCGGCGCCATGACATCAGATGCGAGGCATGTGATCCATCAGACGAAGGTATCGACGATACGTTCGTATTGGATGTCCTCGCGACCTCACGACCTTCGCGCGAGCGTTCGCCCACGCCTGACGCGATCGAGCCAGGCGAAACCTATCGGCCTGGGAATCCCGTTCGCACGTGTGTCGTGGCTCGCCGTGCGTCGATCAAGTGGTGGACTCGCGGCTGGTCACGTACGAGCGAGGCCACGCGATCCTCGAGCCGGCGATCAGCCTGCGTCAGGCGGGCATGCTGCCGGAGATGCTCCGCCCACGAGCCCACCACAAATGT
>JBKPRH010000359.1:0-7708 GCA_046765795.1 Acidobacteriota bacterium | reverse complement strand
CCACAGGACCATCCTCCTCTCGGTCTCCGTCTAGTGCAGGATTGTCGCCACAGCGCGTCAGATGTAGCAGCACAGGCATGCATGTGCAGCTGCGGGTTTTTTCCGCCATCCGACAGGACGGCCGGATTGACACAAAGTGGCGGTGCCGGACAAAAAGTGAACTGATTGCACGGCGCACGACGACGCGCGCGTACGAAATCCGCGGGTGAGTTACGGAACTGACTTGAAGGACGTGCTAGCGGATGAAGGTGAACTTGCCCTGTGCCGACGTGCCGCTGCCGAACGGCCACATGAATGAGCCGTTGCTCGGTTTGGCCGTCGCGCTCACGCGAATGTAGTACTCGCGATTGGGTTCGAGCATCCCCGTCTTGAACAGCGCGAGATGCTTGACGGTCGTCATCCACTGCCGGACTTCGTTCTCGTCCGTCGTGGTCTTTGATTCTTCGGTGCGTCCGTCGATCCGCAGCCCCATCATGTACTGACGCTTGAGATTGTCGTACTCGACACTGCTCGCGATGGTAGCGGTGCCAATCGTTCGATCGACCCACGCAGGCACATCCATGCGCAATTCAATGGTGTAGGTGAATGTCGTCGTGAGACCGCTCTGAATGGCTGCTCTGACCTCGTCGGTCAGGCCGTTGACCAGTTCGAACGAGACGAGCACCTGGCTGTCTTTCACCAGCGGGACCACACGCAACGTCTGAGGTGCTTGGGCGTACGACGGAGCGACACTGGCGAGAAATACCAATGCCATGAGGCCGACAAGCGGCAAGAGGCGTGCAGAAACGGGCCGCATCACGCAGTCGCGCAAGCAATGTAGCACATCGACGATCCGCTGTCGTTATTCTTCTCGTCTGCAGTGCTATCATTCTGCAGGGCTTGATAGCCCATCCACAGAGTGCGAATCCTCGGCCTCCTCTTCGGTGTGCTGACCGGTGTCGCTGTCTTCGAACAGCCGAGTTCTGCCCAGAGTCTGCCGTACGAGCTCTTTGCGCGTACGCTCGAGTCGCTGCGCATTGAAGCAGGCATCCCTGCTATATCAGCGGCCATCGTTCAGGACGGCAGGATCGCCTGGTCGAGCGGATTCGGCAAACAGGATATCGAGGGCAACGTCCCCGCACGAGCCGACACGCCTTATGCGATCGGCTCACTCGCACAAACGCTCGGTACGACGCTGCTGCTGCGAAAGTGTGTGGATCAGAGTTACCTCGAAGTCACCGATCGTGTGATCCGCTGGACACCCGCGTATCCGGAAACGGAGACGACGGTCGGCGAGCTTTTGAGTCACACCGCGCCTGAGAAGATCTTTCGCTACGCACCGGCTCGCCTCTCGGCGTTGACCGGAGTGATCGAAGAGTGCGCCGGCGGCAAGTATCCGCAGCTCCTCGGACATGAACTGTTCGATCTCCTGGCGATGATCAATTCGGTCCCGGGCCAGACGCTGAACGCGCCGACCGCCGATGACATCGCGATGTTCGAACCGGGACGACTGGCGCGATACAGCGACATCCTCCGGCAAATGGCGATTCCCTATCGCATGGTCAATCGCCGGCCGGTCCGCAACGGCGAGTTCACGCCGACTCGCGTCGACTTCGCACGAGGCGTCGTGTCGAGCGCGCTCGACCTCGCACAATTTGATCTGGCGTATGACAACGGGTTCCTCGCCCCGGCGACACGCGTCTATGCGCTGTCGCAGGCCTTCGCCAACGGCCGGGCGCTTCCCACCGGACTCGGCTGGTTCGTGCAGGCATACAAAGGGACCGAACCGATCGCCTGGCAGTTCGGTGTCGTCGACAACGCCTATTCAGCGCTCATCGTGAAAGTTCCGAATCGGCAGCTGACGCTGATTCTTCTCGCCAACAGCGACGGGTTGACCGCACCTTTCGGGCTGGAGGCCGGCGATGTGACGACATCCATCTTCGCCCGGACCTTCCTGCAAGCCTTCTTGCCTTGAACCTGACCGCGCGCGCAGCGACGATCGCGACTCTGTTGCTCGTCGTCCTGTGCGGTTTCCCCAGAGCGACCCGGGCCGACTCTATCTTCGTGCCGTTCATCGGCAGTACGTTTGCTCGGGAGACCGTGTTCAACATCGGCGCTGAGCCGGACGAGAGCTCGAAACACGTCATCTTCGGCGGCTCGGCGAGCTGGCTGAGTGCCGGACTCCTCGGCGTCGAAGGCGAATTCGCGTACTCGCCGAGTTTCTTCAAGGTCGAGCGTCCCGGCAGCGATATTCAGAGCAGCAAGCTCTTCACGTTGAGCGGCAGCGTGATAGTGGCGGTGCCGTTGAGTGTCAGCGAATACTCGCTGCGCCCCTATGCGATCGGCGGAGTCGGATTGATCCACTCGGGCATCACCTACGACCTCCAGTCGCCTATCGATGACAATTCGATGGGCTTCAACGTGGGCGGCGGGGCAATCGGCTTCCTCACTCGGCGGACAGGTGTCCGGTTCGAGCTACGCCACTTCCGAACCTTCGAGCGCGAGCCGAGTGACTTCGGCGATGTGGGTCCACGCGTGAGTTTTTGGCGTTTTACGGTGGGTGTGGTCATCCGATACTGACCCGCTTTGCGTTTGGCCGCGTCCTTGCTTTACCTTGTCAGCATGAAAGCATTCCTCCTCTCTAGACGACGCGCACGAATGGCTGCGGCGCTCACGTTGAGTCTGTCGCTCACGACACTTACCGTCGCCCAGACCAGGATCGTTGCGCCCAAGAACAAATACACCGTCGCCGAAGACGTGAAGGTCGGACGTGAGGCAGCGGCGCAGGCCAAAAAGGAACTGCCGATGCTCAACGACGGGCGTGTTGACGACTACGTCGAACGGATCGGTCAGCGACTGGCCCAGGCAGTGCCGCCCGAGTTCCAGCATCCTGAGTTCACGTACACGTTCGACGTCGTGAACCAGAAAGACATCAACGCATTCGCGCTGCCCGGCGGGCCGATGTTCCTCAATCGCGGCATGATCGAAGCCGCGAAGACCGAGGGTGAAGTCGCTGGCGTGATGGCGCACGAAATGTCGCACGTCGCCTTGCGCCATGGCACCGCACAGGCGAGCTCGGGACAGGGCGCGCAGATCGGCGGCGTCCTCGGACAGATCGCCGGTGCGATCATCGGAGGCACTGCCGGCAGCATCCTCTCCACTGGCTCTCAGATTGCGGCCGGTGCGTACATCACGAAGTACAGCCGCGCCTACGAGTCGCAGGCCGACATCCTGGGCGCACAGATGCTCGCGCGCGCCGGATACGAGCCGCGTGAGATGGCGAACATGTTCAAGACCCTCGCGGAAGAGGGCGGATCGCGCGGTCCCGAGTGGCTGAGCAGCCACCCCGACCCGGGCAACCGCTACAACGCGATCATGAAGGAAGCCCAATCGCTGCGCGTTCAGGGCAATGCCAACACGGGACAGTTCCCGGAGATCCACCAGCGGCTCGCCGGCATGCCGCCGGCCTACACTGCCGAGCAGATCGCCAAGGGGCAAGCGCGATCGAACCCGACGACCGTCGCGAGACGAGAACCGATCAATGTGCCGCCGCCGTCAAATTCGTTTCGCACGTCACAGCCGTTGAACTTCATGCGACTGAGCCTGCCGTCGAATTGGAGTGAAGTCAGCGGTGGGGACGGAGGCGTCACCTTCGCGCCCGAAGGCGGCTACATCGAGTCAGGCGATCAGTCGGCGTTCACGCACGGCCTGCAGATCGGCGTCAGCAACGTCCGCGGCAGCGGCAATCTGCAGCGTGATACCGAGGGGCTCATTCAGGCATTCGCGAAGGGCAATCCGCAACTGCGCGCGTCGGGCAACTACACGCGCGATCGGATCAGCGGTCGTAATGCATTGCGCACGACGCTGTCGAACGTGTCAGAAGTCACCGGTCAGCGCGAAACGGTCTCGCTGACGTCGACGCAGCTGAATGACGGGCGGGTCCTCTTCCTTATCGGCGTGTCGCCGCAGAACGAGGCGCGCGTATACGAGGACGCGTTCCAGCGGGTGCGCGAGTCGGTCCAGTTGTCCGACCGCTGAAGTCGCACTCTTCGACGTGGTCGTTCACCAGGCCCATCGCCTGCATGAACGCATAGATCGTCGTCGGTCCGACAAAGGTCCATCCGCGCCGGCGGAGATCCTTACTCAACGCGACAGACTCTGGTGAGGTTGACATACCCATCAGAGTCTCTCGCGTAATGCGCGAAGGCCGCGACGCGGGATCCGGTTCCCACCGCCAGAAGTACTCCGACAGCGAACCACATTCCCTCCGTAGTTCAATCGCGCGCTTCGCGTTGTTGATCGTCGATTCGATCTTGCCGCGGTGGCGAATGATGCCTTCGTCCCGCAGCAACCTGGTGACGTCGCGCGCGGTGAACCTCGCCACGCGATCGATCTCGAAGTTCGCGAACGCGCGGCGGAAGTTCTCGCGCTTCCTGAGGATCGTCAGCCAGCTCAGGCCGGCTTGAAAACCTTCCAGACAGACCTTCTCGAAGAGACGCCGATCATCTTTGACCGGCTTCCCCCACTCACGATCGTGATAGCCGACGTAGAGAGGATCGGTCCCGCACCACCAGCAGCGGTTGACCTCGGGCTTCCCCGCACTCATCGCTTGAAGATGCCTCGGATGCTCTTGCCGATCGCGCCGAACAGTCCTTGAAGCGCGCGCTCCGCGCGTTGCTGGAGACTGCCCTGGTGGAGTTGGCAGAGTTGTGTCGGGACCGAGTCGCCCTCTTTGAAGTACTCGGTGTAGCTCGGACATCCATCAAGCGCGCGGCGATACGACAGCATGCAGATCTTCTCTTGCCGCAAATCGTCGGGCGGCTCGAAGCCACCGGCTGGCAGGCGCCGCGCGGTTCGGCGCATGAAGTCCGCCCAGATCGGCAGCGCGACTCGTGAGCCCGAGGCGCCCTCGAAGATCTTCTGCGGTTGATCGAATCCGACCCACACACCGACGACGACGGAGGAATTGAAGCCGACGAACCACGCGTCGCGGTTCTCACTCGTCGTGCCGGTCTTGCCGCCGATCTCCCCTCTCACGCCCTGCGCACGCACGCCAGCGCCGGTGCCACGGAGCACCACGTCCTCGAGCATGGAGACCATCTGGAACGACACCGGCCCAGAGAGGATCTGTTCGCGCTCGATGTGCATCTGATGCACGGTGCTGCCGTTTGCGTTGACGACCGACACAATGCCGCGCGGACGAACGCGATAGCCCATGTTGGGAAACACCGCATAGGCGGCCGTCAGATCGATCGGGCTGACCAGGCCGCTGCCGAGCGCGAGCGAGGGCACGTCGGGCTGCTCGGTCACACCGAGGTCATTGGCCAGACGCAGTACCGGTCGTGAACCGACGCGCTGCTGCAAGAGCACGGCGGCCGCGTTGTTCGATTCGAGCAGCGCCTCGCGGAGCGTCATCGAGTCCTGCCCCGTTGCGCGCTCGTCACGCGGAATCCAGACGCCTTCGGGTGCCTGCACCGCGACTTGTCGTAGTCCGTTGATGGTCGAGACCGGCGACAGACCAGTCTCGAGCGCTGCCGCGTAGACAAAGGGTTTGAAGGCCGAGCCCGGTTGACGCTTGCTGCGCACCGCGCGATTGAACGGCGTCACCGTGAAATCGGATCCGCCGACCATCGCCAGCAGATTGCCCGACTGCGGATCGATGGCGACGAGCGCTGCCTGCAAGTCGTTACGACCGATGCGACGTAATCCATCGCGCACGGCGATCTCGGCGGCATCCTGGATCTCGGGAACGAACGTCGTATGGACTTTCCAGTCGGGAGGGTTGTCGCCGCCGTAGATGTCGCGGAATTGCTGCCGCAGGAATTCCTTGGCGTAGCCGTGACGCGCGCTCGACACTGACGACAGCGGCTGAACCTGAATCCGCTCGGCACGCGCCATCTGCTCCTGCTCGGGAGTGATCTTCTTCTCCTCGCGCATGCGCTGCAGGACAACGAAACTGCGCCGACGGGCGGCATCCAGATGCGTCCAGGGCGAGTACGACGCAGGCGCACGGATGATGCCGGCAATGAGCGCTGCCTCTCCGAGCGTGAGATCAGATGCCGGCTTCTTGAACATCTTTCGCGACATCGTCTCGACGCCGTAGATGCCGCCGCTCAGATACACCCGGTTGAGGTACAGCTGCAGGATCTCGCGCTTCGACAGAAAAATCTCGAGCATCACCGCGAGTACGGCTTCCTGCCCTTTGCGGAAGTACGTCTTGGCGTTCGACAGATACAGCGTGCGCGCAAGTTGCTGCGTGACCGTGCTGCCACCCTGCGTGCTGTCGGAGCGGAGGTTGTAGAACGTCGCACGCGTCAGCGCGATCGGATCGATCCCGGGGTGCAGGTAGAACCGGTGATCCTCAACGGCGATCACCGCATCCTTGAAGTAGGTCGAGATTTGCTCGAGCGGCACGTCGCGCCGCTGCTCGTCGAGACGGAACCACGGCCGGTCCGCCGCGTCGTAGAAAACCGTGTCGCCGACCCCGCGATTCAGGCGGTAAATCGACCAGGCATGCCGCACCGTCCATGTGCCGACGATGACCGTGATAACGGCGGCGACCACGCCGAGAACGATCTTGGCCCGTCGTGGAATCGGCGGAATCGGCAGGCGCCGGATCGACGGCAGAGTGAGTTTGGGCAGCCGCACCTGTAGGAATGGTAATAAATTATGGATACCGATGGCTTGTTCTCTTAGACGTCCGGCGCTGGCGATTGTTTGTTTCCTGAGTGCGGCTGCGGTCGGGGTGGGCCTGCTCGCGAGTCTCGAGGCACAGAGCCCGCTCGCGGAGCGAGCGGCGCTCAGCGAGCGGGACTTCCTGACTCGAATTCGTCGTCTCACGGTTGAAGGGCGACGTGCCGGCGAGGGGTATTGGTCGAAGGACGGCCGTCAGCTCGTGTTCCAGAGCGAGCGCGAGCCGGGCAACCCCTTCTATCAGATCTATCTGATGGACATGGCCAGCGGCGACGTCAAGCGCATCTCGCCAGGCATCGGCAAGACGACGTGTTCGTTCATCAATCCCGAGACCGGCGATGTGCTCTTCGCCTCCACGCATCACGATCCGCGATCGAAGCAGCTGCAGGACGAGGAACTCGCATTTCGTGCATCCGGTAAAGAGCGGCGTTATTCGTGGGACTACGACCCCGAAATGGAGCTCTACGTCCGCTCCGCGAAAACCGGCATGCTCCGTCGTCTGACGAACAAGCGTGGCTACGACGCCGAAGCCAGCTACTCGCCTGATGGTCAGTGGATCGTCTTCTCCTCGACGCGCCAGGCGTACGAGCGTCCGCTCTCAGCAGCTGAACAGAAGCAGCTCGACACCGACCCCAGCTACTTCGCCGAGATCTACATCATGCGAGCCGACGCGGACGGTTCGGGACCGAAGCGCCTCACCAACGTGCCGGGTTACGACGGCGGGCCCTTCTTCTCTCCCGATGGCAAGCGGATCATCTGGCGTCGGTTCGACGAGGCCGGGCTCATTGCCGACGTCCGCACGATGAACCTCGATGGCAGCGACGAGCGACAGATCACCGACTTCGGCGCGATGAGCTGGGCGCCGTACATTCACCCGTCGGGTCAGTACGTGCTCTTCGCGTCCAACAAGCTCGGCTTCGAGAACTTCGAAATCTTCCTGGTGGACATCGACGGGAAGAAAGAGCCTGTTCGCGTCACCTACTCCGATGGGTTTGACGGACTGCCCGTCCCGTCGCCTGACGGCATGCAGTTGGGG
>JBKPRH010000358.1:0-9872 GCA_046765795.1 Acidobacteriota bacterium | reverse complement strand
AGGAACAGCACCACCGTCGGCACCTGGAACGTCACGCCGACTCCGAGCATGAGTCGCAGATACCAGGAGAAGGCCGGCTCGATGCGCGGCATGAACGTCACGAAATCGATCGACGAGGTGGCAAAGAACTTCCAGATGGCTGGAAACACTTTGTAGTGCGAGAAGGCCGCCCCACCGACGAAGAGCGACGTGCCCATGAGCACGAATGGGATCGCCAGCTTCTTCTCTCGGGCGTAGAGCCCGGGGGCGATGAACAGCCACAGCTGCGAGAACACCACCGGCGACGCGATGATGAGCCCGGCCATCAGCGCGATCTTGAACAGCAGGAAGAACTGTTCGCCGGGCTCCGTGTAGATCAGCGTCTGCCCGGGCGGCAGTGCCGCCTGCATCGGTTTGAAGATGAACCAGAAGATCTTATCGACCCAGAAGAACGCAACGCCGCAGCCGACGAGGATCGAGACCAACGCATAGATGATTCGGCGGCGCAGTTCGTCAAGATGATCCAGGAAGGACATCTTGCCGCCGGTGGCATCGTCGGAATCGTGGTCGTCCCAGTCGGGATCGTCATCCGGCGCCGGCGTGCGGGCCTTGTTGGGAAACGGCACGAGCGCCATAGCGGTTACGCGTGCTTGCTGGTGTTGGTGCGGCTGACAGACTCGGAGGGCTCAGGCGCGACGTCAGTCGCAGGTGCCCCAGTCTTTGCCGCATCGATGGCCGACTTCTGCTCGGCCTCCATCTTCGCGCGCTCTTCCCTCTGCTCTTCGATCCTCACTTCTTCTTCGAGCGTTGAGCGGAGCTCGTTCGACGCCTTCTTGAACTCACCCAGGCTCTTGCCCAGTGAGCGGCCGAGCTCGGGCAGCTTGCGCGGCCCGAAAATAATTAGAGCGATCACCAGGATGATGACCAACTCCGGCATGCCAATGGAACCAAACATAGGAACTGCTCCAGCCGGGGGCTACCCGGCACAAGGGTCCTGAAACCGCGGGGGCGGCACAAGCGTCGTCCCTACGTAAGTACCTCATGCGATTATAGAAATCCGGTCTGGACGGGGTCAAGGTGAGGGTGTACATTCGAGAATATATGCGTGTCCGCTCGCTATCGGCTGCGTTCACCATCATCGCGGTGTGTGCCCTCGTCGGGGGCCTGTTCGGCCGGGCTGCCCTGTCCGCTCAGGACCAGGTGCCCGACCAATACAAGGTCTTTACCGCCGCCTTGAAGGCCGTCGAAGACAAGTATGTGGGCGAATACGAGACCGATCGGCTGGTCTACAGCGCCATTACCGGGATGCTCCAGACGCTCGACCCGCATTCGAGCTTCATGGACCCGCGCAGTTTTGCCCAGATGCGTGAGCGTCAGGAGGGCCGTTACTACGGCCTCGGCATCACCATTAACGTCGTCGGCGGGGACGTCACCGTCTTCAATGTGTTCGAGGGATCGCCGGCATATCAGAAGGGGCTCCGCCGCGGAGACGTCATCGTCCTGATTGAAGGCGAGGCGACCAAGGGCTGGAACACCGAGCAGGCTGTGCGCAAGTTGCGGGGGCCAAAAGGTACGTCAGTCAACATCGCGATCCGCCGCGCGACCTTCGACGAGCCGATCAAGCTCGCCGTCATGCGCGACGAAGTTCACATCCCAACCGTACCCGCCGCGCTCATGCTCGACGCGACGACCGGTTACATCAAGCTGCAAGACTTCGGCGAGAACACCGATCAGGAACTGGGACGCGCGCTCGGAGAGCTGACACGGAAGGGCATGAAACGCCTGGTCTTCGATCTGCGAGGCAATCCCGGCGGCGCCCTCGATCAGGCGATTCGCGTCTCGAACCGCTTTCTCCCGAAGGGCAACCTGATCGTCTATACGCGGGGCCGCGTGGCGAATTCCGATCAGGACTATCGCGCGACCGAGACCAGTGACTTTCTCAATCTACCGATGGTCACGCTCGTGAGTCGCACGAGTGCGAGCGCATCAGAGATCGTCGCCGGTGCGCTGCAGGATCACGATCGCTCGCTCATTGTGGGGGAGACGACGTTCGGCAAAGCCCTCGTGCAGTCGGTCTATCGGTTGTCGCAGGGTGCGGGCGCGGCGATCACGACAGCGCGTTACTACACACCGAGCGGACGCATGATTCAGCGTCCGTGGGACGGCACGTTCGACGAGTACCTGACCTACATCTATCGCGATCAGGACGGCAACAAGACGCACAAGGAGTCCGATCTCAAGTTGACGGACTCGGGTCGCAAGGTCTACGGCGGTGGCGGCATTGAACCCGATCGACGATTCGATGGACCCTCGGACGGTTTCAATCCGACGCGCTTCGGTCGCTCGATTGCCGCGCGCAATCTGTTCGACGTCTATGCGCAGCAGTTTTCGCGTCGCGGCGACACGCGCATCGCGCGGCAGGGCGGCAAGATTCGCGAGCTCGATCCGAACTTCGAGGTCACCGACGAGATGCTCGGCGAGTTCAAAGCGTTGGTGCAGAAGAGTCCGATCGTCTTCGACGAGGCGTTGTGGCAGAAGGACCTCGAGTTCATCAAGGCCATGATCCATCACGAGATCGACATGGACCTGTTCGGCGTTGCCACGGCCTACACGAACCTGGCGAAGCGCGACCCGCAGTTGCAGTACGCCCTGGGCCTCTTCCCTGAGGCCCAACAGCTTCTTGAGTCCGGGCGCCAGGCGCAGAGCCGACGAGCCGCAAGGTAATTTACGGTTGGGTTGGGCTTCAGCCCAATTGGCCGATAGGTCAATTGGGCCCGTGGCCCAAAATGTTGTGGTGTGAGTTAGTGCTTGCCACAATTCCTAGGCCTTGCTAGACTGGCCGCCGTTCTGCATAACTGACGTTACAACCCCCCGGGACGTACCACACATGCGCCTCGAACGCCTGGAAATATCCGGATTTAAGTCGTTCTCCGATCGGTCGGAGCTTGCCTTTGACCAGGGTGTGACCGCGATTGTCGGGCCAAACGGCTGCGGCAAGAGCAACGTCGCAGACGCCATTACGTGGGTGCTTGGCGAACAGAGCGCCAAGAGCTTGCGTGGCGACAAGATGGAGGACGTGATCTTCAATGGCAGCGACGCGCGAAAGCCCGGCGCGGCCGCCGAAGTTCGCCTCCGCCTCGCCGGCCTGCCGCTGCCGCCCACAGGCCCCGTCACACCAGTGAACGAGATCGAGGGACTCAAAGAGTTCCATCCGCCTGCAGATGAGGGCCACGCGAACGGCAACGGTCACGCCGTCGGCGGCCATTCGAACGGCAACGGCAATGGCCACGGACACATGCCGGTCGATCTCGAGGAACTGGCACAGGCGTTCACGCGTGACGTCGAAGTCACGCGACGGCTGTATCGATCGGGTGAAAGCGAGTACCTGATCGACGGCGAGGTCTGCCGTCTGCGCGATGTGCACGAACTGCTGATGGACACAGGCCTGGGCGCGAAGGCCTACGCGATCATCGAGCAGGGCAAGATCGGCATGATTCTCAGCTCACGACCGACTGACCGCCGTCAGTTGATTGAAGAAGCCGCCGGCATCACCAAATATCGATCGCGTCGCCGCTCCGCCGAACTGAAACTCGAGGCTGCGCAGCAGAACCTGGTTCGCATCGACGACATCGTCTTCGAAGTGGAGAAGCAGCGCGGCACGCTCAAACGGCAGGCCGCGAAGGCCCGCCGATATAAGCGGCTTCGCGACGAGTATCGGCGGTGGGAGAAAGTGCTCTTCGCACGCAAGTATCGCGAGCTGGCCGCGAGCATCGAAGGCGCGCGCAGCAAGCTCGGTCTGGCACGTGAGCGCGAAGCGGCCGCTTCGGCACGCCTGGCTGAAGTCGAAACCGAGCTCGGGCGTCTGCGTCTCTCGCAGACCGAAGCCGACAACCGCGCGTCGGCGATTCGCGAAGACGCGCACGCGCGTGAGCTCGACATCAATCGCCGGCAGCAGCAGCTCGAGTTCAATCGGCATCAGGCCGACACGCTCGAAGTGCGAGGAACTGAGATCGAAGGGGAGATTCGCGATCTCGAAGCCCGCCGTGAGCCAGCACGCATTGCGATGGAATCGCGCCGCGGTGCGCAGACAGACGCCGAGCGCTCGCGAGATGAGGCGGCAGATATCATGGCGTCGGCGAATGCCGCGTATGCCGCAGCGCAGCAACAGATCGACGGCCTGGACGCTCACGTCGAGGGTGCACGCCAGGGCGTATACATGTCGGCGAACTCGGTCATGGCCGTGCGCCATGCGCTCGAGCACACGGCAATGCAGCACGAACGAGTGGGCGAAGCGCTCGCCAAGCTCGACGTCGAGGAAGACGATCTCCGCCGCGAGCAGGACCGGATCACCTACGAGCGGACCGCCGCGATCGAATCGCTCAGCCGCGCGCAGGACGCGCTCGAATCGATCAGGCTGCAGCACGCCGCGAAGAAATCCGAACTGGCCAGCGCACGTACGGAACATGAAGGACGCGCGCGCGAAGTGCGAACGCGCGAGCAGGAGCTCGCCGCGGTCGAAGCGCGCCTGGCCTCGCTGCAGGAGCTGGCGACGAGCCGCGCCGATTTCGGCGACGCTGCACGAATGGTGCTCGTGCAGGCCAACGGTCACGTTGGCCAGCAAGGCGCTGTGGCGGACTACGTCGATGTCGATCGCCGCTACGAGCGTGCGGTTGAAGCGTGTCTCGGTGAATTGCTCGAGCACGTCATCGTCGAGCGTCACGACCAGGCCGCTGCCGGATTGTCACTGGTTCGCCAGCACGACGCCGGGCGCTGCGGATTTGTCGTGGTCGATCCGGGTTCGAACGGTTATCACCCACGTGAAGTGCTGCGCATGCCGGGCATTGTGCCGGTATCCGATGTGCTCCACGTGCAAGGCCCGCACGCCGTCACGATCCACAAGGTTCTTCCCGAAGCCTACGTCGCCGACACGTTCGAGCAGGCGGTGTCCTTCTCTCGTCAGACGTCGGCGCCGATTGCCACGCTCGACGGTGACGTGCTGCGTGGTCCGCATCTGGTGACCGGCGGCGCAAAGGTCGAATCGCGGGGCATTCTCGCAACGCGTCGCGAGATCAAGGAACTGGTCGAGCGGGTCGCGAGCGATCGCGAGCAACTGACCCGTCTGGCCGCCGCCGTCGCGCAGCTCGAGTTGACGATTGCCGAAGCCACGGGCGCGATCACTGGCCTGCAGGCTGAGGAGCATGCGCAGGAAAAGGCGATCGTCGCGTATGAAGCGCAGCGCGATCGCGCCGATGAGGAACAGACGCGCCTGTCTCGCAAGGCCGAGGTGATTGCCGTCGAGCGCCGCACCGCAGAAGAAGAACGCGCTGCGCTCGAAGCGAGGCGCACGGAGGCCGACGCCTCGAGTGTTCGCCTCGAGAGCGAACAGCGCGCCGCGGAAGAGCGCCTCGCCGAGGCGCAGCGAACGCTGGCGGATGCGCGGGACACCGCGGGAGCGCTCGGTGCACACGCCGCCGAAGCTCGTGCCAATCACGCCGCGCTCGTCGAACGTTCGTCGGCACTGGCCGCGGAGGTCCTACGGCTCGAAGAAGGTGCGCGCGAGCTCGAATTGCGCATCGGCGCGCACCATGCCGAACTGGAACAGACCCACACTCGTCGTGAGTTGCTGTTGCAGTCGATCGTGGACGGGCAGCGCACACTCGACGAGGACATCCAGACACTGGTCGGCAAGCGCGATGAGCTGCGTGCCGCCGACGAGGATGCGGCAACGCTGCGCGCATCAGTGGACGCGCAAGACTCGGTCATTCGCGAGGCCAGGGGAGCTGTCGAAGCGATTCGCACCGAGGCCACCGATCTCGAGGTCCAATGCGCGACGGCGCAGAGCGATCTAACGCACCTCGCGCAGACCTGCATGGATGCCGTGCAGGTGTCCCTCGACGAGGTCCTCACCGAAGTCGAGCAGATGGAGCAGGCCGGGCAGGCCACGCCCGATGCGGCGGCGATCACGGCCGAGGAACCGGATCCCGAGGCCGAGGAGGACGCGCCTACCGAGGGTGCCGCCTACGCGGCGACGAGTGATGCCCCCGTCGTGGCGACTGAACCTGAGGCGCCGCCGGCATCGATGACGGCCGAAGAAGCCATCACACGTCTCAAAGCGAAGATCGATCGCCTCGGTCCAGTGAACATGATGGCCATCGAGCAGTTCGACGAGCTCGAGCAGCGTCACGTGTTCCTGACCACGCAGCGTCGCGATCTGGTCGAGTCGATCGCGCAGACGTCGCAGGCCATCGCCCGCATCGACGAAACGACGAAGGCCCGCTTCACGGAAGCGTTCACCGCCATCCAGGCGAACTTCCAGGTCACCTTCAGCACGCTGTTCGGCGGTGGCCGCGCCGGCTTGACGCTGCTCGATGAGAACGATCCGCTCGAAAGCGGCATCGACATCGTTGCGTCACCGCCTGGAAAGCGGTTGCAAAGCGTGATGCTGTTGTCAGGCGGAGAAAAGGCGCTGACGGCTATCGCGTTGATGTTCGCGATCTTCAAATACAAGCCGAGTCCGTTCTGTCTGCTCGACGAGATCGACGCGCCGCTCGATGATGCGAACGTGCACCGGTTCATCGAGATGCTGCGCGGCATGCTCGATCGCACGCAGTTCATCCTCATCACCCACAATCGCCAGACGATGGAGATCGCCAATCGGCTGTATGGGGTGACGATGGAAGAGCCGGGTGTGTCGAAGCTGATCTCGGTGCAGTTGAATTAAGCCGGAGATCGACCTCATAAACCTGTCTCCTGAAGTCGAAGCCGCGTTACACGAGAAGCAACCGGTCGTTGCCCTCGAGTCCACGCTTATCACGCACGGGCTGCCGTGGCCGGCGAACGCGGCGACGGCACTCGCCATGGAGGCTGCAGTGCGTGAGAGCGGTGCGGTGCCGGCAACGATCGCCGTACTGGCCGGTCGCATCACCGTTGGCCTTTCGCGCGAGCAGATTGAGGATCTCGCGCACCGACCCTTCAACACCGTGCGCAAGTGCAGCCGACGCGATCTCCCGATCGTCGTCGCGCGTGGCGAAGACGGCACGACCACCGTCGCCGGGACGATGATCGTTGCGCACCGGGCCGGGATTCGGGTCTTCGGTACCGGCGGGATCGGCGGCGTGCACCGCGGTGCGCCGTTCGACGTGTCCGCGGATCTAATGGAGCTTGGACGCACACCGGTTGCCGTCGTGTGCGCGGGGCCGAAGGCGATTCTCGATCTGCCCTTGACGCTCGAGGTGCTCGAAACACACGGCGTGCCCGTGATCGGGTTCGGCACGGACACGTTGCCGGGGTTCTATACGCGCTCGAGTGGGCTGCCGATCGACGTACGCGTCGACACTCCGCGAGAAGCCGCCGCCATCATCGCGGCCGCCCAGCGAATCGACGCGCGGCACGGTGTACTCATCGTCGTGCCGGTGCCCGAAGCGGACGCGTCGGCGGGCGACGTGGACGCGGCGATCGACCGTGCGGTCGCCGACGCCGATGCGCAAGGCATCAAGGGCAAGGCGCTGACGCCGTTCCTCCTCACACGCGTGTCCGAACTGAGCGGCGGCGCGTCTCAGCGTACGAACCAGGCGCTTCTCGTGCACAACGCGCGAACCGCGGGTCTGATTGCGCGAGAATTGACCGACCTCGTCGCCACCTCGACCCCCAAGGGTTAAGATCGCAACGGCCCGAACGTGTCCAACCAGCGCTTCGTATAGTCAGGCATGTCGCTGCTCAGAACGCTGCTCGTCGTCTGCCTGGTGAGCGCAGGAGTCGCCTGCGACGTCAAGGTCAGCAAGGAAGGCGATGTCTCGGTGGACGTCGCCAGCGGAAAAGCCAATGACGAGTGGCGACGCACCTATTCACTACCCAAAGGCGGCCGCCTCGAAATCATCAATGTCAACGGCCTCATTGAGGTCTATCCAGCGAGTGGTCCCGAGGTCGAAGTCATCGCCCGCCGCGAGGTACGCACGCGCACTGAGGAAGAAGCCAGGGCACGTCTGGCCAAGGCCGAGATGATCGAGGACGTTGGTCCGGACCATGTGAAGGTCGAGGCCAAGCCCAACGACCAGGGCGTCAGCTTTGGTCCGCGGGGGAGAGTGAATATTCAGTATCGAGTGTTAGTACCCGCCGGATTAGCCACGTCGTTCCGTACGGAGAACGGAGTCATTCGTCTCGAGAACATCGAGGGACGCATCACGGTGGCATCGACCAACGGTCCAATCATCGGACATGGGCTATCAGGCTCGGTCGATGCATCCACTGTGAATGGCGGCATCGAGATTGGTCTCACGGCTGTCAACGGCGACTCGACGATCGTCACGGTCAACGGTCCGGCCACGTTGATTGTGTCGCCTGAGATCAACGCCGAGCTCGAGGCGGCCGCCGTCAACGGTGGCGTGTCGACCCAGGATGGATTGCCATTGAAGGCCGGCGACCGTACGAACAAGCGCGTCACCGGACGTCTCAACGAAGGCGGGCCGAGAATCAGCGTGCAGACGACCAATGGCGGAGTTCGTGTCGGTGTGACTGGCGACTTCGCGCGCGGGCGCGGACTGCGCGGCCGCCGGCGCGCCGAGGCAGGGTAGTGGCCAACGAAGACAAGGCCACCAGGTATCACCGGCTTCAACGACGCGCGTCGATCCTCGCGACGATTCTCACCGCGGCCGTTCTCTTCATTCTGCTCGTGACAGGCGCATCCGCCGGGATGCGCGATCTCGTCACTGACTTTGTCGGCTCGTCATTCATCCTCACCGTGGTTGGTTACGTCGTCGGGCTCGGTCTCGTGCTGGAACTCGTCGGTCTGCCGCTCGCGTTCTATCGCGGTGTGACGCTCGAGCGGCGCTATGGGCTCTCGACGCAAACGACGGCCAGGTGGTGGATCGATCATCTCAAAGCGGGTGGCATCTCGATGGTGTTTGCGGCGATCGCTGCGCTGATCGTGCTGTCGTTGATCCGCTGGAGTCCGGAGCGATGGTGGATCTCGGCCGCGGTCGTATTCACCGTGATCCTCGTCTTGCTGGCGCAGCTTGCCCCCGTTGTCCTGATGCCGCTGTTCTACGAGATCAAGCCGCTGACTCGAGACGAGCTGCGCGAGCGCCTGCTGGCGTTGGCTAATAAGGCGGGGACGCGTATCGCGGGTGTGTTCGAGTGGCGTCTCAGCGATCGGACCAAGAAAGCCAACGCCGCCCTGGCCGGGATCGGTGGCACGCGGCGAATTCTGTTGTCCGATACGCTGCTCGCCGAACATTCAGACGATGAGATCGAAGTGATCCTCGCGCACGAGCTCGCGCATCACGTGTATCGCGACATCTGGTCAGGCATTGTCGTGGAAACCGTGCTGATTGCCCTCGGTTGCTTCGCGGCCGATCGTGTCCTGTCGATGTTCGCCGCGAGCGTGGGGCTGGAAGGGAAGGGCGACGTTGCCGGACTGCCGCTGCTCGTTCTCGCGGCTGGCGCGGTCTCGCTCGCATTGATGCCGGTCGCCAATGCACTGTCACGCGCACATGAGCGACGCGCCGATCGGTATGCGCTGAAGATGACGCGAAACGCGCCGGCATTCATCGCGGCGATGAAGCGACTTGCCGCTCAGAATCTCGCGGAAGAGGAACCGTCGCGTCTCGTGCAGGTGCTTTTCCACACACACCCGCCGATCAACGCGAGGATCGCGGCGGCGAGGCGATTCGAGTCTAGCGGGGCCTGACGACGAGCTGACCTCGCATCTGCGAGTGGCGGGCGTCGTTGCTCAGGTTTGAATAGAACGCGAAGGTCCCGGCCCGATCGGCACGGAACTCGATGACGGTCGAGCCTCCGGCCGGCACGCGCTTCGAGACGCGGTAGTCATCGATCGTGAAGCCGTAGGCATTGTCCGCGCTCTGGACGGTGAGCTTGATGAGGTCGTCCTGTTGAGC
>JBKPRH010000357.1:0-8448 GCA_046765795.1 Acidobacteriota bacterium | reverse complement strand
ACGTCGCGATCGAGCGCGGCATCCTGTTGCGCCAGAGACACTGTTGCGCTGTCCGTGCCGAGTTCAACCGCCACCGGATGTGAGGGCGATTCGATGCGCCGCACCTGCGCCGAGGACGACACGTTCGCCCGAAACGTCAGTCCGTACGGCACGTCCTTCAGGCGGGGCGGATTGAGCGCCTCGCTGTCCGGACGGCCGACGCCGACCCGATCCTCCACCGGCGCATAACGTGGTGCAACGGTTGTTGGCAGCGTGAACCGGAGAGCGTCGCCCTCGAACATCAGCTCCGTGACGTACGTCAGCTCGAGCCGCACGTCGCTTCCGGGCAAGATGCTGCCGATGCTCGCGGAGAAGATGTCAGGGCGCTCTTCGTCGAGGAGAAACGCGCCGTGCCCCTCCGCAAGCGCATCGTCGTAGATGGCAAACGCGTCCTCACGCGGTTTGACCACACCGTCGTACCGCACGCCATTCACGACAGCACTGAAGCCGCAGACCGCGGCGCGTTCATCGAGCGGAAAGACATAGACCGCCTCGACCGGCTGCGTCTCGTGATTGCGGTATCGCTGCGTCAGGGTGACGCGCGGCCTGCGCGCCGGCAATCGAGGCACGAACATCGACGTGTTCGAGCGGAATCGCCGATGCTGCAGTTCGCAGGCCGGCGCGGATAGCGGGAGCAGTCGTCGTCACAGGCATGGCGTCACTCGTCGGAAGCAGAAGTCGAGAAATGGAGCCGGCACCATTCCGCCAGCTCCCGTAAACGGGTAGGACTCGGCATCGTCGTCTCGTTGGACACGTGCAGCTCGACGCCGGGGGCAAGCTCGAGCCGGCGCCAGATCGTGCGCTGAGGCGTGGACGCGAGCCGCGAAGCGCTGATGTGCTCGGAAAGATCGTTACCGCCGCGAATGTCATCGAGGGTGCGGCCAGATGCCTGAAGCGCTTTGACCTGGAGGAGACGGTCGAGGTGCGCACGACCGTAGTGCCGTCCGCGACCGACGCCCAGCGGCGTCGGGAGAAGTCCCTCCTGCACGTAATACCGCACCGTCCGCCGCGACACGTCGGCGAGATCAGCCAGGTCCTGAATCGAAAAACGCGGCTCTTCGGTCATCCCACCCTGAATATATACAGTTGACTGTCATATTTCAACTGTCACTTTATCGGCCGGTCCCGATTCGCCTACTTCGTGACCTGGGGTAAGCTGCCGCGCACCCCGAGGCAGGTCGTGCCACCACTCACCGCGCTCGACATCCGCCGCTTCATCGACGATCGCCCGGTCAGCCACTATCAGCTGCTCGTGGCGGTGATGTGCGGGCTCATCGTGTTCGTTGACGGCTTCGACGCGCAGGCGATGGGCTACGTCGCGCCCGCACTGACGACCGCCATGAAGATCTCGCGAGGTGTTCTCGCGTCGGTGTTCTCCAGCGGTCTCTTCGGGATTTTGATCGGCGCGCTGATCAGCGGACCGCTTGCCGATCGCATCGGCCGCAAACCAGTTCTGATCGGCTGCTCGCTGATCTTCGGCGTCGGGTCACTGCTGACCGCCACTGCACAATCTGTCGAGTCGCTGATGGCGTGGCGAGCGATCACCGGACTCGGCATGGGCGGCGCGATGCCGAACGCCATCGCGCTCACCGCTGAGTACATGCCGCGGCGCCGTCGCGCCGGCGCCGTGACGATGATGATCTGCGGGTTCTCGTTAGGTGCCGCGGTCGGCGGTCTCGTTGCGGCCTCGATCATCCCGGTCTTCGGATGGGCGTCGGTCTTCATCGTTGGCGGGATCATTCCGATCGTGATCGCGTTGGCGTCGTTTGTCTTTTTGCCGGAATCGATCCGCTTTCTGCTCGTTCGCGGTGGCTCCGAGTCGCGCGCCAGAGCGTATCTGGCTCGCATGGCGCCCGGCGAAGCGGTCGCAGGTCCGCTGTCTCCGGGCCAGGACGAACACAACACGGGCGCTGCCTTCGTCGTCGCGGAGCTGTTCACGAACGGCCGTGCGATAGCGACGATCCTGATCTGGATCATCTATTTCATGAACCTGCTCAACCTGTATTTCCTCAACAGCTGGTTGCCGACGATCATCAGCGACGCCGGCATCCCGCTGGCCACGGCGATCCGTTTGACATCGCTGTTCCAGATTGGCGGCATTGCCGGAGCGATCGTGCTGGGGAGGCTCCTCGATCGCGCCTTCTCGTTCTGGATCCTCGCCGGCTGTTACGCGTGGGCAGCGGCGTTCGTCTACGCCATCGGTCACAGCGGAGCGTCAATCGCGATGCTCGCCGTCACCATCGCATGCGCTGGCGTCGGGATCATCGGCGGCCAGAACGCGTCACATGCGCTGTCGTCGGAGTTCTATCCGACGCGCATTCGATCGACCGGCGTCGGCTGGGCGCTCGGCATCGGCCGAATCGGATCGATTGTCGGACCAGTCGTCGGCGGCCTGTTGCTGACACAGAACACGCCGATGCGCGATGTGTTCTGGGCCGCAGTGATCCCGGCGCTCATCGCAGCCACGGCAGCCGCTGGCATCGGCGCGATGAAGCGCTCGTAACGACAACGCTTTCCAGAGGTCCCCATCGCCACTCGTCAACGTCGACGCGTCTAGGGGCCAAGCGTGCGCTGCAGTCGACTGAGCTGCGCGCCCACCAGCGACCGTGCCTTTCCGCTGACGATCCGCCTGGCCAAACCACCGAAGACGCCGTCGAACAGGTCGATGCGTGAACGATTGAGGTAGACGACGTACGTGGCCGGCGATGAAGCCGACCGGTCGGGCACGAGAAGGGTAAGGCCCAGCGACGCGTCGAAGTAATGCATCGCGTAAATCTGCTTCGAGGCAATCGCGAATCGCACGGGTGAGTCATCGGCATGGCCCATGATCGCCAGGTGTGTCGCGCTGATGACGAGACGTTTGTACACCCGTTCTTTCGACCAGTAGATCACATCGATCGCACGACCGCGATCGGCTGGGTATTTGAGGAGATGCTCGCGCAGGTCGCCGAGCCCCGGCAACGCCACCCGATCGCTGTCGACCAGCGAGGCGAATTCGCGTCCGAGATTGAGGCGCGGCGAGGCGTCCGCATACTCCATCAGGGCGGCTGTGCCGAGCTCGCGATAGCGGGTGACATACTCCACCAGTAATTGGCGCATCACGCTCGTTGCACGCTGTGTGGCGTCAGCGGTGCCCCAGTCCACCGTCCGTGCGAACTGTTGGATTGCCTCCGCAGAGATCTGCACGTCGCAGTCGTCGACACGGCACACCTCGAGGCGTCGCGCGTCCCCCAGGTCAAGCGTCAGGGCAGCCACGTCGGAGATCTGAGGTGGGTCGCTGAATGTGCCGATCTGGAGTACATCCTCCGTCCGCTTGAAGGTCGCGATATCGGCGAGACGCTCGACGTACTTCTCCGGCGTCGTCGCGATACGGACGATGCCGAGAGTGGCGACCTCGCGCGCGTGGTTCGTGTCGAGCGTGCGCGAGACAACCTGGCCGGCATCCAGGCGGACGATATCGGCCCGCGAGAGGTGGAAGGTCGCCGTCAGAAATGCGCGGGCCGGGTCGTGAGGCGAGGCCACCACACCGAAAGAGAAAGTGGCGAGTACGGCTACGCACAGCAACCACCGCACGATAGACATCACGGCACCAACGCCAGCGGTATCCGATCGCGGCCAATCGGCTGCGGCGAGGGCTCCTGGAGGGCCGGCATCGGCGGAGCAACGAAGAGCCGGCGCGCGGCCCGAGCGAGCCACCGCGCCCGCCGAGCCGACTCTCGCACTCGCGCGCTGTCGGTCGCGATTCCTGTGTTGGCGTACATCTGTCTATAGAGCTTCGAGATGAGAACGAACGCCAGCCGTGCACGGAGGGATCGGACACAACGCGAACGCTCCCAAACAGGTCGGAGCGCATAGAAACGATCCCACACGCGTTGAGTGTGGACGCGCAGTTCGTCAGCGGTCATGCGAGGGTGCGGTGAATACACCCGCGGCCGCCGCCCTGGGGGAATCAGCCAGTAACGCGTCAGCGGTATGCCATCGATAGTCGGCACATCCGTCGCCTCACCTTCCCATTTAGCGAAGTCGATCGTGCCCGGCAGTGGCGTCAACATGACGAACTGCGCGAACGACACGCCAGCGCTCTGCGCGAGGTCGGCCGTGGCGGCGAACGTGTCTGGCGTATCCGTCGGCAGTCCGAAAATGAACGAGCCGAGGACGTGTACATCTGCCGAGCGAAACGCCTGCAGACGTGTGACCAATGCCTCCCCCACGTCATTGAAATTCTTGAACACGGCCTTCAGCCCTTCGGGCGTCACCGATTCAACTCCAACCAGTGCGCCGCGTATCCGCGCGCGTCGCATGGCCGCCAGGAACTCCCGATCCTCGGCGGCCTCCATGGTGATCTGCGTGTAGAACACCATGTCGTCGGGCAGCTGCTCCAGTCTCGCCATCAGCTCGAAGCGCTCGCTCCGGAGCCGTTGGAGCGCGGCGTACTGGCTTTTGTCGGCACGCCGCTCCGCGGCAGCAAGGTCCGCCAGCGTCACCGGATAGAAGTTGTCGTCAGCGAGCACAATGAAACGGAAGCCCCTTCGGCGGAGCTCGACGATCTCTCGCACCACGATGTCGACGTCGCGTTGCCGCGGCTTCTGCCCATCGGTCCTCCACACTGAACAGAACGAGCAGTGCTTGGGACAGCCGCGGACAGTCTGGACCGACGCGAACATATAGTGCTCTGTCCGCAGTAGATCCCAGCGCGCCGGGACGAAGGCGTCGCCAGCGACCCTGCCACCGTCGTACTGCTTCTGCAGTGCGCCACGTTCGCAGTCACGCAGCACGGTCGACCAGATCAGATCACCGTCTCCGGTGACGACGGCGTGGGCAGCGCCATGTTGCCGAACCTCGTCCGGGTACAACGAGGCGTGGATTCCTCCAAATACCGTGTAGGCACCCCGGGCGCGAACACGTTGACCGATCTGATACCCACGAAGCGCGTTGGCTGTGTGGATTCCGATGCCGACAACGTCGCCGGCAGCGACCGTCTCCACGTCAAAGGTCTCCACTGTTTCATCGACGATGACAGGAGTCCCGAAGTGGCGAGGTGTGGCTCCGGCGAGCACGTACTGCCAGCGAGGCGTGATGACGGCCGTGCCGAAAGACACGTCGCTCGGATTGACAAGGTGTACCCGCACAGCCAAGCCTCCTAGAAGGAACCGGCGACGCGCCGGGCGAATCGGGTGAAGACGCCGGCTGTGGCAACGCCAGCTGCTTTGGAGCCCCGACCGATCGCGGTTCCCGCGTCACCAGCGGCGCTCCACGGGGAGCGGGGATCGGCCGGCGCCTTATCGCCCGACTGAGCGACCGCTCCAGACGTCGCTGCATCGCCAGCGGGCGTAGACGCGTCGGCCGCGACAGTGTCGGGACTCTCGACCGGAATTTGTCGATCAGATCGCTCGTACGACGGCGCCTCCGACGGCGACAGACTCGATGCTTCTATGGGAGAGAATGCCCCCGTCCCAGAGGCCACTTTCGACGCACCCTGCACGAGGCGCCGAGGCGCGCCCGCAATTTTGAGTTTCGTCGTCTGCGTCTGAGGAATCGCGCTCATGGAGAGACGTCGCGACGGTATCGGTTCGAGCGGCGCCGCGATCAACGTCTTGGTCGGCGTCTGTTGCGTCACACTGCCAAACAGTTCGAAACTAGCGACGACGGTCGCCACCGTAAGCAGTCCCACGACAACGGCAGTTCCAAGGCTGCGAGACCTGAGCGGCGATGAGAACTGTCCGCTCGAGACGATCTTGGTGATGCGATACCGGAGCCCCCTGGTCATCGTCACGCCAGGCGCGGCCAGCGAAAGACCCGTGATGGCGCGCAAGTCGGTCAGTTTCACGAGGCAGTTCGCGTATAACTTCGCCGACCCGGCGATCGCGACCGCCATCTCGTCGCACGCCACTTCACGCTCGACCTGGAGGCGTCGCTCTATCCACCACACGGCCGGGTGCCATCCAGCCACAACGTGGATCGCGAGATGCAGGAAGGTGGCGAGGTCATCGCGACGCTGTACGTGAGCCCATTCGTGAATGATCACGGAGTCCAATTCGTCGGCTGACAGGCGCTCTATGAGCGCAGGCGCGACGGCAATGATTGGCGTGCCGCATCCCAGCACCGCCGCGCGCCCGACGCGGTCGCACACCATGAGACATGCGCGCCGCTGTTCTTTGCGGACACTCACCCAATGACCCAATCGCTCTTCGACATCAGTCGGGAAGGGACGGCAGGCTCGTCTCGCGCGGCGCAAGCCGATGAGCGCCTTCGAAACACAGAATCCCTGCATGCCCATCCACGCGAACCACAGGCCGAGCATCGCGGTGGTGGACGTCCAAGGCGTCGCCGGAACCGAGACGATCGGACCGACTGACGATTGAGCGGCGTACGGCGATTCGTCGCTCGTTGACGACAGCGACCAGAGAACTGGGATGGTGAGCACGATCAACAGCGCGAGGCTGCAGACGATGTAGCGGACGTTGGCACGGACGCCTTCAAGCGCTCGCAACATCACGAACAATGCTGCCGCGACTACGACACCCTGCCAGACCCAGTTCAAGACGGTATCCACAGTCGGCTCCTAGGAACGTTCGATCAGTTTTCTGAGCCGCGTGCGCTCGGCCGGGTCGATGTCCTCGTCTTCAAGAACATTCAGGATCAGCAGGCTCGGCGAGCCATCGAACAGGCGGCTCATCAAGTGACGCAAGGCGCGACGTCGTGCTTGGCGTTGGTCCACCACGGGACGATAGATAAAGGCGCGGGCGACCTTGTCATGCGTGACGTAGCCCTTCGTCTCAAGAATTCGAAGAATGGTCTGAACAGTGCTGTAGCTGGGCTGGTGCCCCTTGCGCAGAATCGCGACGACATCCCCGACTGATGCGGAATTCAGATGCCAAAGCGCGGCCATCACCTCAGACTCTGCTTCGGTCAGACCAGGAGACGATCTCCTAGCCATGCCGGCCACAACTTTTAAAGAATTCAGATTTCACGCCACAAACCTTAACAGCGAGACGCGGGCCTGTCAATTAAAGAATTAAGAGTTTGGTTCGGCCCGATACGTCGGTCTGACCACCCCACAACGAGAGCGAGGACAGCTATGGAATCGAACCCTGGTGGCCCTCCGCCACTGCAGTTCGACACTGCGGTTCCATCGATCGCACCTTCGGGCACCTTCACGGCCCAGGGCGTCACGTGCACGGCGTGTCAGCGCGCGATCACCAACGAATACTTCGACGTCAATGGGCAATCGGTGTGTGAAGGCTGTCGCACAAACCTCGCGCAGCTCACACAGACACCGCGTAGTTGGGGACTGTTTGCGAAGGCCGGTGTCTTCGGCGTGGTCGCGGCGATTCTTGGCGCGATCCTCTACTACGCCGTGATCGCGATCACCGACTTCGAGATCGGGTTCGTCGCGATCGCGATCGGATACATGGTCGGCTGGGCGATTCGCAAGGCCACCGCCAACCGCGGCGGACGACGGTATCAGGTGCTGGCGTTGGTGCTCACGTACTGGGCAGTGGGGCTGGCATATACGCCGATTACATTCCAGGCGATGGTCGAGCAGGACAAGAAGGATCAGGCGCAGAAAGCCACCGCAAGCGCGACGCCCGAAGCCGCAGCTCCTGCGACGGCCGACGATGAGGCGACGGTCATCAGCATTCCGGTCGTGCTCGGGATTCTCCTCGGCTTCTCGCTCGCGTTGCCGGTGCTGGTCGTGTTCGGCTCGCTTCCGGGCGGCGCGATCAGCGCGCTGATCATCGGTATCGGCATGCGGCAAGCGTGGCAAATGACTGCCGTCCCACCGCTGCAGATCAGCGGCCCGTATCGGATCGCCGCAGCCACGCCGCCAGCGGTCTGAACTGATCACGATGCTCGACTTCACGCCTGACGTCCGGCCGAGCACGTGCGCTCGCTGCTCCACAGAGCTGTCGGCGTTGGCGCTGGTCTGCCCGTCTTGTTCAGCGTTGGTCTATCGCGAGCAGCTCGAGGATCTTGCCGCTCGTGCCTCGAGGGCAACGACGGAGGGCGATCGCGCCACGGCGCGTGCGCTGTGGGAGCAAGCACGGACGCTCGTGCCACCGCAGTCCGAGCAGTATCGGCAAATCGGCGGCCGTCTCGCCGCGCTCGCCGACGAGGTGCCAGGCCTTCCCTCTGCGTCGCCGACGGATCACTCGAACAGCAGTTGGTGGAAAAAGAGCGCTGCGGCGGCCGCGACCATCGGCTTCCTGCTGATCGGCAAACTGAAGTTCCTGCTGCTCGGTCTCACCAAGCTGAGCACGTTTGCCTCAATGTTCGGCTTCATCGCGGTGTATTGGTCAATACACGGATGGCCTCTCGCGGTCGGCTTGGCCGGCTCGATCTACATTCACGAGATGGGGCATGTCGCGATGTTGCGCCGGCTCGGGATTCAGGCCGGTGCGCCGATGT
>JBKPRH010000356.1:0-4680 GCA_046765795.1 Acidobacteriota bacterium | reverse complement strand
GCGCATGAGCCGCGCTGCAGACACCGGTCACCACCGCCCCGAAGTGCTTCGCCAGTTGCACGGCCGCCGTGCCCACAGCGCCCGATGCGCCATTGATCAATACGCGCTCGCTTTGCTGAATCCGTCCCTTGTCTCGCAAGTAGAAGAGACTCGTCAAGCCGCCAAACGTCAACGCCGCAGCCTCCTGAAACGTCAAGTTGCGTGGCAACGGAGCCGCGCTGCTCTCGGGGACGGCTACGTATTCTGCGTGACACCCCATGCGCGCTGCGAACACCGTGTCGCCCGGCGCAAAACGAGTGACGGATTGACCAGCCGCAACAACTTCGCCGGCGAGTTCCCAACCAAGGATGGGTTTGCGTGGACCGCGGATGCCGAATCCAAGGCGCAACAGGATCGCAAATCCCCGCGGCACGCGGGCGCCTCGCAAGCGGGAGTCGCCGGCGGTGACCGTGGTCGCCCGGACTTTGACGAGTATGTCCGTCGCCTTGACGTCGGGCGCGGGCACATCCTCGATCTGGACCACGTCGGGCGGCCCATAGCGACGATAGATCGCCGCTTTCATGCGTGAGCGACCTACGTTCATGAAATTGACGATGGACGATCGACGATGGACGTATTGATTGCTGGATTAGAAATCCGTCAATCGTACGTCGTCAATCCTCAATTTCACTTGACCCTCATAGCACTGGCCGCAATCATCTGCGCATGAGCATGAGATCCCGATCAGCAGGTGTGTTGGCCGCCGTTGTTGCCGGAATGTTCGCGGTCGGCGCCGCGCAGTCGCCGCCCAAGCCGAAACCGGCCTTCGCAGGTCAGACTGAAGCGCCGGCGCCGGCGAAGCCATCACCGCCAATCAACGTGCAGACGATCGCGGGCGGATTGACTGGCGCATGGGCGCTTGCGATTCTGCCCAACGGCTCGCTGCTCGTCACGCAGAACAGCGGCACGATGCGCGTGGTTCGTCCCGACAATGGCTCCGTGTCGGCACCGCTGGCAGGCGTCCCGCCGGTGAAGTCGGCCGCTGCGCAAGGGCTGCATGACGTCGTGCTCGATCCCGACTTCGCAAAGAATCGCGTGCTCTATTTCACGTATTTCGCGCCGCCGCGCGGTGAGGCCGCTGCCAGCTGGCCCATCACGCACTTCTATGAGGACGTGTGGACGAAGCCGTTTGCCGAACGCCGCACTATGGACCTCGGCACCGAGCGCGTCGCCCGAGCGAAGTTGAGCGAGGACTACAGCACGCTCACTGACGTGGACGTGCTCGCCGAAGGCGTGGAACGGAACATCGTGCTCGCGCCGGACGGCACCATGTTCGTCCTCGGCGCCGATCGCTTCCGTTTTTACGATTCCGACCTCGACGGCGTGAACCACGACTTCACCGACAATCCCGACATCCGTCGCAACTTCACCGGTCGCGCGATTCGCATCAATCGTGATGGCACGATCCCAAAGAACAATCCGTGGCTGAATCGAGCGACGGTATTACGCGAGACGTTCGCGCACGGGTTCAAGGATCCCGAGGGCGCGGCGATCAATCCCTCAACGCGAGAGCTGTGGGCCGTCGATCACGGTCCTCAGGGCGGCGACGAGATCAACATCGTCCGCGCCGGACGCGACTACGGATGGCCCGACGTGTCGTACGGCACGCAGTACGACGCTCGACAGCCGGACGGCAAGAAGAACGTGCCGGTCGGTAGCGGCGCGAACCGGAAAGAGGGCGTCGAGGAGCCGATCTACTTCTGGGTGCCGTCGATCGCGCCATCCGGCATGATGTTCTACACCGGCGACCTGTTCCCCGACTGGAAAGGCAATCTCTTCGTCGGGTCGATGTCGCCGCAGTACGGACATCAACTGGTGCGTCTGGTGCTGAACGGCGACCGTGTCGTCGCCGAAGAGAAGCTGCTGGCGGATCGCAAGGGCCGGATTCGTTACCTGCGCCAGGCGCCGGACGGATCGATCTATGTAATCGCCGGTGCCGACATCTGGCGGCTCACGCCCAAGAAGTAGGGCCGGTCCTTTCGGACCGGCCGACCAACGCCTCGATATAATCGAGCCGTGGGCCACTCTCAGCCGGTCGATGATCTGACTGCTGGTCGTGTGGCCTTGGACGCAGGTGCGTGGGCGGACGCACAACAGGCGTTCGAACGCGTCCTGGCGATCGAGGAGATCCCTGAGGCGCTCGAAGGTCTCGGCCTCGCGGCTTGGTGGCTCAATCGCAGCGAGATCGTCTTCGACGCGCGTGAGCGCGCCTTCCGCGCCTATCGCCACCGCAATGATCAGAATGCCGCGGCCCGGGTCGCCGTCTGGCTCGCATGGGACAGTGCCGCCTTTCGCGGAGAAGAAGGTGTTGCCAAAGGCTGGTTGCAGCGGGCGCGCCGCCTGCTCGACGGACGGCCGGACTCTGCTGAACATGCCTTTCTCGCCGCACGCGCCGCGGTGTTCGCACTACTGGACGATGGCGACCCTGTCGCGGCAGAAGCGCTCGCTCTCGACGCAATCCGCATCGGACGGTCGATCAACGCCATCGACTACGAAATGGTCGGACGCGCGCTGTACGGATTCGCGCTGATCACGACCGGGCGCGTCAAAGACGGCCTCCACGAACTCGACGAAGTCAGCGCGGCGATTCTCGCAGGTGAACTGACCGACCGGTTGCTCATCGCGCTCGCTGGATGTTATCTGATCGGCGCGTGTGACCGCGCTCGCGATCACGCGCGCGCCGTCCAGTGGTGCGATCGCATCAAAGCTCACAGTCAGAAGTGGGGGCTGAAGCCGCTGTTTGCTGTGTGCCGGACACAGTACGCATCCGTCTGCATGTGGCGCGGCTCGTGGGATGAAGCCGAACGTGAGCTCACGAACGCGTGCGACGAGCTGGCAATCTGCCGGCCGGGCATGTCGGCTGACGGTCTTGCGCGGCTTGGCGAACTGCGTCGTCGTCAGGGTCGATTAGACGAAGCGGCTTCTCTCTTCGAGCGCAGCGGTCCACATCCGATCGCGTCAGTGGGCCGCGCCGCGATCGCGCTCGACCGCGGTGATCGGCAGACTGCCGCTGATCTCATCGAACGCCATCTGCGTCGTCTCCCGATCACGAATCGCACGGAGCGCGCGGCCGCACTCGGTCTGCTCATTCGCGCGCACACCATAGGTGAAGGCGAACACGATCTCGCGCGCGCGGTGTCAGCCCTCGAGGAACTTCGCGCCATTGGCGATGCCGCACGGACGGCTCCGCTGCAGGCGTCCGCCAACCTCGCCGCGGGACTCGTCGCGCTCGCAGCCGGTGATCTCGATGCGTCGCGCCGCGAGCTCGAAGACGCGGTCGACGGGTTCGACGCGAGTGAAGCGCCATTCGAAGCGGCATGCGCACGCCTCGATCTCGCGTCGGTCATGGATCGTCTCGGCAGATCGGACGCCGCCGTTTCTGAGATCGACCGCGCCCTCACGGAACTCACCCATCTCGATGCCCGCCTGGCGATGTCGGCCGCGCGGACGATGCGCGATCGGCTCGCCGCCCCGAGGTCCGCGCCAACGTCGGCATCGCGTGACCAGGGCGGCCTCACCCCGCGTGAAATGGATGTGCTCCGCCTGATCTCCAGCGGCCTCAGCAATCAGGCCATCGCCGAACGGCTGCATATCAGCGAACACACGGTTCACCGACACGTCGCTAACACGTTGACAAAGCTCGATGTTCCGTCGCGGTCGGCTGCCGTGGCCCACGCCGCCAAACTCGGCCTTCTTTAGTGCAAAGGCCACCTTTGGCCTTTGACCTTTGCCCTTTGACCTTGTATGGCCCAAACGGGCCACTCCCGAATAATTTCTCGCCCTCGCCCGATCGGGCGAAGCGCAGCCGTCGCCCGGTCGCTAGACTCGCCTCATGACACACACTTCACTTCCCGTCGAGGCACCCGCTCGAGCCACGAGCCAGCAGGCGCAAGCACTGGCCGATCGTCTCGAAGCAGGCGCCCGTGCGCTCGCGGCCTTCGCCGCTACTCTCACCGACGCTGAATGGCAGACGCCAGTGCCACACGATGGCCGCACGGTCGGCGTCGTCGTGCATCACGTCGCCAGCGTGTACCCCGTTGAAATCGAGTTGGCGCAGATCATCGCCGGTGGAAAGCCGGTGACCGGCGTCGTCATGGACGACATCCATGCGATGAACGCCAAACACGCGGCCGAGCACACGGCAGTCACCAAGACTGCGGCACTCGACCTGCTGCGCACGAACAGCGCCGTGGCGGCTGCAGCGATTCGCGCGTTGAGCGACGAGCAGTTGACCAATGCGGCAACGGTATCGCTCTACGCCGACGCCCCGCTCACCTGCCAGTTCTTCCTGGAGGATCACGCGGTACGACATAGCTATCACCATCTCGCTCGTCTGAAGTGGACCGTGGGACGGTAGACCAGCCCGCGAAGAAAGGATCGCGCCGTGACACGCCGGCTTATGTGCGTCCTCGCTCATCCCGACGACGAATCGTTGGGAACGGGCGGCACGTTGGCGAAGTACGCAGCGGACGGTGTCGAGACCTATCTGCTGACCGCTACGCGGGGTGAGCGCGGACGCTTCTTCAGCAACGGTCACGTGCGGCCCCATGACGCGGTTGTGGGCCGTACGCGTGAAGCGGAGTTAAGGGCCGCGGCCAGCGAGCTGGGCGTGCGCGAGGTCACTGTGCTCGGCTATCCGGA
>JBKPRH010000355.1:0-11793 GCA_046765795.1 Acidobacteriota bacterium | reverse complement strand
CTCATATCCCGCGCGGCGAATCTCGTCCCACACCAGGTGAAAGATCTCTTCCGCACGCGGCTGGAGGATCTCCGAGAGGATCCGCCGCGCCATCAAGCGGGGCTTGCGTCCACCCACGCTCGCGACTTCGATGGTCTCGTCCTCGTCCACCATCGACGACAACGCGCAGCCGCTCTTGCGTTTCAACTTCTCCGCGTCGGGAATCGGCGTGCGCAGGCCGACCGCGATGTCGCTGGTGAAGTGATCGCCGCCGACCGCGACGACGCCGGTGTGCCACAGATTGCCGCGCTCGTAGATCGCGAGATCGGCCGTGCCGCCACCGATATCCACCAGCGCGACACCAAGCTCCTTTTCATCGGGCGTGAGCACAGCTTCTGCGGCCGCGAGCTGCTCGATCACGGTGTCCACAACGTTCACGCCGGCACGATTGACACAGGCGACGATGTTCTGCGTGGACGACACCGCTCCGGTCACGACGTGGACATTGACCTCGAGCCGTGCGCCAGTCATGCCGATCGGCGCGCCGATCCCGTCCTGATCGTCAACGACAAAGTCCTGCGGCAGCACGTGCAGAATCTCGCGTCCGGTCGGCAGCGCCACCGCCTTCGCGGCATCGATGGCCCGGCGCACATCGTCGCGGGTAATCTCGCGGTTCTTCCCGGCGACGGCAATCACACCGCGACTGTTGAATCCCTTCACGTGCGGACCCGAGAGTGCGAGATACACCGAGTCGATTTCGATGCCGGCCATCAACTCGGCTTCTTCGATCGCTTTCTTGATCGAGTCCACCGCCGCCTCGAGATTGACCACGACGCCGCGCTTGATGCCGCGCGACTCGGCGACACCGATACCCACCACATGCAGGCTGTTGTCGTCCATGCCTTCACAGACGACGCAGACGACGGTGGACGTACCGACGTCGAGTCCGACGATGTATCGCTCTCTACGAGCCACGCTGTCTCCTTCCGCGGGAGGGGCGGACGTACACGCGTTCGTCGAATCGCAGATCGACGTAGTCAATCTCGGGTATTCGCTCGCGCAACGCGGGGATCAGATCGATGTATGACTGGACGCGCTCGACAAACTTCTCCGTGCCGACATGAACGAACACGGTGTCTTCTTTGAGCACGAGGATCGCGTCGTGCACGTCGGTGACGTCGACCTGCGACAGCCGGGCGGCGAGATCGGGACGGCGTTGCAAGTCGAGCAGCAACCGCGCAGCGAGCGCCGCTCGCGCATCGTCAACGAGCGTGCCGCCAGGGTGCCGTGAGGCCAGGCCGTCCACGATCGGCAGATCGAACTCGGCGTAGTTGGGACCGAACTCGTCGATGATCGCGCCCTGATGATCGATGAGATACAGCACGTCGCGAATCCGCCCGATCGCCATGGGCTGCCGCTCCGACACCAGCACCGAGAGCGTGCCGGGCAACTCGCGACGCAGTGCCGCATCGGCCACCCACGGTGAGCTCATCAACTTCTGGCGCCAGCGTTCGAGATCGGCGGTCACCATGCTTTCTCCGCGCAGCCCCTCGAGAAGTGCGAGCACTTCGCCACGCGACAGCCGCTCGTTACCACGCACGGTGATACGTGTGACGGTCAACGCCTCTGCGGACAGCACGAGGTCGACGGCGCGATACATACCGAAGCCGACCAGCAGGAACACGATCAGCAGCCGGCCAAGCGTCCACCACGACGGACGCCGCCACGCGCGACGACCTTTCGGCGTCACCTGTGCGCGTCTGAAGCGCTTGTCCGCCGGAGCCGCAACAGGCATCAGTGCTGAGTGCCTTTCTCCGCGAGGGCCTGCATCAACATCTTCGGCAGCGTGCCGATCGATCCCGCACCCAGCGTGATCACCGCGTCGCCTGGACCGACGATCGTCAACAGCGTGGGCACGACGTCTTTCAGTGCCTTCACCACGTGAACCGGACGACCCGACCCGGTTCGAATCGCCTCGGCCAGGCTTTCGACGGTGACACCTGGGATCGGGTCCTCCCCGGCCGCATAGATGTCGGTCAACACGATCTCGTCGGCACCGGCGAGCGCAGGACCGAACGCATCGAGCAGATGCGCCGTCCGCGAATAGCGGTGTGGCTGAAACGCCACCACGATTCGACGGTCGAGAGTCGCTCGCGCGGCTGCCATCACCGCTGCGATCTCAGTCGGGTGGTGTCCGTAATCGTCGATGACCAGCACCCCACCCGCTTCCCCGTGCGGCTCGAATCGGCGCTCGGCACCGTGGAAACCGGCCAGCGCCGCGGCGACACGCGGAAAGTCGAGACCGATGCGCTGAGCGACCGCAACGGCCGCCAGCGCGTTCTGCAGGTTGTGACGACCAGGCACGGCCAGCTCGAGTCGGCCCAGGAGCTCCATGCCGTCGCGCGTTCGGCGATAGACCTGACATCTGCCGCCGAAAGCGCCCAGCTCGATCCCGGCGCCGACGACGTGCGCGCGCGGATCATCGAGGCCGTAGGTCACGACCTGACGTCTCACTCGCGGAAGGATCGCCGCCAGGTTCTGATCCTCGACACACGCCACCGCCGCGCCGTAGAACGGCACTTTGTTCGCGAAGTCGAGAAACGCCTGCTGTAGATCCGCCAAACCGCCCCCGTAGGCCTCCATGTGCTCCAGATCGATGTTGGTCATCACCGCGATCGACGGCCACAACATGAGGAACGACCGATCGCTTTCATCCGCTTCCGCCACCATGTACTCGCCGCGTCCGAGTCGCGCGTTGCTCCCGAATGCGCTGAGCCGTCCGCCAATCACTGCGGTCGGATCGAGGCCGCCCCGCTCGAGCACCAGCGCGATCATCGAGGTCGTCGTCGTCTTGCCGTGCGATCCCGCTACCGCGATCGAGAAACGCAGCCGCATCAATTCGGCCAGCATCTCGGCGCGCGGGATCACCGGAATCCCACGCTCTCTCGCGGCGACGATCTCGGGGTTGCTCGATCGCACGGCCGACGAAACCACCACCACATCCGCATCGCCGACGTGACTCGCGGCGTGTCCTTCGAAAATCGCCACGCCGAACGCCTGTTCAAGCCGCGCCGTCACGTCCGATCGCCTGGCGTCTGACCCGCTCACTGCGTAACCCAGGTTCGCGAGCAGTTCCGCGATCCCGCTCATTCCGATCCCGCCGATTCCCACGAAGTGGATCCGGCGAGTTTGGCCAAGCATCACGGCGTCGAACCCGGAACCTGGAACGTGGAACCTGGAACAGCTCGGTTCACTTCGCCAACTCCAGCACCTTGTCGACGATCACCCGCGCCGCGTCAGGCCGCGCCAGCCGCCCCGCGGCCTCAGCGATCCTCCGCCGCGCGTCCGCATCCGATGCCAGCGCGAGGATCTCTGTCGACAACCGATCGCCAGTCAGCTCGCGCTGTTCCACCATCCGCGCCGCCCCTTGCTTCACCAGCACGTCCGCGTTCTTGCGCTGGTGATCGTCAGTGGCGCCGGGGAACGGCACGAGGATCGATGCCCGCCGTGCCGCCGTCAGTTCCGCCAACGTAGTCGCGCCCGAGCGGCATACGACCACGTCTGCCGACTTCATCTCCCGATCCATCGCGAACAGGAACGGCTCGACCCGGGCCTCCAAGCCGGCCCGCCGATACCCGTCGCGGACCACCTCCAGATCGCGTTCCCCTGTCTGGTGCGTGATCGCCACTCGAGGTGAGGCGGCTGCCAGCCGCGCCGCTGCCTCCACCATGGCCATGTTGATCGCGTGCGCGCCCTGAGAGCCGCCAAAGACTAGAACCCGTGCCGCCCCTGGCGGCGAACTCGGTTGCTCATACGCCTCCTCGAAAAACTCCGGCCGAACCGGATTGCCCGAGACGAATGCCTTGCGCCCGAAGAACGACATGCTCTCGTTGTAGGTCACGGCTGCGGCGCTCACGAGTGACGCCAGCAGCCGGTTGGTCAACCCCGGCACCGCGTTCTGCTCCATGAGCATCGTCGGCACGCCGCGCATCGCGGCGAGCGCAACGACGGGACCCGAGCTGTACCCACCCACGCCGATCACCACGCGCGGCCGCCGCCGGCTGATGACCTGCGCTGCATCGAGGGCGCTGGCCGGCAGCAGGCTCATGCCACGCGCGATCGACGCCACCGACTTGCCTTTCAATCCCGCGCTTCGAATCAGTTCGAGCGTGAAGCCCTCGCGAGGAATGACGCGCGCTTCGATACCCGCGGCTGTCCCCACGAAGGTCACCGTCGCATCGGGCACACGCTTCATCACCTCGCGTGCGACCGCGATTCCCGGATACAGATGGCCACCCGTTCCGCCGCCCGCGATCAGGATCGATAGCGGCATTCATCACACGTCCGGTGACTCGTGCTGCGAGATGTTCAACAGCACACCCATCCCAAGCAGGTTGATCAGCAACGACGATCCACCCGCACTCACCAGTGGCAGCGGAATGCCTTTGGTCGGCATCAACCCGAGCACCACGCTGATGTTTACGAGCGCCTGCACCGCGACCATCGTCGTCAAACCGAGGGCGACGAACGAGCCGAACGAGTCCTCGGCGCGCAACGCGATGCGCGCGCCGCGCCACGCGATGACGCAAAAGCAAATGAGCACCGCCGTCGCACCAATGAGACCGAGTTCCTCGGCGATCACGGCGTAGATAAAATCGGTATGCGGCTCGGGCAGGTAGAACAGCTTCTGCACGCCACCCATCAGTCCCTTGCCGAACACGTGACCGGTCCCGACTGCTATCAACGACTGCAGCACCTGGAACCCATCGCCGAGCGGATCCGCTTCGGGATTCCAGAACGCCAGCAATCGACGACGCCGGTAATCGGCGCTCATCAAAACGATGTAGAGCGCGGGCAAGGCGACGAGCGCGGCGCCGACCAGATATCGATAGTTGAGTCCCGCCGCGAAGACCATGAGGCCGATGATCATCAACAGCGACACTGCGGTGCCGTAATCCGGCTCGAGCAGGATCAAACCGAACATGCCGCCGGTCACGATAAAGATCGGCAGTAGGGAGTACTGCAGTTCGTCAATCCGGTGCATGCGCCGTTCGAGGATCAGCGCGGTAAACAGAATGGCGGTGACCTTGGCGAGCTCCGACGGCTGGATGCCGAGGCCACCGACATTGAACCAGCGGCGCGTGCCGTTGATCGGCGCACTGAACAGCACGGCGACGAGCATCAGGCTGACGAGCGCGATCGCGGCCCAGATGAACGCGTCGTTCCGATACGTGCGGTAGTCGATCCGCATCGCGATCGCCAGCACCGCCACCCCGAGGACGGACCACAGCGCCTGCTTGTTCAGGAAGTAATTGCCCTGATCGAACTTCTGCAGCGCGACGACTGCTGAGGCGCTGTACACCATGACGATGCTGGCGCACACCAGGAGCAGCGTCGCCATGAACAGCACCCGGTCGGATTTCAGCTTTCTTGCCACGTTCTAATCCGTCCACCTCTAATGAACTGCACGCTATTGACCGAAACGACTCTTGCGGGCGCGATCGGCTAAGATCCCGATCCCGCGAAAGCGGTCAGCAGTCGTCAGCCGGCACGTGGGATGGGACACCAACCTCACAGACCGGGGTAGTCTGTGTTCCCAGCGGTAGGCTCCCACCCGCGCCGGTCGACTGACGACTGCTCACCGCTCTACGCGTTCACGTAACCTCGCAACCTCCTCCTTGAACACTCGTCCTCGTTCCGCGTAATCCCTGAACCAATCGAAGCTCGCGCACGCCGGCGCCAGCAGCACGACACCATCGGGCCTGGCTGCTTCGTACGCCTGCCCGACGGCTTCGCTCATGGACGAAGCGGTCACCACTGGCACGACGCCGTGCAACGCGTCGCGCACGAGCGGTGCGGCTTCGCCGATCGCGATCACGCCGCGGCCACGTTCCGACAGTGGCGCGCGCAGCTCCCGCAGATCGCCTCCCTTGAACTTGCCGCCGACCAACGCGACGACACCACGCTCGAAACTCTCAATCGATCGCCGCGCCGCTTCCACGTTGGTCGCCTTCGAATCGTTCACGAACCGCACGTCACCAATCCGGCCGACGGGCTCCATCACGTGCTCGAGACCATGAAACCCACGCAGCGCGTGTGTCATGGCATCAGTCGGCACGCCTGCCACGGTCGCAACCGCAGCGGCTGCGATCACGTTGTTCAACATGTGGCGGCCGGTCAGTTCGACAGCTGACACCGGAATCACGCGTTCCACGGTCGTATGTGTCCGCCGCACAATCCAGTCACCCTCGACGAGAAAGCCATCCGGGACCGCGCCAGTGGGCGAGAACATCACGCGCCGCGCCGCGATGCCACGGCTGTGCGCCATCACCGTTGTGTCGTCAGCGTTGACAACTGCCCAATCGGTCGGCTGCTGGTTCGCAAAGATGCGCGCCTTCGCCGATGCGTACGCCTCCACGGTCGGATGCCGATCGAGATGGTCGTCGGCGAAGTTGAGCCACAGCGCGATCCATGGACGGAACGTGACCGTCGTCTCGAGCTGAAAGCTGCTCACCTCGACGACGTGCATCGTCTCCGGCGTGGAGGCATCGACCTGCGCGCTCAGCGGCACGCCGATGTTTCCGCCAACCAGGACATCGCGTCCCGACTCCTTGAACATCCGTCCGAGCAACGTTGTCGTCGTCGATTTCCCTTTCGTGCCGGTGATCGCCACGATCGGCCCCTTCACCCACCGCGAGGCGAGCTCGAGCTCGCCGATGATCTCTGCACCGTGCTGTCTCGCCGCTTCGAACACCGGTTGCTCGGTCGGCACTCCGGGGCTGACGACCACCAGATCGGCCTGCTCGAATGTCGGCGTCGTGTGGCCGCCCAATTCGAGTTCGACCCCGGCGTCACGCAGCCGAGCCGCGTCATCGACGCGCGCGCGGCTTTCCGTCAGCACCACACGCGCACCTCGTCGCGCCAGCAGTTCTGCCGCGGCGATGCCGCTACGCGCCGCACCGACGACCACCGCACGCCGTCCGACCACCGAGAACGCATCGCCACCCACGTCATCACCGCAGCTTCAGCGTTGTCAGACTGAACAACGCAAAAATGATCGACGCGATCAGAAATCGCGTGATGACCTTCGGCTCGCTCCATCCGAGCAGCTCGAAGTGGTGGTGCAGCGGTGCCATCTTGAACACGCGCTTGCCGGTCAACTTGAAGGAGGCGACCTGGATGATCACCGACATCCCCTCGAGCACGAAGATGCCGCCAACGATCGGCAGCAACAGTTCCTGCTTGATGAGAATGGCCACGGTGCCGAGCGCGCCGCCCAAGGACAGCGAGCCGACGTCGCCCATGAAAATCTCGGCGGGATAACAGTTGTACCAAAGGAAGCCAAGACTGGCCCCGGTCAACGCGCCGCAGAAGATCGTCAGCTCGCTCGTCGGGAAGCGGATCAATAACAAATACTTCGCAAGCTCCGCGTGCCCGGTGACATAGGCCAGCGCCGTAAACGCCGCGGCGCTCACGGCGAACGTGCTGATCGCCAGCCCGTCGAGTCCGTCGGTCATATTCACGCCGTTGCTGGCAAAGACCAGGACCAACACCGCGAACACGACATAGAACCAACCGAGGTCTGGAATCAGCGTCTTGAAGAACGGAAAGATCAGCCGCGTGTTGTAGAGCGGCGGGTTCTGCTGCGCGAGCATCAGCACCGCGATCCCGACGCCGAGCGCGACGATGATCTGGCCGAGCATCTTGTAGCGCGGGATCAAACCGTGATGCGAGCGCCGTGTGATCTTCAGATAGTCATCGAGGAACCCGACCAGGCCGAAGCCGACCGTCGCCAGCACGGCGATCCAGATATACGGGCTGGTGAGATCCGCCCACAACAGCGTCGGCACGACCGCCGCCGTCAGAATCAGCAGCCCGCCCATCGTCGGCGTACCGGCTTTCGCGCGGTGCGACTGCGGCCCTTCCTGCCGGATGATCTGCCCGATTTGAAAGTCACGGAGCGTCCGAATCAGCCACGGTCCGAACAGCATGCTGATCGCGAACGCGGTCAGGCTCGCGGCAGCCGTGCGGAACGTGATGTAGCGAGTCACGTTCAGCGCGCCGAGAAACGGCGACATGTTCGCGAGCTGCGGCAGGACGTAGAACAGCATCAGGCGAACTCCGCCGCGAGACGATCCGCCACGAGATCCGTACGCGTGCCTCGCGATCCCTTGACGAGCACCAGATCGCCGCGCCTGACCTGCGCCGATATGGGCGCAATGGCCTCGGCGCTCTGCGCGAAGTAGGCGACCGACTCGCGCGCCATGCCCGACGCGACCGCTGCATCAGCGAGGGCGCGCGCCGGAGCACCGCCAATCGCAAAGAGCATCGTCAAACCGGCGGCAGCGGCGGCGCGGCCACAGTCTTCATGGAGCGCCTGTGCGTGGTCGCCGAGTTCGAGCATCTCGCCGAGCACGGCGATCTTTCGCTCGCAACGGTTCTCGTGCGCGACGACATCGAGCGCGCGACGAAGCGCACTCGGACTCGAGTTGTACGAATCGTCGATGAGCGTGATACCGCCACCGAGGCGCGTGACTGCCCCCCGGCGATCCGCCGGTCGAAGCCGGGCAGCGACATCAGCAATGGTGTCGAGCGCGATGCCCGCATCGAGTGCCACCGCGGTTGCTGCGAGGACGTTCGCGAGATTGCCACGTCCGAGCAACGGGGTATCAAAGACGCGCTCGCCCGCTGGTGTCGTCACCCGGGCGCGCATGCCGTCGATGCCGCGGTCCTCGATCGATGCCGCACGGACAGTGGCGTTCTCAACGGTGCCGAACGTGACCGTCCGGCCGGCAAACGCCCGTGCCCGCGACATGACTCGCGGATCGTCCGCGTTACAGACCAACAACGTCGCCCCGGTTGCCCGCTGCAGGATCTCGCCTTTGGCGTCGGCAATCGCGTCTGGAGACGCAAAGAAGCCAAGATGCGCGTCGCCCACGTTCGTCCACACACGAACGTCAGGTTCGGCGATCTCGACCAATCTGCTGATCTCCCCGGCGTGATTCATGCCCAGTTCCATGACCGCCACATCGGGCCTCGTGCGCAGCTGCATCAACGACAGCGGCAGACCGATGTGGTTATTCAGGTTCCCCTTGTTCTTCACCACGCGGTAGCGCGTGGCCAACATCTCCGCGATCGTTTCCTTCGTCGTCGTCTTGCCCGCACTGCCGGTGATGGCAATCACCCGCGTCTCGGCCGCCAACCGCACGCCATGCGCCAGGTCCTGCAGCGCGCGAAGCGTGTCCGCCACCTCGATGACGGCTCCATGGCGCCTACGATCCTCGCGACCCTCGACAATCGCTCCCGCCGCTCCTCGCCCGAGAACCTCCTCAACGAACGAGTGGCCGTCGAATCGTGGGCCCTTCAGCGCGACGAACAGATCGCCTGCTCGCAACGATCGGCTGTCGGTCAGCACGTCTCCGACCGGCAACGCGGGATCTCCAGACTGCAGCGTGCCCCCAACCGTCTTCGCGACCCACCCGAGGGTCAGTTCGAGTTCGTTCAACTACGCCCGCGACTTGACGCGCCGCGCCTCCAGCGCTTCCTGAGCCACTTCGATGTCGTCGAATGCCAACCGGCGTCCGCCGATCTCCTGGTATTTCTCGTGGCCCTTGCCGGCAATGAGCACGACGTCGCCGGGACTCGCGCCGCGCACTGCCTGCAGAATCGCCTCGCGTCGATCAACCTCCGTGACGATGGATGCGTTGCTCTGACGAACCTCCGCATCAGCGCCACGTTTGACTTCTTCGATGATCCGCTCGGGATCTTCGCCGCGCGGGTTGTCCGACGTAATCACCACCACATCGCTCAATCGCGCCGCGACCATACCCATCAACGGCCGCTTGGTGCGATCGCGATCGCCACCTGCGCCAAACACCGTGATCAACCGCCGCGTCGCCATCGGCCGTGCCGTCTCGAGCAAGTTCCGCAGCGCATCGTCGGTGTGCGCGTAATCGACGACGACTGTTACGTCGTCTGCGGCGCTGGAGACGACCTCGAATCGCCCGGGCACACCTGGGAGCTGATGCAGTCCTTCCTCAATCGCCTCGATCGGCACGCCGAGCTCGACGGCCGTCCCGACGGCGCCGAGGATGTTGTAGACATTCGGCTTGCCGACCAGGCTCGAACGGACGTGCACGGAGCCACGCGGCGTGCGGACATCGAAGTCGAGCCCGGCGAGCGAGTACGAGAGCGGTCCGGGCGAGACATCCGCAGTCTTGTTGATCGCGTACGTCACCGGTCGCTTCACCACCTCAACGAGTGATGCGCCACGGGGATCGTCAGCGTTGATCACCGCCGGCGCATCAGCCGGGAGCATCTCGAACAGTCGCCGCTTGGCGGCGAAGTAGTCCTCCATGTCCGCATGGAAGTCGAGGTGATCGCGGGTGAGATTGGTGAAGATCGCGGCGGCGAACTGAATGCCGTCTACTCGCTTGAGCGCCAGCGCGTGCGACGACACTTCCATGACGCACGCACCGCAGCCGCCCGCCACCATGTCTCGCATGAAGGCCTGCAGATCCGGGGCCTCGGGCGTCGTCCGCGTCGCGTCGAAGGCGCGATCGCCGATGCGATACGTCACAGTGCCCATCAAGCCGCACTGAATCCCGGCGGCATCGAGAATCGCGCTGACCAGAAAGCTGCTGGTCGTCTTCCCGTTGGTGCCGGTGATTCCGATGACGCTCATCTCGCGGCTGGGGTGATAGAAAAACTCCGCTGACAGCCACGCCAGAGCGAGCCGCGCGTCACTCACGACGATCCACGGAACGGTGACGTCAGCCGGCGCCGGCGATTCCGCGACGATGGCTGATGCGCCTGCGGCGATCGCCTCCGGCGCGAAGGCCGCGCCGTTGGCTTTCAATCCGACCAGCGCCACAAAAATGGACCCGCGTCCAACGCGTCGCGAATCGTGCGTCACCCCGGTGCACTGCGTCGCGAGCAGGGGCGACGCCCCGACCGCAGGCATCGTGAGCCCCGGAACACGTTCGAGCGAGCGAAGGAGATCACCGAGGGTCATGGCTTGGCCGCGCTGGCGATCTGAGCCGGATCCTGCCGTCCCAGCTTCAGTACGACGGTGGACGTAGACTCGATGGGCTCACCGGCCGGCGGATACTGCTGCGTGACGACGCCGGTGCCCTGCAGTCGAGACTGCATGCCGAGTTGGCCGAGGACGCGCAGAGCATCGCGCGCGCTCATTCCCGTGAGATCGGGGAAGACCGTGATCGTGCCCGTTCCGCCGATCGGCACGATACGCGGTTTCGCGACTGGACCAGACGCCGGTTGTTCCTTGATGTCGCTCTCATTGGTCGCGAAGACCGGATCCGGCGCGTTGATCGACTGCGGCACGCCGTAGTGACGCAGCGCGGTCTGCGCGATCTTCTGGAAGATCGGTGCAGCGACGACGCCGCCGTACGGCGACACGCGGTGCGGCGAATCGACGACCACCACGATCGCGAACACTGGCTTCTGCGCCGGCACAAAACCCACGAACGAGACGTTGTAGTCGGAGTGACCGCGATAGCTGCCGTTGACCAGCTTCTTCGCCGTGCCCGTCTTCCCGGCCACGGTGTATCCAGGAATCTGCGCCGCCTTGCCGGTGCCTTCGGTCACGACGCCTTCCATGATCCCGGAGAGGGTTGCCGCCGTTTCGCCGGTGATGGGACGCGTAATCACCTTGCGCGGCACCGGCAATCGCCGGCCATCGCGAATCACCGCGCGCACGACGCGCGGCTGCACGAGCTCGCCGCCGTTGGCGACAGAGCTGACCGCGGCCGCCATCTGCATCGGCGTCACGGCAACCTGATAGCCCATCGACAT
>JBKPRH010000354.1:0-8701 GCA_046765795.1 Acidobacteriota bacterium | reverse complement strand
CCGTGACGATCCCGTTCGTGCTGCTGCCGGACACAGACATCATCGAGAACGTCTGCGAGAATGAGAAAGATGTTCAGCACATCTTTTTCGACGGGACGAAACCGAAGTAACGTCCTTCTCGTCGCGGTCCTGCTGCTGTGCGCGCCGTTGCGCGCACAGGAGACCGCGCGCGACCCCGACCGTTTGTACGCCGATCGCGAGCACATGCAAAGCGCGATGGACTCTGCTGCGATCTGGGAATCCCGCCTCAAGAGCAATCCCAAGGACTTCGAGTCTGCCTGGAAACTGTCTCGCGCCTGCTACTGGTTGGGCGGACACGTCGCCGAAAACGCTCGTCGCGCTCAGTACGAGCGCGGCATCGAAGCCGGACGTCAGGCCTCAGTCCTTCAGTCCAATCAGCCTGAGGGGTACTTCTGGATGGCGGCCAACATGGGGGCGATGGCCGAATCCTTCGGATTGCGTCAGGGCATCAAGTACCGCGGCGCGGTGAAGCAGGCACTGGAGAAAGTGGTGATGCTCGACCCGGACTTTCAGCAGGGCTCCGCGGACCGCGCGCTCGGGCGATGGTATTTGAAAGTGCCACGGCTGTTCGGCGGCAGCAAGGATCAGTCGGTCGAACATTTGAAGAAATCGCTCACTTACGATCCGGCGAGCACCGCGTCGCACTACTTCCTCGCGGAGACCTATCTCGAAATGGACCGCAAGAACGATGCACGCCAGGAAGCCCAAAAGGTCCTGGACCTGCCGATCAACCCAAACTGGGCGCCCGAGGATCGCGAGTTCAAGCAGAAAGCGAAGACTCTCCTCGACGGCTTGCGCTAGACGCCTTGGCCCGTCTCGAACGCCTCGATATGAACCCAGGCTTTTCGCCGGGCAAGGCGTCTAGGCCCGCGCGAAGCGCGGGCCAGAGATACTGCGGCTAGCGAGGCGGAGCTGCGACACTTTCACGCTCGTGTGAAGCGAAGCCTCGCTAACGGTATAGTTCCCGCACACGAGGTGACGACATGACTCGACTCACGCGCGCGCTGGCCGCCGGCATTGTGACCCTGTTGCTGCTGCCAGGTGCGATCAGCTCACAAGCGCAGGGCCAGCTCAATGCGAAGGCCGTGGAGTTCACAAAGCCCGGCGACATCAAATTCGTGCGCAACGCCGCGGGCACGCAGGAAACCGCCGTACTCTTCGGCGATCCGGAACAACCTGGCCCGTACGTGGTTCGCCTCCGCTGGCTGCCGGGCAACATGAGTCGGCCGCACTTCCATCCCAACGATCGGTTCTTCGTGGTGATCGAAGGCACGTGGTGGTTGGGCTCAGGCGACAAGTTCGATCCAGAGTCGACGGTCCCGGTTCCCGCAGGCACGTACGTCATCCACCACGCGAAGGAAGTTCACTACGACGGCGCGAAAAAGGAGCCAGTGGTGATTCAGGTGTGGGGAATGGGGCCGGCGACGTCAACAAACGCTGAGAAGAAATAGTTCGTGGTTAGTGGTTGGTAGTTGGTGGTTATTCCGCTGTAAGCCACGAACCACCAACCACCATCCACCAACCAGTCTTGACTCGGCGTACGGGTGGGCGCTACCTTCAGTGAGAAATCGCGAGTTTTGGGCCTAATACTAAAGGATTAGCACCCCGATGTACGCTGCGCACGCAGGCACGCTTTCGACGACCGGCGATCAGACGTTCCTTCAGCGGCTCAACACGCAGTGGCATGAACGCGCGCTGCAAGGCTTCATGGTGATCGTGCTCGCCCACTGGGCCGAGCACCTGCTGCAGGCGTTTCAGATCTACGCGCTCGGCTGGCCGGTGCCGCAGGCGCTCGGCGCGCTTGGCTACTTCTTTCCGTACCTCGTGAGATCCGAGATGCTGCATTACGGCTACGCAGTCGTCATGCTCATCGGGTTGTGGACACTCCGCTCCGGGTTCAACGGCGAGAGCGATCGAAAGTGGTGGACTATCGCGCTCTCGATTCAGTTCTTCCACCACATCGAGCACTTCCTGCTGCAGAGTCAGTACCTGCTCGGCCACAATCTGTTTGGCCGCCCTGTTCCGACGAGCATCCTGCAGCTGTGGGTGCCGCGCGTCGAGCTGCATCTCTTTTACAACACGATCGTTTTCATCCCGATGATGATCGCGATGTATTACCACATGTTCCCGTCGCCGGCCGCGACCAGGCGGCAGCAGTGTTCGTGCGCGTGGGACAGCGGCGTCAGCGCTACCACGTAACGGCTTTCATCGCTCTCGTCTGCGGCCTGGCCGCAGGCTGTTCGGCCGGGGGCTGTGGCTTCGGCGTCGATGTGCACGGACCTGGCGAGCGTGATCTCAGCGACGCCATTCACATCGCCTGGACGCTCGATCCATCGCCACCAATGGCCGGCACACCTATGGTTGCGCGTGTGACGCTGCGAGACGCCGAACAGAAGCCGATCGTCGGCGCGCATCTTCGTCTCGAAGGACTGATGTCGCATCCCGGCATGGCGCCTGTGACGGCCATGGTGACCGAGCGCGGCAACGGCGAGTACGAGGCGCCACTGCAGTTCACGATGGCCGGGGATTGGGTCCTGATCGTCACCGGTGAGCTGTCAGGCGGCGGTCAGATCAAGAAGCAGATCGAGATCAACGGCGTTCGCCAACAATGAAAGAGTCCGCACGGTGAACGTGCTCACGTGGCCGGTTGTCGGCGCGTTCCTGCGATGGCGACATGCGCGACTCGCCCTGCAGATCGTGCTGCTGATCGCCGCTATCGCGATCGTGCTGCATGGCCTCCTCGGTCCGCAGCTCGCGCCACGCAATCTCGCGACGGTCGTCACGTCCATCCATTGGCGCGGATTCCTCATCCTCGCTATCGTGGCCGTCGGCAATCTGTTCTGCACGGCGTGCCCGATGGTGCTCGCACGCGATATGAGCCGGCGCATCGTTCATCCGGCGCTCCGCTGGCCGCGATGGCTGCGCGGGAAATGGCTCGGCCTGGCACTACTCGTCCTCGTCTTGTTCTCATACGAGCTCTTCGACCTGTGGTCGCAACCACGCGCGACGGCGTGGCTCGTGATCGGCTACTTCGGCCTCGCCATCGTCATCGACTCGGTCTTCAAGGGCGCCTCGTTCTGCAAACACCTCTGTCCGATTGGCCAGTTCAATTTCGCCGCCTCAACGATGGCGCCGACCGAGCTGCGGATCATCGAACGCGAGACATGTCGAACGTGCCGGACGAGTGATTGCATCAAGGGCAATGCGCAGCAGCGCGGCTGCGAGCTCGGGCTTTTCCTGCCGATGAAGGTCGGCAACCTCGATTGCACGATGTGCCTCGACTGCGTGCACGCCTGCCCGCACGACAACATCGCACTCGCCATACGCACGCCCGGAGCCGAGCTACTCGAGCGCGGACGACGGTCAGGAATCGGCCGCCTGCCGCAGCGCACCGATCTGGCCGCACTGGCAGTCGTGTTCACGTTTGCCGCGCTGGTGAGCGCGTTCGCGATGACGAGTCCCGCCTACCTCGTCGAACAGCGGCTCGCCACGACGATCGGCACACACATGGAGTGGCCGGCTCTGGCGATCGTCTTCCTCGTTGGTCTGCTGATCGCACCTGCGCTGCTGCTCTGGGTTGCCGGCACTATCACTCGCCTGTTTGCGGACAATCGCGTAACGCTGCGCGCCACCGTGCTCGCGTACGCATATGCCCTCATCCCGATCGGGTTAGGCATTTGGGTGGCGCACTACGGGTTCCACGTGCTGACTGGAGCACTGACGATCGTTCCCGTCGCGCAGAGCGCGACGCTTGACGCGTTCGGTCACGCGCTCCTCGGCGGTCCTTTCTGGGGTTGGGTCGGGCTGCAGCCCGGGGCGGTGTTTCCGATTCAGCTCGGATGTGTCGTGCTCGGCGCTACTGGATCGATGGCCATGGTGCAGGCGATCTCGCAGCGGGATCAGCCGACACGGCCGATGCTCGCATCGGCACCCTGGCTCGTCGTCGTTCTGCTGCTGACGACGACAGCGTTGTGGATTCTGTCTCAGCCGATGGAAATGCGCGCCGTGAGATTTCTCGGATGAGCCGTCTTCCTTGCTTCGCGGCTTCGGCGCGCCAGGCTCGGTGCACGCACGTTCTCGCCGCGACGCTCGCGGTGATGGCCGCGTCGCCCACACTGCGTGCGCACTCGGGTCCGCCGTTTCCGATCGTGACCGATGCGATGCGCGGACCGTACACGATCTCGATCTGGACGGATCCAGACGCGACCGACAACGGCACACCCGGCGGCCAGTTCTGGATCGTGATCGCGTCATCGAGCACAGGTGCGATGCTGCCAGCCGATACGCGCGCGACGGTGTCGGTGCGGCCATCCGCACCACCGTCGCCATCACAAGCAGCGGTGATGGTCACCCGTACCGAGCCCGTGCGCGGCGACGTCGCCAATCAGTTCGGCGCCGTGCTCATGGACCATGAGGGACCGTTCGCAGTCCACGTGGACGTCAGCGGCTCGCTGGGACAGGCGAACGTTGACGCGATGGTCGATGCCACGTACGACCTGCGGCCGCCGCCTTACATGTTGGCGTGGTATCTGACTCCGTTTCTGCTGGTCGGCTTTCTCTGGACGCGACTCCTGCTGCGTCGTCGAAAACTGCTCGCCCTGAGCAACGTCGAAGGCCCTGCAAAGGCTGATAGAGTCCACCCACAGTGACTGCCTCCCGCACCCCCGGGCGATCGCCGACGACTGCGCTGCTGCTTGGCCTGATCATCACGCTGGCCACCGTCGTCGCGTACTCGTGGTACATCTCGGGACAGATCTCAGGCCTGCGCCGTCTGCAGACCGAGCTGACCGATCGCAACCGCCGCGACTCGCTTCAGTTGCTGCGCATTCAGAACGATTTGAACCAGCTCGGACTGGCGATGCGCGACATGCTCAACGGCGGCGAGCCGTACCCGCTCACGGCGTGGTCGTCGCAGTTTGATCGCATCCGAACAGATCTAGACGAGGCCCTGAAGGTTCAGGGAGAGGTCGCATTCGCCCGTCAGACACCGGAGCAGCGGCTGTATCTCACCAGCCAGGTCGCACAGTTCTGGGACGCCGCGAATCGCATCTTCGAGCTGGCGAGTACCGGACAGGAAGACGAAGCACGCGCGCAGATCAGACTCTCGCTGCAGGAGCGACAGGCGGCGCTGAGCACGGCGGTGGCGCGATTGCTCGTCCAGAACAATGCGAGCGAGGAGCAGACCGCGCAGCAGGTGCAGGACATTTACACCCAGGTGCAGCGCCAGGTCTATTGGTTCCTCGCCGCGACACTCGCCGGAATCGTCGCCACGAGCTTGTATCTCATTCACTCGAATCGCCGGCTGTTCGCGCAGCTCGCTGCCCTCTCCGACGAGCGGCGTGAGCTGGCGCAGCGGCTCATCGCCACGCGCGAGTCCACGCTTCGGGAGATCTCACGTGAGCTGCACGACGAGTTCGGTCAGATCCTGACGGCGATTGGATCGATGCTGAGCCGTGCTGGCAAGCACGCCCCGGAAGGATCGGAACTGCGGGCCGACTTGCGTGAGATTCGTGAGATCGCGCAAGCCGCACTCGATAATGTGCGCGGGCTCTCGCAGACGCTGCACCCGTCGATCCTCGAGGAACTCGGGCTCGAGAGCACCGTTGACTGGTATCTCTCGACAGTCAAGAAGCAGTTGGGCGTAGACGTGACGTACGAACGCGCCGGCACCGCGGTGCCGATCGATGCCACGATCGGTATTCATGTCTACCGCGTGCTGCAGGAGGCGCTGAGCAACGTCGCACGGCACTCCGGCACGGACCGCGCCGTCGTGCGTCTACATGTGGAACCCAGGGCGCTGACGCTCGAAGTCCAGGACCACGGACGTGGCTTGCTGGCTGAAAGTGCTCGCAGCCGTGGCCTCGGCCTGGTGGCCATGCGTGAGCGTGCGGAGCTCGTCAACGGAACGATCGAGCTCCTGTCGCCATCAGGCGGAGGGACTCTGATCCGATTGAAGGTACCATTGTCCGAGATCGCGGCGGCTCAAGCTTCCGCGCTCCGAGCGGATCCCGTAGAACGCAGGCTTTAGCCTGCGCGGACACGCCAACGAATGACCGACAAAATCACTGTCCTTCTGGTTGACGACCACGCCCTTGTGCGGCGTGGCTTCCGGCGTCTCCTCGAAGACGACACGGCCATCGAGGTTGTTGGCGAAGGCAGCAACGGCGAGGAAGCCATTCGGCTGACGACGGAGCTCAAGCCACACGTGATCGTGATGGATGCGGCAATGCCCGGAACCGGAGGGCTCGAGGCGACGCGGAAGATCCTCGCCAAGCATCCGAAGGCCGCGATCATCATGCTGAGTATGCACTCCGAGGAGACGCTGGTCCGTCAGGCGCTCAGTGCCGGAGCGCGCGGCTACGTCCTGAAGAATGCGCTTGAACTCGATCTCGCCGCCGCGGTCAAGCGCGTGGCCGCCGGCGAACAGGTGATCGATCCCGCGCTGGTTAAGCCCGAGCCGCTTCCCGGTGAGCGTAATCGACGTCTGACACCACGTGAGCTCGAAGTCCTGCAACTGATCTGCGATGGCTTCTCGAATAAGGAAATCGCCGTGAAGCTGGATCTCAGCGCCAACACCGTGGCTGTTCATCGCGCCAACATCATGAACACGCTCGGGGTGCACAAGACGGCGGAGCTCGTCGTCTACGCGCTTCAGAACGGGCTCGTCAATCCGCTGTGAACCGAAGAGAATTCTTTGCGCGATGCGGCGCCGGCGCGGCTGTGTCGGCCCTGCCTCTCGATCTCCTCGCGCAGACCGCAGCGCCAATCGGCTTTCAACTGATTGACGTCACGGGCGCCGCCGGCCTGCAGTTCCGTCACAACAGCGGCGCCTACGGCGGCAAGCTCCTGCCCGAAACACTCGGTTCAGGCTGCGCATTTCTCGACTATGACGCGGACGGATGGCAGGACATCCTGCTCGTCAACGGCATGGATTGGCCCGGCCACAAGAAGCAACGATCGACGCTGCGCCTGTATCGCAACAACCGGAATGGCACCTTCACCGACGTGACGCGCGCTGCGGGACTCGACGTCGAGGTCTACGGCATGGGCGTCGCTGTCGGCGACTTCAACAACGACGGATTCCCCGACATCTTCGTGACCTGCGTCGGTCAGAACCGGTTGTTTCGCAACACCGGCAAAGGCACGTTCGTGGACGTGACGAAAGCCAGCGGTCTCGATGGACGCGTGGCGTTCAGCACGTCGGCCATGTGGCTGGACTTCGATCGCGACGGGCTGCTCGATCTTTTCGTCTGCAACTACGTCAAGTGGACGCCGGATCACGACGTGTTCTGCAGTCTCGACGGCAAGCAGAAGTCGTACTGCACGCCAGAGGCGTATCGCGGCGAGACGTGCTGGCTGTTCCGCAATCGCGGCAACGGCACGTTCGAGGACGTGACGGCCACCTGCGGCATCTTCGACTCCAGCTCGAAATCGCTCGGTGTCGCGTTGCTCGATGACGATCAGGACGGCTGGCCCGACATCTTCGTGGCCAACGACACGCAGCCGAACAAGCTCTATCGCAATCAGCGCAACGGCCGTTTCAAAGACGTGGCGCTGCAGGCCGGGGTCGCGCTGAGCGACGACGGCAAGGCGCGTGCGGGCATGGGTGTGGACGCGGCTGACTTCGACAACTCCGGCCGCACCGGTCTCGCCGTGACGAACTTCGACAACGAAATGATCGGGTTGTATCGGCCGCAGGGAAAGGGTCTGTATCAGGACGTCGCGCGACGAGCGGGCATCGGCACACCATCGCTCAATCGTCTCGGCTTCGGGTGCGTGTTTGCGGATCTCGATCTCGACGGTCAACTCGATCTCATCGTGGCGAACGGTCACATCGATGAGACGGTGCGCAACATCCGCGGCAACGTTGGCTACGCGCAGCCACCGCTGCTCTTCCTGAATCAAGGGAACGCCGCGTTCCGCGAAGTGTCGGGACAGGCGGGCAACGGCTTCGCCCAGGCTCGCGTCGGCCGCGGGCTCGCCGCCGGCGACTTCGACCGCGACGGCGACGTCGATCTGCTGATGACGACCAACAACGGACCCGCCGTGCTGTTCCGCAACGACCAGAAGACCGGCAATCGCAGCCTCAGACTGCGACTTGCCGGCACGCAGTCCAACCGCGATGCCATTGGGGCGACCGTCCGCATTTTTCACGAGGGCACATCGCAGTCCCGCCTGGTGCGGAGCGGGTCGAGCTATTTGTCCCAGTCGGAATTGCCTGTAACCTTTGGCGTCGGCAAACGCGACCGCGTGGACCGAGTCGTACTCACGTGGCCAAATGGGCGGACCGAGGAATTCAAGGGTGTAGCGACCGGCAAAGCCTACGACTGCATCGAGGGCAAAGGCATCTCCGAAGTACGCTAGCTGTTCGTTTCGACCGAGGCCGACGTTACTACGTTAGAAATGGGACGCCTCGTCGAGATTTTCGGTGCAATCGGCGGCAGCGTCGGCCTTGTCTACGCGGCCGGCTATCTTGTTCTGGCAGGACACTACCGGGTCATGGGAGTCGAGGTGCCGTCGGTGGATCCGACGGTCCTGATTTCGAGCGCCTGGGAGTTCCTCTTTCAGGGCACGCTGCTGGCGCTTCAACGGGCCATTCAGTCCGAGCTCAGTCTTCCCGCTCTGATCGCTCTGATGATTGCCGTGCCGGTGGCGATGTTATGCCGCCCATGGGTGAAGC
>JBKPRH010000353.1:0-6488 GCA_046765795.1 Acidobacteriota bacterium | reverse complement strand
CGAGCAGATCTTCGATCTGCCGATTCGACGCGGCACGCCCGTCGGCGTGGGCGGCCTGGCCGATCACATCAGCAGTCCGGTGTTTGCCACGCCAGTGGGCATCGGACTGTACGCGCACCGCAATCGTGCGCCCGATCCGCCCCGTACCGGTGCCGGCGCGTTCAGCCGTGTCGCCGGACGGCTGCGAGGGATTTTCAAGGAATTTTTCTAGGTTGACGCGGAGGAGCACATGAAAGAAGGCCAGGGACGCAACGGGCTCAACACTGATGCACTGCGATTGACGCTCGCTCCGGAGGCGCGCAACGCCGCGCGCATCAAAGTGGTCGGCGTCGGCGGTGGCGGCAGCAATGCCGTGGACCGCATGGTCGAGGTCGGCCTCGGTGGCGTCGAGTTCATCGTCGCCAATACCGACGTTCAGGCGCTCGATCACAACAAAGCCGGCGTGAAGATTCAGATCGGCGGCAAGCTGACCAAGGGATTGGGCGCCGGTGCGGATCCGAACATCGGACGGCAGGCGGCTCTCGAAGACACCGACACGCTGATTCAGGCGCTGTCGGGTTCCGACATGATCTTCGTCACCACAGGGCTTGGCGGCGGGACTGGCACCGGCGCGGCGCCCGTGATCGCGAGCCTCGCCAGCGAGCTCGGTGCGCTGACGATCGCGGTCGTCACCAAGCCGTTCAAGTTCGAAGGTCGCAAGCGCGCGATTCAGGCCGAGGCGGGTCTCGAAGCGCTGCGCGAGTGCGTGGACACCGTCATTACGATTCCCAACGAGCGTCTGCTGTCGATCATCGATCGCAAGACGCCGCTCACCGAGGCCTTTACCCTCGCCGACGATGTGCTCCGTCAGGCGATTCAGGGCATCTCGGATCTCATCCTCGTGCCTGGGATCATCAACCTCGACTTCGCCGACGTGAAGACCATCATGTCGGGCATGGGCGTGGCGATGATGGGCACCGGCACCGCCGAAGGCGACGGGCGTGCGATGCAGGCCGCACAGCGCGCGATCTCGAGCCCGCTGCTCGAAGACAGCTCGGTGCATGGCGCGCGCGGCGTGATCATCAACGTGACTGGTGGTCCCGATCTCTCGCTCGTCGAAGTGAACGAAGCCTCGTGTGTCATCCAGGAAGCCGCACACGAAGACGCCAACATCATCTTCGGCGCGGTGGTCGATCCGACGCTGTCAGGCAAGGTGAAGATCACGGTGATTGCGACCGGCTTCGATCGCAAGGCCGCGGCACGGCCCTCGCCGAACGCAGCCACGACCACGCCGGTCGATCTCTCGAGCTATACACAGCACCTGAGCCGAGCCGCCGCCGCCGATGCAGCAGCGTCTGCGCAGAGCCGAAGCCGAGCCGCCGCGAGTGCAGGCGACGCCGTTGTGTCGGCCGCGGCGATTGCACAAAGCGGATTGACACCGTCGCTGTCCGTCAATCGTCGGCCGGGAATTGAACTGTCGCTGGGCGCCCCTGCGGTCGCCGCGGGAGCCGCAGTGGGCGGTTCAGAAGAGAGCCCGATCGAACACTCGCTGTTCGACGTACCCGCGTTTCTCCGTCGTCAGAACTGAGCCACGCCTGCCGCCATTCCCCCCAGGCGGCGGCGTTGGTCTGTCTCTCTTCGCTGCGGCGTCCGGCCGTGCTCGCGCCGGCCGGCCTCGTCGCGCCGGTGGTACACTGCATAGACCCATGGGACGCGTGAACGGCGACGTCTCAAGTGCAGTTCCCGGATTGGTGTTCCGCTTCCGCTTTCACGCATCCGAGTCCGAGATCAGATGAGCCAGATATGGCAGCAGCGTGAGCGTGCCCGCGACCTTCTGTCGAAGGAAGTGGGATTCGTGCGCAAGCCACATGGCGGCAAGCTGCGCGTCGCGCTGGCCTTCCCCAATACCTACTTCGTGGGTATGTCGAACCTCGGGTTCCAGACTGTCTACAAGCTGTTCAACGCGGAAGACGACATCGTCTGCGAGCGGGTGTTTCTGCCACCGAAGACCGAACTTGCCGCGCAACTGGCCTCCGGCGCGCCGCTCGTCACGCTCGAGTCGCAGACGCCGGTCGGCGAGTTCGACATCTTCGCGTTCTCCGTCTCGTTCGAGTGGGACTACACGAACGTGCTGACGCTGCTGCGGCTCGCGGGCATTCCGAGATTGGCCGCGGATCGCACTGCGCACGATCCGCTGGTGATGATTGGCGGCGCGGTGACGTTCGTGAACCCGGAGCCGCTGGCGCTGTTTGCCGACATCATCTCCGCCGGTGAAGGCGAAGCGCTGATTCCGCCACTCGTAGGGGCCTTCACGGCCGCAACCGATCGCGACGATCTGCTTCGGCGGCTGGTCGCGGAACGTGGGTTCTACGTGCCGGCTTTCTACGACGTGCAGTACGCCGACGACGGAACCATCGCGGCGTTCGTGCCGCGTGACGGGACTGGTGCGCCGCCGGTCATTCGCAAAGCCGCACTGAAGACCACGGAAGCGGTGGACCCGCCGGCGACGACCATCTTCACGCCCGATACCGAGTTTGGATCGCGATTCCTCGTCGAAGTCGTGCGCGGGTGCGCGAACCTGTGTCGTTTCTGCTGGGCGGGTTACAACTACCTTCCGGTTCGCGCGTTCCCGAAGGACCGCATCCTGCAGCTGGCCGAGCAGGCGCGGCCGCACTCGGCCCGCGCTGGCCTGGTGTCGATCGCGCTGTGCGATCACCCGGAGATCGAAGAGATCCTCACGCGGCTGGTCGACATGGGCTACAGCATCAGCCCGGCGTCGCTCAGGCTCGATGACATCACGCCGACGATTCTTCGTTTGTTGCGCAAGAGCGGCGAGAAAACGATCACCATCGCGCCCGAGACCGGCTCCGATCGGCTGCGTCGTGTCGTCAACAAGACGTTGACCAACGACGAGATCCTCGAAGCGGCGGAGATGATCTTCGCGTCGGGGATGGAGAACCTGAAGCTGTACTTCATGATCGGCATCCCCACCGAAACAGACGATGACCTGGTGGCGATTCGCGATCTCACCGTGCAGCTGCGCGACGTGATGATGAAACACGCCAAGACGCGCGGCCATGTCGGGCGCATCGTCGGCAGCGTGAATCCGCTCGTGCCCAAGCCCGGCACCGCCTATCAGTGGCTGCCGATGGAGGACGACCGCTCCATCGAGCGGAAGATCGCGCGGATGCGCTCGCTGATGGCGGGCATCGATAACGTCTACTTCAACATCAAATCCGAGCGGCACTCGTTTTATCAGGCGCTGCTGTCGTTGGGTGATCGACGCGTTGCACCGGCGATCGAGGTTGCCGAGCGCAATGGCGGCAACTGGCGCGCGGCGGTCGCCGAGGCCGGGGTGGACGCCAATTTCTTCGTATTTCGCGATCGTTCGCACGACAGCGTCCTGCCTTGGGACATCATTGACGGCGGACTGAAAGACGGCTTCTTCCGTTCGGAAGCCGCCAAAGCCATGCGAGCCGAATGGACGCTGCCTCCCAAGCGACAGAAAGAGAACGCGCGTCTGCTGACGGTCCTTCACGAGACCTCCTGAGCCCGCGCCGCGCAACTCTTGCGCGTGCCGGGATCGGCGTCGGCGTGAGCGCGCTCATGGTCGCGGTCGTGATCGCGATTACGGGTGGCTTCGTCATCGACGCCGGTCCGTTGTATCTGTCTGCCCATCGCTTGCTATCTCCGCTGGTGATCGCCGCCGCGGCGTATCTGCTCGCGGCACGCCAGGGACACACGGCCATCGTCGCGGCAGATGCCGCGCTGTTCGAGTTCGTTCATCGTCACGCCCTGGCGATCGCGATCGTGCTCGCCGCAGTCGCTGCGGGCGTGGGCATTGCGTTCAACACTTACGTCGTTGCCGCGTCGGACCCGAGCGCGTACATCAGTCAGGCGCGCCTAATCATCAAGGGCGATCTCGTGGTGCCTGTGCCGCTCGCATCGCAGGTGAGCTGGCCCATGCCTGAGATGAGCTTCGCTCCGCTTGGCTATCGCCCTGGACCTCAACCCGCCGAGATCGTCCCCACGTACCCTCCTGGTCTCCCCCTCTTCATGGCCATCGCGTTACTGGTGGCCGGTGAGAACGGTCCCTTCTTCGTCGGGCCGTTCTTCGCCGCGCTCAGCGTGTTGGGCGCCTATTGGCTCGCGACACGACAGCACAGTCGCACCGCCGGAGTGACCGCGGCGGCCCTGATGACGTTCAGTCCGCTGCTGCTCTCACAGGTCGTCCAGTCGATGAGCGACATTCCAGCCACCGCGGTATGGACGCTTGCATTGCTCGCTGCCCTTGCCGCGCGACCGATCGTCGCCGGCGTCGTCTCCGCCCTCGCGATTCCTATTCGTCCGAGTCTTCTTCCTCTCGCAGCAGTCGTCGCCCTGATGCTGGTGATGTGGTCCACGCGAGGTTTCACGAGTCGTCGCGCCGCCTTCATCACCCTCTTGAAATTCGCCGCCGCGACGGCGCCGGGGCTCGTCGCGCTCGGGTGGATCCAGTGGAGCCTGTACGGCGATCCGTTTGCGTCCGGCCACGGGGCGTTCTCGGGGATGTTCTCCATCAGAAATGTGTTCCCCAACATTCGCGAGTACACGATCCGTGTGCTGACGGGCGAAGCGCCTGCGTTGATCTTGATCGCGGCGAGCGTCGTGGCGTTCCTCGTCCGCCGAAGGGGTCTTGCCGAACCCTCAATCGTCCCGTCAGTGCGAATCGCCGCGCTCGTCGCGATCCCTGTCCTGGCGTGTTACCTCGCCTACGGCGTATTCACTGATTGGGCGTATCTGCGCTTTCTCCTCCCGATCTGGCCCGCCGCGTTGGCGGCCGCCGGCGCCATCATCGTCAACGCCCGTCTACAGCTCTCGCCTGCGATTCGTACGCAAGTGCTCCTTCTTGCGCTCACAGCGGTGTGCGCAAGAAACGTCCTCACTGCGGCTCACGAAGGCTCGTTCACCCTGTGGGCCGATGCCGCGCGATACGGCACTGCAGGTCGATATCTCGATGCAGTCCTGCCGACAAACGCTGTCATCGTCGCGTCAGAGCACAGTGGCAGCGCGAGCTACTACACCGGCCTTCCCATTCTTCGCTGGGACTCGGACATCAGCCTCGACGAAGCGATCGACGAACTCACGCGTCTGGGACGGAGGCCGGTCATCGTGCTCGAGAGTTGGGAAGAACCGTTACTTCGCCGCCAATTTCCTGCGTCTGCAATCGCCAGGCTCGACTGGCCGGCGCGTGCGGACTTCGGTCGCGTGACGCGTGTTCGGTTCTTCGACCCTGCTGACCGGGCACAACCGGCCAGCCGGCCACCCGACAGGCTCCCGTAGTCCTTAGTCCCGAGGACTACGTTGTGACCGCAGCTCGTTCCTCGTACTCGGCGTATGCCTGCAGTACCAGCTCGCGCAACTTGTCCTGCGCCGTGGCGTCGCCAGTGACCGGCCGTAGCAGCGAGAAGCTACGCCGCTCACCATTGACGGAGTACTGACGCGCCGGAAAGGTGACATTCCGGCCGTTGCCTGAACGGCGCTCCCATATCGCGAAGCCGATCAGCTTCAGACCAGCGAGTACGCCCTCGGTGAAATGGATCTCCGCATCGGCCAGCTTGCCGGGCGGGTTGTTCGTTTCGTTCGGTGTGATTTTGACGTCCACAGCGCCCTCCGTCTTTGGCAGACACCAAGGGCAAGGGGCACGCCGACGGTGCCCGATAGCCGTTGACGGCACAAGCCACTGAGTGGTCGAGCCTTGCGGCTCGCCCGCTCATCGTGGCAGCGGTTGTGAGTCGGAAGTGTCTACGGCAGTTGGCACTCGGCGGTCGCCACGCGTCGACTGCGGTCAGCTCTTGAGCAGCATCACGTGCGCGATCGCGAGATCGCGAGAGTGCGTCAGCGTGACGACGGAGCGAGTGCCGCCCATCTTGGCAAAGCGCGCAGCCGCGCCATCGTGAAACTGGAGCGTGGGAGGACCGTATTGCCGGACGACCTCGATCGTCCTCCAGTAGACGCCGCGCGAGTATCCCGTGCCGAGCGCCTTCATCGTCGCTTCCTTCGCGGCAAAGCGCGCAGCGAACGACGCCGCCGCTCCGCGTTGCTTCGCGCGGCAATAGGCGATCTCACCTTCGGTAAAGACGCGGCGGATGAAGTGATCGCCGTAGCGCTCAATTGCCTCGGCGATCCGCGAGATTTCGGTGGCGTCGAGGCCGGTTCCTATAATGTCCATAGGCCTCGTCGATCCTACATGAGTCTTCCACCCATACCTGACACCTTCGAGTGGACTACTGAATCCTGGGGCGCCGCGTTACGTTGCACGGTGCTCGGGGTGATCGCTCCCCACCTCTTCACGACACGGCAGCTCTCACTCACCTCGCCTGAAGACTTGATGCGGGTGGCCGAGTCGGTGGGCGCGCGCGCTGTCGCGATGGCGAAGCAGGTTCACGGGCGAACGGTCGTCGTGGTGCGCGATGGCGATGTTCCGCCCGCCACACTGCCGGAGGCCGATGCCTTTGTGTCGAACTCGC
>JBKPRH010000352.1:0-9072 GCA_046765795.1 Acidobacteriota bacterium | reverse complement strand
ATCTTCGGCGCCGAAGTCCATCAGGGCTTCCGGCACGGTCAGCTTTTCTTCCCGCCTGGGCAACTCCACCGGCCGGGGCGACACGAGGGCCGCGGCGGGGCGCGGAATCGCGGGCACTGCCGGCTGCGTCGGATTTCCTTTCGCGCCACCAAGCAGTTCGCGGACCCTGGCGATGACCTGCTGCGGCTCGAACGGTTTCACGAGGACACCATCGCACTGCACCTCTCTCGCCTTTGCATCGTCGACCGGTTCGAATGCGCCGGCAAGCAGCAGCACGGGGATGTGCGACAGCTCGGGACTGCCTTTCACGAATGCCGAGACGTCGTAGCCGCTGCGTTTGGGCATGCCGATGTCCGCGAGGACGACATCGGGCTTGTCGTTGGCGATGCGCGCAAGCGCTTCTTCGCCATCGCTCGCGGTGAGCACCTCGACGTCCTCACCTGAAAAGGTGAGTTCGATGACGCGCTGAATGGTCACGCTGTCGTCGGCGAGGAGCAGCTTCTTCGACATCGAGTTCCTTAGATGGCGACTCGGGAACGCGTATTTCGCGAGATGAAGTCCACGATGTCCTGCATCGGCGTGCCGGGAAGAAAGATTCCCTTGATGCCGATCGCGTTCAGCTTCGGGATGTCCACGTCGGGAATAATGCCGCCGACGACGACGAGGACGTCGGTCAACCCCTTTTCGCGCAGCAGCTCCATTACCTTCGGACAGATATGCATATGGGCGCCGGAAAGGATCGAAAGGCCGATCGCATCCGCGTCCTCCTGGAGCGCCGCCGAGACAATCTGCTCCGGGGTCTGCCTTAGCCCCGTATAGATGACTTCCATCCCGGCGTCGCGCAGGGCCCGGGCGATGACTTTGGCGCCACGGTCGTGGCCGTCAAGTCCAGGTTTGGCAATAATTACGCGGATTTTCTGCACTGGAACCTACTCACCTGCCACCCGAAACCGACTGAACAGCTCAGATTATCGGCGTTTCTTCGTATTCGCCCCAGACGTCCCGGAGCGCGTCGCACATTTCTCCTACGGTCGCGTATGCGCGCACCGCGTCGATGAGGAGCGGCATGGTGTTGGCCGACGCGCGGGCCCCCTGCTTCAGCGCCTCGAGCGCGGCATGCACGTTGGCGTTGTTGCGCGTCTGACGCAGCTGATTGAGCTTCGCAAGCTGCTGCTCCGCTGCGGTCTCGTCGATGTACAGGGTCCCAATTGGCTCCTCGTCCTCGGTCACAAACTCGTTCACGCCGACGATGATCTTGTCGCGCTGCTCGACGGCCTGCTGGAATTTGTACGCGCTATCGGCGACTTCACGCTGCGGATAACCCTTTTCAATGGCGGCGACCATCCCGCCCATGCGATCGATCGTGTCGAAGTACGCCAGCGTCTCCTCTTCGAGGTCGGAGGTCAGCTTCTCGATGAAGTAGGACCCGCCCAGCGGGTCGACCACGTCCGCTACGCCGGTTTCGTGCGCGATGATCTGCTGCGTCCGCAGCGCCAGCGTCGCCGCTTCCTCGGTCGGCAGCGCCAGCGCCTCGTCCAGCGAGTTGGTGTGCAGCGACTGCGTGCCGCCCAGTACCGCAGCCATCGCCTGCAGCGCGGTACGAACGACGTTGTTGTACGGCTGCTGTGCGGTCAGCGAAACGCCGGCCGTCTGCGTATGGAACCGAAGCTGCCACGACTTCGCGTTTTTCGCCTTGAAGCGATCGCGCATGACGTGAGCCCAGATGCGCCGCGCCGCACGATACTTGGCAATCTCTTCGAAGAAGTCGCTGTGGGAGTTGAAGAAGAACGACAGGCGCGGTGCGAAGGCGTCGACGTCGAGCCCGGCATCGACGGCGTACTGCACGTATTCGATGCCGTCGCGAAGGGTGAACGCCAGCTCCTGCGCCGCCGTCGCGCCGGCTTCACGGATGTGATAGCCGCTGATGGAAATGGTGTTCCAGCGCGGCGCGTGCTCGGCGCAGAATGCAAACACGTCCGTGATGAGCCGCATCGATTGCCGCGGCGGATAGATGTATTCCTTCTGCGCGATGAATTCCTTCAGGATGTCGTTCTGGATGGTGCCCGACAGCGATTCCCAGGCTGCGCCTTGTTTCTCCGCCACCACGAGGTACATCGCGAAGATCATCGAGGCCGGCGAGTTGATCGTCATCGACGTCGTAATGCCGGCGAGATCGATGCCGTCAAACAGCGTTTCCATGTCGGCGAGCGAAGTCACGTTCACGCCGCATTTGCCGACTTCACCGAGCGAGAGCTCGTGGTCCGGATCGCGGCCCATCAAGGTCGGCAGATCGAACGCGACGCTCAAGCCGGTACCGCCCGCCTTCAACAGCTGCTTGTACCGCTGATTCGTGTCCTCGGGCGTACCGAAGCCGGCGAACTGGCGCATCGTCCAGAGCTTCCCGCGATACCCCGTGGCGTGAATGCCGCGGGTATATGGAAAGCTCCCGGGGCCTCCGAGGTCGCGGCCGTAATCGAGCGAGGCGATGTCGGCGGGTGTGTAGAGCTCGTTGATCGGCCGACCGGAGATCGTGGTGAAGCTTCCGCGTCGTTCCTTCGCGGCACCCTTCTGCGGCGCGGCCGTTTTCATGATCGCTTCATTGTAAGACGGACCCGAATAGAGAGGCGGACCTTCAGGGTCCGTCTCGGCCCCGCCTGGTACACAATAGCCAAGCATGGCAGAGCACGGAGCGATCTTCGGGGCGATGCTTCAGGAGTTCAACGTCGCCGCACGCATCATCAACCTCGAACCCGGCATCTGGAACATCCTCACCCATCCGAAACGGCAAATCATCGTGTCGTGCCCGGTACAGATGGACAACGGCGAAATCGAGGTCTTCACCGGCTACCGGGTGCAGTACAACATCACGCTCGGTCCCGGCAAGGGCGGCATCCGCTATCATCCCGACGTTTCGCTCGACGAAGTGACGGCGCTCGCCGCGTGGATGACGTGGAAGTGCGCGGTCGCGCACATCCCGTTCGGCGGCGCAAAGGGTGGCATCGTCTGCGATCCCACGAAGATGTCACGGCGCGAGCTCGAGGCGCTGACGCGCCGCTACATCGCCGAGATCGTCGACAACATCGGACCCGAAAAAGATGTCCCCGCGCCCGATGTCAACACGAACGATCAGATCATGGCGTGGGTGATGGACACCTACAGCATGCACGTCGGACATACGGCGACCGCCGTCGTGACCGGTAAACCGATCGAAATGGGTGGCTCGTTGGGCCGCCGCGAGGCGACGGGACGCGGCGTGATGATCGTGACGCGGGAGGCGGCCAAGCATCTCGGGCTCGACATCAATGGACTGCGCGTCGGCGTGCAGGGATTCGGCAACGTCGGTTCTGTGTCGGCGGAGTTGCTGTCGAATGCAGGCGCAAAGATCGTTGCCGTCACCGACTGGAAAGGCGGGGTCTACAACGAGCACGGCCTCGACATCCCGAAGCTGCTCGAATACGCGGCCGCACACGAAAAAACCGTCGACGGGTTTGCGGGAGGCGAGCCGCTGTCGAACGACAAGCTGTGGGGCCTCGACGTCGACGTTCTCATTCCCGCGGCACTCGAAAACCAGATCACGATGGAGAATGCGCCGTCGATCAAAGCGAAGATCATCACCGAGGGTGCCAACGGGCCGACGACGCCAGACGCCCATGCGTACCTGCACCGCCGCGGCGTCTCCATCATTCCGGACATCCTCGCCAATTCCGGCGGCGTGACGACGTCGTACTTCGAATGGGTGCAGGACCGGTACGGCTACTTCTGGGAGGAAAAGGACGTCAACGACCGCCTCGAGAAGAAGATGTGCGAGGCGTTTGAGGCCGTCCTGAGAACGTCCATCAAGTATCAGGTCGACATGCGCACCGCCGCCTACATCGTCGCCATCCAACGCGTCGGCACCGTCACGAAAATGCGCGGCATGTACGCCTGAGCAACTATCGACCTGACACCTGGACCATCCCTGAAACCTGATACCTGATACCTATCGTGTGCCGACCGGTTTCAGCTCCGGCTGCGTGCCGTCGAGCACCGGATACTGATCGACGTTCAGCATCATCGATACGGTGCTGTACCAACCCGTGACAGCGATGATGTCGACGACGCCGCGTTCGCCGAACGCATTCTTCGCCGCGGTAAACGAGGCGTCGCTCACCTGCTTGGTGTTCAACAGCTCCGAGACGAAGTTGTAGACGGCCTCTTCGTCCTTCTGCATGGACGCGGGACGGCGGCCCGCGGCGATGGCGTCGCAGATTGCGGCGCTGAGCCCCGCCTGAAGGGCCGAACGATGATGTGCCTGCCACTCGTACTGCGCGGTCCAATGCCGCGCCGTCACGAGGATCGCCAGTTCATAGAGCCGCTGTGGAAGTGAGGACTTGAAGCGCGTCGATGCGCCGAACTCCTGGCCGAGATCGCCGATCTCGGGGCTGCGCAGCAGCACGTTGAACGGACCGGTGACACCGCCGCGCGGCCCGGCGAGCAGATGCTCGACCATCGTCTTCTGCGCCGGCGTCATGTCGTCGTACTTGAGCGGCTTGAAACGGTTGCCGCGCAGTTGAATGGTGCGTGGGTCGGGTCGCTGCGCGGGCGCCTGGGCGACGACGGTGGCAACCAGCGCGAGAGTGACAGCACAAGCAGACAGCAGTCGAATCATGGCGCGGATCATACTGCCGCCGCAGGTGTCAGGTATCAGGTTTCAGGGGTGGTCCAGGTGTCAGGCCAACAGGTGTCAGGCTGATACCTTGACCACGCCTGACACCCGATACCTGATACCTGATACCTCTTGGATTAGCCGACGACGCGGAAGGCGACGAGCTCCTTCGCGGTTTCCCCGGTCGCACCTTTCACGGTGATTTCGATTACGTATTCACCGGCTGGAATCGAGGCGAGACTCATGTCGATCTGATGCGTGCCACCCGCGCTCGCCGCGGCGACAGGAACGTCCGCGAACTTCTGACCGCTGTTGTTGAGCAGCGCCGCCGTCGGCGCCGGCACTTCGTTGCCGGGTCCATAGCTGTCGAACCGGATCAGCAGCCGCATCGTGCGCGAGAACTCGCGATTCGCCGGCGGCACCGCGGCGGCATTGCTCGCGAAGGCCTGGAACTCGCGCGGGGTCCGCGCCGCATACACGCGTGGAGTGCTCAGGGCTGGGCGCGCTGCCGTCAGATCGGGAACGGTGATGTTGCGGATTTCCTGGTCGAGCACACCTCCGCCGGCGCCTTCCACCGTCATGCGCAGCTCCAGCTTTCCCGGAGGCGCTTCGAACGTCAGCGCCTGCGGAGCTGCGGGAGTTGTCGCCGCTGAAGACGGAAGTGATGCGCTCGCACCGGTGGCCTGTGGGTTTGCGCTCGCGAGCTGCCCCGCGTCCGGCGCGCGGCCGCGGTAGACGAGATCTCCCTTCTCGGTCGCGGCGATGACGGAGAGACGGCCCGGCGATGGATCCTTGCGGGCATTGCCGCCCGGCGGCTGCGGCAGCGGTTCCCACACCAGCGTGACCTTCGTCTTCCCGTTCTCACCTCGCTCGGTGCCGAGCCACGTCCGCACGTAACGCGCCGACTGCACTGGCGTCGCAATCGACGCGAGCGCGGCCATCACCGGCTTGGCTGTGTCCGGCACAGCGGGTCCCGTTGCTTTCTCCGCCTTCTTCACATCCTCGGTCGTCGCTGCCCAGTAACCGCGACGTGAGCGCACCTGAAGGCCGCGCTTCTTCGCGGAGGCGCTCAACTGCACTTTGATTTGATGGAACTTGCCGTCGACGGGCGCCTGCGCCGAGGTGTAGCCAATCAGGTAATAGGCGGTGGAATCCTGCAGCGCCTGCTGCAGCCCTTTCGCCAGATCGTTGCGACCGACGATGGCGCGACCGTCGGTTTCCTCGGCGATCGAGCGCAGCGTATTCGTCGAGGCCTGCAGCATCGACTGGTCCTGCTGCGGACCGACGTTTTCATCGATGTCGAATTCGTTGGTCGCCAATCCTCGCGGGTCCACGGTGTAGATTGCCGTGTTGTTGCGCGTCGCCGCGATGAAGACGTCCTTCAGCTGCGAGTAGAGATCGGCGGTGGCGAAGGTCTGCGCGGTCTGCTCGCGCGGATCGTTTTCACCCGCGAACGGGTTGAAGGCCTGCGGATTGCCAAGCTTCCCCTGCGACGCGTCGGCGCTGCGCATCTGCGGCGGCAGCATCGCCTGGAGGCCCTCGCTCACATAGATGATCGACTTGCGCCCTTCGCGAATCGAACCCAGCCGGACCGACAAGCCGCGCAACGCGGTCATGACGACCTGATTGCGGATCTGCTCGACGATTTCCGTCGGAGCGCGCTGATACTGCTCTTCGAACAGATTGCGCGGCTCGTAGCGGTATTTGCGGCCTTCGAATTTCTGGATGGCGCCCATGATGCGCTCGTGGTTCCGCGTGAAATCGACGTCGGTGACCGGCGTCAGCGGATACATGATGGCAACCAGGTCGAGCGGCTTCAGCTGGTTCTGAATAAATTCGCTCAACGGCTGCCGGACCGCCAGCGAACTGCCGAGACGGGTGTGGTAGTCGTCGAGGAAGATGACGAACACCCGCGTATCGTCGCGCGCCGCTTCACGCTCCTCGTCGTCACGGTTCCGGATCTCCTGCGGCGGCGGATCACCCGGTTTCGGCGTCCCATCCACCTTGATGAAGCGGAACTGCTCGATCTTCTGCGGCTTGTTGTCCTCGAAAACTTCGAAATCCGATTGTTTCAGGTCGGTGATCGGCTGCCCTTTCGAATCGGCGACGTAGGCGTCGACGGTCACGAAGTTGATGCCGGACCTGAAGGTGAGCTGGCTCTGATCCGCCGGCTGCTGACCATTGGCCTGAGCGGTCGCCGTCTGTTGTGACCCCGCCTGCTGTCCGTGCAGCGCAACCATGGCGGCAGCGGCCAGGATAAATGTGAGGACGAATGCGGCGAAAATGCGCGTACGGCTCATGGTGCGTCGCCTCTCAGGGGCATGATACCCCTAACGTCGGAAGCGCCAGTCAATTACCCTTTTGACGCATGCAGCAAACTGACAGCTTCCCGATTGCCTTGTCGCAGCTCAGCCAGGACGAAGTGCTGTTCCGCGACAGCGTCTACGAATTCGCGGATCGCGAAATACGTCCGCTCGTCCGTGAGATGGACGCGCACGCAAAGATCCGGCCGGATTTGCTCCCGCGCCTGTTTGACCTTGGCGTCATGGGAATCGAGGTTCCCGAAGCGCATGGAGGCGCTGGCGCCACCTTCTTTCATTCCGTGTTGGCCGTCGAAGCACTGTCCCGCGTCGATCCCTCTATCGGCGTATTCGTTGACGTCCAGAACACGCTTGTCATCAACGCCCTGTTGCGATGGGGGTCCGAAGCGCAGAAGGCGACCTATCTGCCGAAACTGGCGTCCGGAACCGTTGGGGCATACGCGCTATCGGAGGCGGGTTCGGGCAGCGACGCATTTGCCATGGCATCGCGTGCTCATCTACGCGATGACGTCGAATGGATAGTGAGCGGCCGCAAGCTCTGGATCACCAACGCCAACGAAGCTGACCTCTTCATCGTCTTCGCCAACGTTAATCCCGACGCGGGGTATCGCGGCATCACCGCGTTTCTGGTCGAGCGTGGGTTCCAGGGTTTTACCGTTGGCAAGAAGGAGGACAAGCTCGGCATCCGTGCGAGCAGCACGTGCGAGCTGCTGCTGGAGGAGTGTCACGTTCCGCGCGCCAACGTCCTGGGCGAAGTCGGCAAGGGGTACAAGGTAGCCATCGAAACGCTGAACGAAGGTCGAATCGGCATCGGCGCGCAGATGGTGGGTCTCGCGCAAGGCGCGGTCGACGCGACGCTGCGTTACGTGAAGGAGCGGAAGCAGTTCGGCAAGCCGATCGCCGATTTCCAGGGCGTGCAGTTTCAGCTCGCGCGAGCCGCCACCGACGTCGAGGCCGCGCGCCTGATGGTCTACAACGCCGCGCGTCTGCGCGACGGCGGCCAGCCGTTTCTCAAGGAAGCGGCCATGTGCAAGCTGTTCTCGTCAGAGGTGGCCGAACGCGTCAGCTCTCTCGCCGTGAACCTGTTCGGCGGGTACGGTTTCGTCAAAGACTACCCGGTCGAGAAATTCTTCCGCGACGCGAAGATTGGACAGATCTACGAGGGAACGTCGAATCTGCAGCTGCAGACGATTGCGAAGCAGGTTTTGGGATAGTGGGCAGTGGGCAGTGGACGGTAGTTTCGGAAGTAATGGAACTACTGCTGACCGCCGACTGCCGACTGCCGACTGACCTGCGGCAGCTCGGCCTCCGCGACCGCTTCGCGCAACGTTTCCGTGCGTCCGGCGAACAGCTCGATCGCCCGGACGTCCTGCGTCAGCCGCTCGATGACGTGCCCGCGCCGGAAGCTGTCGACGCCGACGACCTGCGTCGCACGGACGACAGCCGCTTGCGCCGCGTTCGTCGCCGCGAGCTTGGCCCGTGACGCCTCGGCGAGCGACACGTCTTCCCCACGAGTCGCGGCTTTCCACGTCAGCATCCGCGCCGCTTCCAGATCGGTCGCGGTGTCGGCGAGCAGCCCCTGGACCGTCTGTTCGCCACCTGCGCCATGCTCGCGACGGACGACGGCGAGCGACTCGCGCAGCGCTCGATTGCAGATGCCGAGTGCGACCGCGGCGATGAGCGTTCGCGCGCGCGCCATAATGCTCATCGTCTCGCCCGCGCCAACGCACGGCGCGCCTGAGAACGTCAGATACGCCCATACGAAGCCGCGCAGCGCGGACGTCTTCACCTCGGTGACGTGCACGCGCCGATCGTCGAGCGCAACCCCGCAGGCAATGATCTGCGCGCCATGACGCGCGCCGACGAGCGCGATGCCGCGCTCGGTGATCGGCCCGACCCAGGACGCCCTTCCACTGAGCAGCCCGCCCTCGATGGACGGGACGTCTTCCGAGGACAGCACCAGCGCGCCCACGGCTTCGCCACGCGCGAGCGAGTCGACGAGAGAGTTCTGGGCTAGACGCGCCTTCAGCGTCGTCGTGTGGAGCGCGAGCGTCATCCCCGCGGCGGCGGACTCGCAGGCAAGCGCTTCGACAGCGAGCGCTGCGG
>JBKPRH010000351.1:0-8968 GCA_046765795.1 Acidobacteriota bacterium | reverse complement strand
GAATAATCCCGTTCAACTCGATTCAGTCCGTGCTCGTTGAACGGCCGATAGGCGACGATGGCACGCCGAGCCGGCGAATCGTGTTGAAGACAGTCGCCCGCGAAGATATTCCCGTGACGGTCGGCTATCGTCCTGATGCTGATGGCGCGGTGCTGCACATCGCCAGCCGCATTCGCGCGCTCCTTGGCCATGACAGCGACGCTACGCATCTGCACAATGTGCGGGCACTGATCGCAGCGGGAAAGACCATCGATGCGATTCGGGTGTTGCGCGAGGAAGAGGGGCTCAGCCTCGTCGATGCGAAACGGCGAGTCGAAGAGCTGACTCAGTCCAACGGATAGCGACTCATGAGCGATGAGCGACCAGTCGAGAGACGGCTCACCAAGGTGCTGTTTCGAGTCCCAGAGTCCGATGGGTCGGCGAACGTCGAGACGCTGTGGGCATTCGATCTCGGTGATGATCGCTACGAACTCGACAACTGTCCGTTCTATGCCTACGGCGTTTCCTGCGGAGACATCATCTTTGCGCCCCACGACGAGACAGAGGGCTTCCCGACGTTCCAATCGGTCGTCTCCAAATCGGGGAATCGAACCGTACGAGTGATCTTTGAACAGCCCATCGAGGAAGGAAACGAATCGAATGCGTTGCTCGAGGGTCTCGCGGGACTGGGATGCGACTTCGAGCGTGCCACGTCGACATACGTCGTCGTCAACATTCCGCCGCGCGTTGATCTGCGGAGGGTGGTGAGCTACCTGATCGAAGGTAAGGCCGAATGGGAGCACGCCGATCCCACCTACAACGAATTCCGCGCGACGCAGTAGTTACAGAGGCGAGTCCGATGACGATGAATCCATATCTGAGCTTCAAGGGTGACTGCGAAGCGGCCTTCAAGTACTACGAACAACATCTCGGCGGCGAGATGGGCGCCATCTTTCGCTACGGAGGAACGCCACTGTCAGGTAGCGTTCCCGAGGATTGGCCCGACAAGGTCATGCACGGCAGCATCACGATTGGTGGCCAGACACTGCAGGCGGCCGATGTCTCGGCGGCTCAGTATGAGACGCCGCAAGGGTTCTCGCTGACGTTGCAGATCAAGAGCACGGCCGACGCCGAGCGCATGTTCGAAGCCTTGGCCGACGGCGGACAGGTGCGGATGCCGTTGGAGAAGACGTTCTGGGCTGAGCGCTTTGGTGTGGTCACCGATCGCTTCGGCGTGCCCTGGATCATCAATTGCGGGGGATAGCCCAAAGCGATCGAACGAGCGCTGCCACGGACCAGGGGTATGCCATCTACCCGTACGTCTTCCAACGGGTAGAGATCGAGCACGTATTGCAGACGCTGTCTGGCGACGGCATCGAGCGAACGAGAGCGGGTGCGCGCCGAATTCTCGGGATTCCAGCTGTGCGCCACTTGGCGAACGACGCGCGATTGCTCACGATCGCCACCGACTTCGTCGGCCCGGCAGCGGTTCCATTCCGGGCGACGCTTTTCGATAAATCCGCGACAGTAAACTGGCTCGTCGTCTGGCATCAGGATACGGCGCTCCCGCTGCGTGAGCGTGTCGACGATCCCGAGTGGGGACCGTGGAGCATCAAGGGCGGTGTGATTCACGCGCATGCACCGGCGTGGGCCTTGGAACAGGTCATCGCGTTGCGTGTGAATCTAGACGACTCGACGGCGACCAACGGACCGCTGCGCGTGCTGCCTGGCTCGCACCGGCACGGCGTTTTCAGCGACGAGCAGGTCGCGCAGCTCGCTTCGTCAACGACGCCAGTCGATTGCACCGCGGCGTCAGGCGGCGTCGTCGCGATGCGCCCACTCACCGTGCACGCCTCGTCGAAGTCCACTGACGATCGGCCGCGACGAGTGTTGCACATCGAATATGCATCGACATTGAGGCTCGCGAGCCATGTCGAGCTGTCGGTCGGATAGATCAAATCCACACGACATCCGGTTCGTGGCAGGCATATCCTAAGGCGGTATGAGGACTGCAACCGCGACACTGCTTGTCATTCTGATGGCGGTCTCCGCGTCGGCAGCGGATGTATCCGGCCGGTGGGAGCTGACCGCCCGGCTGTTAAACGACGTGAACCACGCGCGCGTGACCTTCACGGTTAGCGGCGAGAAGCTCACGGGAACACTCAACGAGCTCAAGCTCGAAGGCACCATCAAGGGCGACGAGGTCGCGTTCGTCGCCACGCGACCCAGCGGCGAGCGATTTGGTGCATTCAAGGGGCGCGTGAACGGCAACGAAATCGCAGGGACTGCGTCGTGGCCAGGATTCAGCGACGAGGTCAGCTGGGTTGCCCGCCGTGCCAAGGATCGGCCAGGCACACCACAGGTGCACCAATTCGAGCCGAAAGAATTCTATCGCGTGTTCTCGGACGCGATCGCGCCAGTCCTGCACATCTTCCCTGGCGATACCGTGAGTACGTGGACGGTCGATGCCGCTGGTGTCGATAGCAAGGGCGCTCGCCGTTCGCTTGGAGGCAATCCTCAAACTGGTCCCTTCTATGTAGAGAGCGCGTTTCCCGGCGACACACTGGTCGTGAAGTTGAATAAGGTTCGGCTGAATCGCGACTCGGCGATCAGTAGCGGTCGCATCGCCTCGACAGCGTTGAATCCGGCGTACGTCGAGCGCACCAGATATCAGCCGGACTTCGACAGCAACTGGGTGCTCGATCGAGAGAAAGGCGTGGCTCGATTGAAGAACCCGAGCGAGCACCTGAAGAACTACACCGTGAAGCTGCAGCCGATGGTCGGGTGTCTTGCCGTTGCGCCGCCGGCGCATCAGGCATTTCGAACGGGATATCCCGGAACGTTCGGCGGCAACATGGATTACAACCAGATCCGAGAAGGGACGACGGTGTATCTGCCAGTGTCGGTACCCGGAGCGCTGCTGTTTATCGGCGACGGCCACGCCGCTCAAGGCGATGGCGAGTTGACTGGCAACGCACTCGAGACGTCGCTGGATGTAGAGTTCACCGTCGATGTAATCAGCGGACGCGCATCCACCGGACCGCGCGCGGAGAACAGCGAATATCTGATGTCGTCCGGGATCGGCAACTCGCTGAGCGATGCGCTGCAGCTGGCGACGACGCAGCTGGTGAACTGGCTGCAGGACGACTATAAGCTGACGCCCAACGAAGCGGCGGTGGTGCTGGGCACGGCGATGCAGTACGACATTGCTGAAGTCGTCGATCCGCTCGTGCACGTCGTGGCCAAAATTCGCAAGGACGTGCTCGCGCCATTGAAATAACGCGGGCCTACAATATCGAGTCAGTCCTGATGAACGACGTCCACGAACGGTTTGTCAGACAGGCTATCGAGTTGGCTCGCCAGGCGAGAGCGGCTGGCAACCATCCCTTTGGTGCGCTGCTCGTGCTCGATGACGAGGTCGTGGCGTCGGCGCAGAACACGGTGTTCACGGATCGCGATCCGACGGCACATGCCGAGACGAATCTCGTCGCGTTCGCGATACGAGAGCTGTCACCAGAGCGGGTCCGCCGCAGCGTGCTCTACACGAGTTGCGAGCCGTGCGCGATGTGTGTGGGCAAGATGTATTGGGCCGGAATTCGCTCGGTGGTGTACGCGCTCTCAGCTGAGGAACTCGCGACGCTGGCCGGCGGAAGCTTCTTGATCCCATGCAGGGAATTGTTTGATCGGGCCGCCGACCCGGTCACGGTGATCGGTCCTATGCTCTTGGACGATGCGCGCGATGTGCATCTGGGGTACTGGCTGCAGTTTGCGAAATAACTTCACTCGTTCGATCGCTCTGTTGGTGGTCTGCCTGCTCCTGCAGGCCCAGGCACGACCACAACCTGTCGTCGTCATGACGTCGGGCACGTTCACCGCGGCCCACCTCGAGCTCGCTCCTGAGTTCGAGCGCTCAGCGATGACGAAGGTCTCCACGGCGACGACTTCGATGGGAGTCGGGGCGGACTCTATTCCGAGTCGATTGAAGCGCGGCGATACCGCAGACGTCGTCATCGTGAATGCTGATTCACTCGAGGAACTGATCAAGGAGGGGCTCATCGTCGCGAACAGCCGTGTCGATCTGGCGCGCTCGCGGATCGGGATGGCCGTACGCGCCGGCGCGCGTAAGCCTGACATCAGCTCGCTGGATGCACTGAAACGCGCGTTGCTGGAGGCGAAGTCCGTAGCGCTTTCGTCGAGTGTGAGCGGCGACTACTTCACGAAGGACGTGTTCCCGCGGCTTGGGATTGCCGAACAGATGACGGCCAAGACACGCAGGAGCGGCAACGAGCGTGTCGGCGCGCTGATCGCCCGCGGTGATGCGGAAATCGGCTTTCAGCAGATGAGCGAGTTGCTGCCGATCAAAGAGATCGAGGTCGTGGGTCCACTGCCACCGGAGGTTCAACGCGTGACGATCTTCGCGGCCGGTGTGGCAGCGAACTCGAAACAGCCAGACGCGGCCCGTGCCTACATTCGGTATCTCGCCTCCGCTGCGGCTTCGGCGGCCGTCGCCAAGACCGGTCTGGAGCGATAGATTCGCGGGAGGGAGCGTCATGCTGGGCGGAAGGTCCTGGGACCACTGGGTCGCGCAGTACTCACAGAGCCATCAGCATCCTGTCAATCGTCTCTGCCACACGCTCGGCATCCCGCTGATCGTCATCTCGTTACCGCTGTTCCTGGTCGCGATGCTGACGAGCGGTTTCTGGCCGGTGCCGCTTGCCCTGTTCGTGATAGGGTGGATCTTTCAGTTCGCCGGGCACGCATTCGAAGGCAAGCCGCCGGAGTTTTTCCACGACTGGCGCTTCCTCTTCGTCGGCCTGCGCTGGTGGATCGCCAAAGTTCGCGGGCGAGCCTAAACGAAAGGTCCGGCTAAAGCCGGACACTACACGGGTCCGGCTAAAGCCGGACACTACATGAGTCTGGCTGAAGCCGGACACTACACGTTCAACATGCGCATCGCTATCGTCGGAAACTCCGGTTCCGGCAAGTCCACGCTTGCCGGTCAGATCGCGGCCGCACAGAACGCGGCGGCTCATTCGATCGCGTCGCTCGACCTCGATACAGTCGCGTGGGAGCCGGGAACGATTGCCGTCGGCAGATCGCCGGAGGCCGCCGCTGCCGATGTGGCGGCATTCTGTTCGACGCACGACCGCTGGGTCGTCGAAGGATGCTATGGAACGCTGGTCGGGCATGCCGTTGCGTACTCGCCCATCCTGCTGTTCATCGATCCTGGTGTCGAGGCCTGTCTCGCCAACTGCCGGAACAGGCCATGGGAGCCGCACAAGTACGCATCGAAGACGGAGCAGGACGAGAAGCTCGAATTCCTGCTGTCGTGGGTGCGCGGCTACTACACGCGCGTCGATGACCTGTCGTTGCGCGCCCATCAGACGTTGTTCGAGAGCTACCGCGGTCTCAAGCTACGACTCGCACATCATCAGACGACGTGGCTCGACGATCTCGCCGCGCGGTTTCAGGCGTGTGCGGTGCCGGCCAAAGAATGGACGCACGCCGCGCATCTCGTCGTCGGACTTTGGCACGTGCATCGATACGGGGCGGCTGAGGCCCTGGATCGGCTTCGCGGTGGCATTCGCCGGTTGAATGAAAGTCACGGTGGAGTGAACTCCACCACCAACGGCTATCACGAGACGATCACGGCGATGTACGTGCAACTGCTCGCGCAGTATCTCGACCGCTGCTGCACTGACATGGCAATCGACATGCGGGCCCTCGATCTCCTGGCTGGGCCGCTTGCGGCTCGGGATGTCTTGTTTACATTCTGTTCACGCGATCGTTTGATGTCCACGGCCGCAAGGCTCGAGTGGCTCGAGCCCGATCTCGCGCCGATCGATCTGGAGGCCACGACATATCGTGGCGTTTCTTTAGGGTGATTCCCGATTGTTTCGATCGTGGTCAGAAGGTAGGCTCGGGCTGTGACCCGAGCTCTGCTGACTGCCGTGGCAATCGTCGCGATCTCGGCGGCTGTTCCCGCGCAGGCGCCTGAGCCGCCGATTAACGAGACGCGCCTCACTGTTCATACGCTGTTGCGTGAGGACGTCTTCGCCGGCTTTCTTCAGGGCGACATGGCCAGGATGGCGCGCGCCGAGAAAAATGCCGATCTCCTTCTGGCCAGCCGTCCGATGGATCGTCCCGGGATCGTGGCGTGGCAGGGAGGTCTGGCCCTGACCCATGCGGTCATGGCGAATGAAGCGAAGCAGCCGGACCAGTTCCAGCAGCACTACCGTCGCGCGCAGGACCTCTTTGCCGAAGCCATGAAGCTGGGTCCGAACGATGTGGGCGTGTTCGCGATTACTGGAGGGTCACAAGTGACTGTCGCCGATCGCCTGCCGCCCGCTGAGCGGAAGGCCGCGTGGGAGCTGGGCTACACGGCGTACCAGCGCTTGTGGAAGATGCAGGAACAAATGATCGAGAAGCTTCCGCTGCACCATAAAGGGGAAGTGCTCTCGGGCCTCGCGCAGACGGCCGATCGAACCGGACGTCGCGAAGAGGCGGATGCCGGTGTCGATCGGATCTTGACGTTGATGCCCAATACGCCGTACGCAAGTCGGGCACGGCAGTGGAAGGACGATCCCAGTGGGCGGGCGACGAGCAAGCTGGCGTGCCAGACCTGTCACGCGCCCGGAATGCTGGTCTCACGGATCGCCGAAGTCTCGAAACAGTAAGCCCGTTCGGTCGAGGAGCCGTATTCGTTAATACGGCCAAGGCCCCTCGTCTACCCGGAGGCTATGACTCGAGAACCTGTCATCTTCATGCAGTTCGAGGCAATGCCCAGTGAGGCTATTGCCGAGCGCGACAATGTGTCCGGCGCGCACGTCGACTGCTGGATTCAAGCGCGCGATCCTGAGCAGGCCGAGGCTCGCGGACGGCACTGGATTGCCAAAGAAGGCTGGGTCGTCGTGGGCGTCAAGCAGTGGCGCCCGGTGGACGTGGACGCCGAGACGACCGGTCCCGACGCCGAGTACATTCTCGAGGCGATGCGCGCCGACGGCTCCATCGTCTTCCACCGCTGGACACCAGCCAACGAGGCCCGCGCCGACTAAGATCGCCGGGAGTGGATCCGGCGTCGCACGTTCTTCGCAATCACGTTGCTCTCGTCACCGGTGCGAATCACGGTATCGGTGCGGCGACCGCACGAGCACTGGCGCGTCGCGGTGCGCGTGTCCTTGTCTCGTATCTGCGACTCACACCAGAGATTGATCCCGGTCTCCCGGATGAATACGGCCGCCAGCGCTCGGCTGATGCAGAGCAGGTGCTCTCGGCCATCCGAGACGAAGGCGGTCGTGCGATTGCACTCGAGGCCGATCTCGCCGATAGCGCGACACCCGCTCGGCTGTTCGACGTCGCAGAGTCAGAGCTTGGTCCTGTCGACGTTCTGATCAACAACGCGAGCGGGTGGCTCGCCGACACGTTCGTACCGACCGAGCCCGATCGGTTCAACAGGAACACAGCACGGGTGTCGACGTTCACGTTCGATCGTCAGTTCGCGGTCGATGCGCGAGCGCCAGCGGCGCTGATTGCCGAGTTCGCGCGACGCCACGCCGCACGTCAGGCAACGTGGGGCCGGATCATCGGTCTCACGTCGGGTGGGCCGCATGGGTTTCCGAGCGAGGTCTCGTACGGAGCCGCAAAGGCTGCGCTCGAGAACTACACGATGTCGGCCGCATACGAACTGGCCAGCCTCGGGATTACCGCGAATATCGTTCATCCGCCCGTGACCGACACCGGCTGGATCACCGACGACGTGCGCCGCTACGTCGACGGCCGTGCGGATCTGATTCACATCGCGCAGCCGCGCGAGGTCGCTGATATCATCGCGTTCCTCGTGTCTGACGAGGCACAGTTGATCACCGGAAACGTCATTCATCTGCGGTGACTATGGCGCGAATGCGAACGCGGGCGACCTCGTGCGCGGTGTTCCTGCTGCTGGCGCTCGCCGACGCCGCTGTCGCGGAGGTCGTTCGCATCGACGTGCAGCGTCGCGACGACTGGGGCACGCACGAGCGAATCATCGGGCGCGTGCACTTTGCCATTGACCCGACGGCACCCGCGAACCGTGGCATCGCCGACATCGCTCACGCGCCGAAGAATCGAGACGGCAAGGTCGAGTTCTCATCCGATCTGTTGTTCTTCAGACCCAAGGATGCTCGTCGCGCTCGCGGTACGGTATTCCTCGAGGTCGTCAACCGCGGACGCGATCAGTCGCTCGCCATTTTGAGCGGCGCGCAGCAGCGCAGTCTCTCGCCGGAGTCGTGGAATCTCGGTGATGGCTTCCTGCTCGAGCAGGGATTCGCGGTCGCATTTCTGGGCTGGCAATTCGACGTGCGTCCGCTGCAAGGTCTGACCTTCAGTGCGCCGATCGCGGCCGTTGACGGGTTGGTGCGCGATGCCGACATCGAACTGGCCCGTCCCGGCGGATTCGAGATCCGGCTCACGTATTGCGTCGCTGAATCACAACGGACCAGTGCCAGGCTCACATTTCGCGCGCGCATCGATGAAGCACCGCAGCCGATTCCGGCCGACGAATGGCAGTTGGCGGCTGATGGCTGCTCGATGCGCCTGACGTCAGGACGCGGCACCGGCGTGTACGAAGCGGTGTACCGCGCGAGTGGATCGCCGGTCGCTGGTCTCGGTCTCGCCGCGATTCGCGATTTCGCGTCGTACCTGAAGTTTGGTCGCGAGGGCGCCACGCTTCGCGATGCGCCAGCCGCGCTGCAACGAGTGATCGGCTACGGCTATTCGCAGAGTGGCCGCTTCCTGCGCGAGTTCGTCCGCGATGGGTTCAATGCGGATGAGCGTGGGCGTCAGGCGTTCGACGGCCTGATGATCTCGTCGGCGGGTGCAGGCGGTGGCAGCTTCAATCATCGTTTTGCGATGCCGGGTCAGGCCGGCAACTCGGTCCTGTCCATCCTGCCCCCGGTGGACTTGCCGCCGTTCACTGACGAGGGCTTGCTGACAAAAGCGCGCGACGCGCATG
>JBKPRH010000350.1:0-17041 GCA_046765795.1 Acidobacteriota bacterium | reverse complement strand
TCCCTGAAGTTACTGCCACCCGATGCTCGGGTGCTCATTGCTCATGCGCATGTTTACGCTGGACGTTCTCAAGTCGCGTCTGCCTTGGCGCAATCGCTCATCCAAGGGAAGAATTCGCCCGCTGTCACTGCACATGCACTGATTGTGAGTGGTCTCGCCAACAAGCGCGACGGCCACATCGACAGAGCCGAAGCTGACTTTCGCAATGCATTGCGACTGGCCAAAGAAGAGCGTGAGACCACCCAGCTAGCCTGGGCGCACGCCCATCTGTTCCGTCTATTGGCTGTCGCTGGATACCCTCAGTCACACCTGACAGCGCTGCTTGGTGATACTCGAAGATATGTTTCAACTTCGGGGGATGCTCACGCGATGGCTTACCTGCATGACTCCGTCGCGACCATGGAAGCACAGCGCGGTGACATTGCGGAGGCTGAACGGCATCTTCGCCTTGCTCGCGGTCTTCTAGCATTACGTCCCAACGCCTGGTTGTCGGAGATTTTGGCCGTAAACGCTTCCTGTGTAGCGTCCATCAATTGTGACAGTGAAGGCTTCAGTCGTAGTTTCGCTGAAGCGCGTGCATTCACTCGCCTCAGCGGCAACGTGGCCTCGTCAGCGGCAGTGGATGCAAACGAGGTACACGTATCGGTCGTGACTGGGCGCTTTGGACACGCCCTGTCTCTTATCGGAAGGATCCTTAGCTCCCCGAGCATTCACAACGAATTGGCCGTCCGCGAGAGCCTCGCGCGAATGCACCTCGTTATGGGCCAACTTGATTCCTGTGAAGCGGAGCTCACGCAAATTAAGGGACAACGTTCAAGCGATGCCTTGAGCTTTCCGTTTCGAGGAGCAGCCGTTCTGGAGGTTCGCTTATTAATCAGACGCGGAGACTACATTGCGGCCGCGAATCTCGCAGCGAATTACATCCATGAACTGCAAAAAGTGGACGACAGATCAGCACTCGTAGCACTTGTCGCTTCTCGGGCACTTGCGCTTGGTCTTTCCGGAGACATGACCAGCTGTGCACAAGAACTCCTCAACGCGAGTCGGCTTGGCGCCGCAAGTATAAGGGCGCTCCAAGCTGACTATGCTCATGTTTGCGGACTGGTTCTGAATAGCGATAAATCCTCACCTTCCTCTCCGTTCGAACGTCGTAGTTTTCGAATCTGGGCAGCACACGGAAATGTGTGCGGTCCTCTTGAAGCCGTCACTACGAAGGGATACACGGCAACTGATGACGCGACGGCGAGACGGCTTATCAAGGAAAATGCGCCGAAGCGTAACCCAGGCCCCCAAGGGCAGCTAGGAACCGCGATCAATCATTTGGCCACTGCATTTGACGTCGCCTATCAACCGGAGTTGCTCGCAGAAGAATTGGTCGAAGCCATTCAGATATCCGACCTCTCACCTCGAGTCGAGATAACAAGGGAGCCCCGCTTTCGCGAGACCAATTCCGATCTGGTGTTGAGCGGCGCTGCGGAGAGACCTCTCTCGTTAACGTGCGAGCCGCCCGACGACCCGTTCAAAGCGATACTCCTCGGCGACATCCTGCGCATCGGTCGCGCCGCGCTCGAGCTCGAGCGCGCTCGCGAAGCCGAGCGCAGCCGCGCGGCATTGTGGCCGGCCGATCCGGTCGAGGACCAAGGCGATGCGATTTTCATCGCCGAGGAAATGCAATCCCTCCTCGCCACCGTGCGCCGTATCGCCACAACGACCGTGCCTGTACTTATCACCGGTGAAACCGGCACCGGCAAGGAAGTACTCGCGCGCACCATTCACGCCTGCTCGAACCGCGCGTCGTCGACGTTCCTGCCCTTCAACTGCGCCTCGACGCCCAAGGACATGCTCGACTCGCAGCTGTTCGGCCATCGCCGCGGCGCCTTCACCGGCGCCGTCGAGCACTTTCAGGGCGTCATCCGCGCCGCCGCCGGCGGCACACTATTCCTCGACGAGATCGGCGACACCGGTCTCGACGTGCAGCCGAAGCTGCTGCGCTTCCTCGAGGCCGGCGAGGTCCACCCGATCGGCGAAACGCAGCCTGCGCGCGTCGACGTCCGCGTGATCGCCGCCACCAACGCCGATCTTGACAACCTGGTCCGCGATGGCCGTTTCCGCGAGGACCTCTTCTATCGCCTCAGCATCGTCCGGCTGCACGTGCCGCCGCTCCGCGAGCGGCGCGTCGAAATCCCTTCGCTCGCCAATCACTATCTGCGCAAGCACGCGGGTGAATACCGCAAGGGCGATCTGCGCTTGTCCGAGGACACGATGGAGTACTTGATGCTCTACAAGTGGCCTGGCAACGTCCGGCAACTCGCCAACGAGATGCGCCGCCTGGCGGCGCTCGCGGACACGAGTGCGGTGCTGATGCCCGAGCACCTGACGCCGGAGATCACCGCCTCGCGCCGGACGGTGCCTGCGTCTGAACGCACGCTCGACCCGACCGAGGTCGTCGTCCGCCTCGATCAGCCGATGGCCGCCGCCGTGCACCATCTCGAGCAAGTGATGGTGCAATACGCGATGAAGAAGTGTGACGGCCGCATCGAGGACACGGCGAAGATGCTCGGTCTGTCGCGCAAGGGGCTGTATCTGAAGCGGCAGCGCTTTGGCATCGAGCCGCCGGAGCCGGCCGTCAGCATCAGCGCCTGATCGCGCGTCGCCTCATTTCTTTTTTCGCCAACTCTATTTTTCGGCCGGCTGCCGTCCCCTTACTCAACGGGGGACAACCGTGCGCGATGCGCGCGGCCCACTCCATGCTGCAGCAGAACATGGCCGATCCGCGCAAACCCAACTCGCCGCCACGCGCCCGACAGATTACCGGTCCGCTGGATGGTTATCGTCTCGGCGCAGCCGACGTTCCGGTGCGAATCTTCGACCTCACACGCCACGGTTGTGTGGTCGAAATAAGCGATGGCTCGCCGAGCGGCAGAGACATTCGTCTGCAAATCGACCTGCCCGGCGAGGGCTGGACGGTCATCCGCTGCGACACCATCCACATCGCGGGTCACAACACGTTCGCGGTGACATTTACCCGGATCGACGAAGACACCCGCAAGCGCATCGGGCGCGCGATCGATCACCAGCCCGATCGGCCGACGGAGGACAACGCAGCGGTCATCGATGGGGAGGCCTACGATGACTGACGCGTTCGTGCCTCCGCGCCGGCCGCGTCCCGATTTCGGCGGATCCGATCAGCAAGCCTCCCGACGCAGCAGCCTCCGCGTTGCCGGTCCATTCGAGGCGCGTCGCGTCGGCCCGCTGCCGACGCCGCTCCGCGTCCACGATGTGAGTTCTGGCGGTTGCCTGGTCGAGTGCTATTACGACGTCGCCAGCGGACGACGGATCACGCTGCAGATCGATCTTCCCGGCGAAGGATGGATCACAGTGGAGGCGGAAACGCTGTACCCACGTGAGAACTTCGGGTTCGCTGTGCGGTTCATAGAGCTCAGCGACGGCAATCGCGGCCGCATCGATCGCACCATCGAGCGCCTGCTCGTCGAACGATCGCAAAGTGCGAACGCCGGATGGACCTTCGGCGAGTCGTGAAGCTCAGGTGCGAGCAGGGCCACCTTCGCGCTATGCGTTTCGGCGCCCAGGGAAGAACGACGGCAGCCGCACGTCGCGCATCGTGCGAAATCCTGGCGGCGCGTCGAGCACGACGGGAATCGCGTTGACCGTGATCGACGCGGTGGCGATGTCGCCGTGCACACCGCCGGCGATCGTCGAATGGATGCGCGGCGAGCCCTCGATGAGCACCGAATCGTAGGACTCAGGCGCGCCAAGATACGCTTCGAGCCGAAGGGTGATGAGCGGTACACCCTTCACATAGCCCACGCCGTTCTGGATCACTCCGCAGACCTGCCCCGCTTCCACCGCCAGCAGATCACTCGCCACCGCCTGCTCGGCGATCTTCGGGGCGACATCGTCCACGATGCGATCGAGTGTCCAGCCCATGGCGTCGCCGATCATCTGAATTGATTCCGTGAAGCCGACGTGACGCACGGTGCCGAGCGCCACCTGGCGATGGAACTCCGCGCGCGTGAGACCGGCGCCGATCTTCTGCTGAAACGGCAGCCGCCGAATCCGCGCGTCCTGCACGCGGCGCACCTCGATGCGATCGACACGCTCGCAGACGGCGGACAGCGCGATCGGCAGCGCGTCCATCGCGAATCCGGGATTCACGCCTGTACCGAGCACCGCCACCCTGGCCTTCTTCGCTGCCGCATCAAGTCGCTTCGCCAACCGGCGATTGCGAGGCGCGGGATACGCCGCTTCCTCAGTGGTGGTCACGATCGGAACGCGCCGCTTGAGGACTTCCTCGAACTGCGGAAGCACCGCTTTCAGTGAGGAACTTGTGCAGAGCACCGCGACATCGGGCTTGGTCGTCTTGATCGTCCGGCCGATGTCGTCGGTGATGCGCACGCGCAGTGCCCGTCCGGCCTCGATGACGTCACCAAGATCGCGTCCGACCTTCCTCGGATCGACGTCTACCGCACCTACAATCCTGAACCCGTTGCGCGAGACGATCTGTCGCGCGACCATCGCGCCAATCGGTCCCAACCCGACGTGCATCACACGAATCATGGCGGCGATTATAGGTAAGATTCGACGGTGCCCGACCAACGCGTCGTCCGTTTCCTCGCTGTCGCCCTCGCAGTAGCCACGATCTCAGCACAGGGTCAAGGATCGGCACAGACTCAAGGCGAGTCTAAAGACTCGCCGCTACCAGGATCGGTTCAGAGCTTCGACGCACCCGAGCCAGGCGCGCGATCGCCGCGCAACGCCAACTACGACATCGAGGTGCGCCTCGATCACGCCGCGCGTTCGTTGAGCGGACGTCAAACGATTCGCTGGCGCAACACGAGCGCGACGCCGACCTCCGAGCTGCAGTTTCATCTCTATTGGAACGCCTGGCGCAATCCAGACTCGACATGGCTCCGCGAGCGGAAGATGTCGCGCAACTACACTGCACCGCCGCAAGACGGCTGGGGCGCGATGGACGTCAAGGCGTTCCGTCTTCGCGAGCCGTCCGGATCGACGCGCGATCTCACATCGCAGATGCGCTTCATCGCGCCCGACGATGGCAACGCGCAGGACCGCACGGTGATGGCCGTGCCGCTCGGCCGCAGCGTCGGCCCGAACGAGACCATTGAGGTGGAGCTCACGTGGTCCGCGCGAATTCCACGTCCGGTCGCCCGTACGGGCGCCATCGAGGACTACTACTTCATCGCGCAGTGGTTCCCGAAGCTTGGCGTCCTCGAGAACAGCGGCTGGAACACGCACCAGTTCCACGCGCCTACCGAGTTCTATGCCGACTTCGGCGTCTACGACGTCCGCATCACCGTCCCCTCACCATTCATCGTCGGCGCCACCGGACGACAGACCGCGCGCACTGACAACGGCGACGGAACGACGACGCACAGGTATCACGAAGAGGACGTCCACGACTTCGCGTGGACGGCGAGTCCTGACTACATCGAGCTCAAGCGGACGTTCACACACCCGACTCTACCGCCGGTCGAGATGCGGCTGTTGCTGCAGCCCGAACATCGGGGTCAGGAAGAGCGCTACTTCGCGGCGACTGAGGCGACGCTGAAGCGTTACGGCGAATGGTTCGGCCCCTATCCCTACGGTCACGCAACGGTCATCGACCCTGCGTTCCAGAGCCAGGCCGACGGGATGGAGTACCCGACGTTCTTCACCGGTCGCGCCCGCTACCTTCCATCGGGCACGCGCCAGACGCCGGAGATGACGGTCGCACACGAGGTGGGTCATCAGTGGTGGTACGGCATGGTGGCCACCAACGAGTTCGAGCATGCCTGGATGGACGAAGGCATCAACACTTACGCCATCGCACGTGTGGTCGGCGAAGCCTTCACCGACAATCGCTGGGAGTCGCGCTACTTCGGCGGCCACGTCGCGTGGTCGTTTCCGGAGATTCCCTTCACTCGCATCGACAACGATCGAATCGCCGGGTATCGCGACAACGCCGAGGCCGACGTGCAGGCGACGCCGACATTCCGCTATTGGCCCTCAACGGCTTCGATCATTTCGTACAACAAGACCGCACTCTGGTTGCACACGCTCGAGAACCATCTCGGCTGGCCAGTCATGCAGCGGATCCTTTCGACGTTCTTCCAGCGCTGGGCGTTCAAGCATCCCCAGCCCGCGGACTTTTTTCAAACCGTCAACGAGGTCAGCGGTCAGGACCTCACGTGGTTCTTCGATCAGGTCTATCGCAGCTCGAACACGTTCGATTACGGCGTCCAGGATCTCATCAGCGAACGTCGCGACGATGGCACGTATCGCACGACGGTGATCGCGAGACGGTACGGCGAAGCGACGTTCCCAGTAGACGTCCTTACCACGTTCGCCGACGGACATCAGATCACCGAGAAGTGGAATGGTCTCGATCGGCGGGCGATCTACGTCTACGACCGTCCCTCACGCGTTGCGAATGTGCAGGTCGATCCGCGGCGGGTGCTACTGCTCGACACGGCCTACACCAACAACAGCCGGACGCTGGAGCCACGCAGCGGCGAGGCCAGCCTCGGATGGGCGGCGCGGTGGATGGTCTGGCTGCAGGACCTGATGCTGACGTATGCATTCTTTCTCTGAGGGCTGGAAGCGAGTCCGCTCCGCTCCCGCTCTGCTGCTGGGGGTCTACGCGATCACGGTCGTGTTGGCACTGCCACTCGCAATCACGATGCGTGGGTTGCTTCAGACGCACCTCGGCGCCAGCCTTGCGGCCGAAGGCGCCGCCGATGGCGTGAACTACGACTGGTGGCAGGAGTTCAGATCGCAGGCGACTGGCATCGGGACAACGTTCTCGCCGACCATCATCGGGTTCGCGGCTACGCTGGACAACCTCAGCGCCCTGCTCGACGGCGAACGGGAGATCGCGCCCGTTGCCGGAGCCCTCGCGCTGTATCTATTGGCCTGGACGTTTCTCGTTGGCGGCATCATCGACCGTTACGCCCGGCAACGACCGATCCGCGCTGCCGGCTTCTTCGCTGCATCAGGCGTGCATTTCTTCAGGCTGCTGCGTCTAGCCGTCCTTTCGGGGTTCGTGTACTGGTGGCTGTTCGCCTACGTCCACCCATGGCTCTTTCTTGAATGGTTCGTCGATCGCACGCGCACGATGTCGGTGGAACGCAACGTCTTCATCTGGCGTGTCGCGCTCTATTTCGTGTTTGGAATCCTGCTGGTGGTGGTCAACGTGATCTTCGATTACGCGAAGATCCGCATCATCGTCGAGGATCGCCGCAGCGCGCTGGGTGCGCTTTCAGCCGCGATGCGATTCGCCTGGAGGCAGCGCGGGCCAGTGGCCGCGCTCTACGCCTTGAACGGCCTGACGTTCCTGATCGTGATCGCGATCTGGGCCTTCGTCGCGCCAGGTGCGCGATCAGGCGGAATGACGTTGTGGCTCGGGTTCGTGGTCTCGCAGATCTATGTGCTCGCGAGGCTTGCGCTGAAGCTGCAGTTCCTCGCCTCAGAGACCGACCTCTTCCAGTCGCGGCTCGCGCACGCGTCATACGCGGCGGGGCCGGTGCCGATGTGGCCCGAGTCCCCGTCCGCGGAATTGCTTAGAACGTCTTCCAGGTAAAGGCCGTCATCATCGGGGGGCCGGCGGTCATCACCGTGTTCTGCAGCCGCCGGTCGTAGAACAAGCTGAACCCACCCATCGACGTGACGTACTTGGTGACCACCGCACCGTAGAAGTTTGTGCTGGCGCCTGAAAAGGAGCCCGACGCGTTGGGCGCATAGACGAGCGCCGCCGTCGTGGATCCGCCGGTGATCTTCACGTTGCCGGTGCCTGCGTAGACGAACTGCAGGTTCTGCGGATTCATTGACGGGTTCGACACGCCGCCACCGGATAAATCAAGTGGCGTGTTCATCGTCCCGCCCGATGAGGTCATCCCCTTGACCTTGATGATCACCGGACCAGTGTCCACGACAATCTTGGCGCCGCCGTTCAATGTGAGGCTGTTCACCTCGTAAATACCGGCCCTGAGATGGAGCTCCGAACTGCCGTTCATGTCAACGTCGCGCATCGGGATGACCGTGCCCGAGGTCGGTGGAATAATGGTCGGTTTGCCCGAGATCATCGCGCAGAACGGTGCACCCGTACAACCGCTGCTGCTCGTGAAGTGATAGTCCGTTGTCCCCGCAGTCGGAACTGGAGGCGTCGGAAGGTTGATCGGCTGCGGGAGCTGGACCAGGCCTTCCGACACCGTCCCGAAACCGGAGATCGTCGCCGCAGTCACGTTATTCGAGGTGCAGTTGCCGACACCCGATCGCGGTGTGGAAAGCGTGCCATTGATATCCGTCGTACCGCCGTTGCCGTCGAGGCTGCCGTTGGTACCTACGTTGCCGCCCGTGGGGGGATTGGAGACGCCCGCAGCGAGATTTCCAGAGTCGTAGCTGTTAGTGTCGGCGCCTCCGGCAAAGCTCATCGCGTTGCAGCCGTTGTCCGTCGCGAACGCCGCGTAGGCGAAGACTGGGGTCGGACGACGTTCCAGTGTCCCTTCGACTTCCACCAGCGATTGTCCGGATCCATTGATCCGCCCGAGGCCCTCGATGCGCCAGGTCTGAATGGTGATCGGCTGTTGCGTGTAGTAGTCCGTGACGGTGGACATCGACATCAGCGTTGCCCGAGCGGCGTAGGCCACGGGCGCGCCGTTGACATTCAGGTTGCCTACCGAATTCGCCACGAAGGCATCGATAGTCGCCTGAGCCGTTCCAGGATAGTTCGACGCCACGGCCGGATCACTCGACAGCACAACCGGTCTGCCGTTGGCAATCAACCTGACCGGCGACCCCGACATGTCGTACGCGGCAAATGGATCCGTGGCGCTGGCCGCGCTGGGCGATGCATACGTGTTCATCAGATAGTTCGCCGCCGCGTGGATACCCGATTCAGCACCGTACCGCACCTGCGACATCGAGGTATAGCTCGTGCTCGACAGCGCTTCGCTTCGGGCCACCATGACCAGCGAGCCGGTGACGACAGACACCGCCAGCACCATGAGCAGCGCCATGACGAGGGCGATGCCCTGCTCGTCGGATCGGAGCGTTTTCAGACTACGCATGTATCTATCCATCCTCAGGGAAGCAGTTGCACCACCGACGCCGGCAGCGGCTGCATCCGATTGGTGTTGTTGAGACTGGCGTTCATCCACACGTTGACCACATTGCGCGGCGAGACATTCAGCAGCGCTTTCGTGACGCGTTGAAAATCTCCAGTGTTCTGATCGCGCTGCTGCGAGCGGACCGTGGTCATGATGGCCACGCCGATCACCCAGGTCGTCCCGGAGAACGTGCGCTCCTGGTAAAGGAAGCACGGCGGGACCACACCGGCCGCGTTCTGCGGGTTTATCTCCAAGTTGGTGAGCAGGATCTGCTCGACGGTGACCGCCGGCTTGACGGCGGCGGTAAACGGCATGACGTTTCGATACAAACGTCCATTGGCAAGGTCGCATGTGTACTCGACGTACACCATGCGGCCATCGCCGTTCACGTCGCCGACAATCTTCAGCTTGTTGCCGGTGGATCCATTCATCATCGTCGTCGGAATGACGCCGGCGGAGAATCCTCCCGTCGCCTGCACGCGAGCGCCGACCGCGTGAGCGAACGCGAAGTCTGCGGTTATGGAGTTCGCGCCTACTGCCGTCAACGTGACAGTCTCTTCGGTGGCGCCACTGCCGACGATCACGTGCTCACCGACGAACAAGCCTTCAGTGCTGGTCCCGACGACGCCGTCGATGATGCTTTGGATGTTGGGGGAAAATGTTCCGATGCCGGTTGCACCGGCCAGCGTCAGAGACCCGGGCAGCGACACACGTCCTGCCTGACCGACCTCCTGCTGCAACAGTGCGGTGGCGTTGCGGACACCCGAGTGCATGTCCGAGCGATTGGTCATCTTCTGCCCGAGGCGCGTCATGTCGATCGTCGAGCCGACTACGATGCCGGACACGATGAGGATCACCGCCATCGACACGAGCAGTTCGATCAGCGTGAATCCGCCTTCGCTGCTTCGTTGCCGTGTATCTGCTATTGGGCTCGTCATCACAGGGGTCCTTAGAACGGGAACGTCTTGAGAGAACTCACCGTGGCGCGAGGCCTGATCGCCCAGGCACCTTGCGCCGTCCGCACCGTCGTCGTAACGGTGATCTGCTTGAGGTTCGCTCTCACGCCTCCACCAGGCGCCGGCACCGTGGTGACCTGCCAGAGCCGCTGGTAGTGCCAATCGTTTGTTGAATCCCCGTCGGGGCTGTCCGGGGGCGGAGTACCGGTTGGAGAAGGCATGAGCGTTCCCCGCATATCGAGATAATCGGCGTACTGCGCGACCGGAGCGGCGGCGTTAACGCTGCCGCCGAAGGTCAGACCGGATCCGCCGGTGTCCGTGGCCGGAAACACACGCGTGTCTGACGTGGTGTCGCCATACGACAGCGCCATCAACTGTTCGAGCTTGTCCTGCGCGTATTCTGCGGAGCGCGACGACAGGTGTCCCTGATTTTCGCTGGTCGCGAACGCCACCGTCGCGAGCGGCAACGTGCCGGCAGCCACAACGAGCAACAGGCCGAGACCAACCATCGTCTCGACCAGGCTGAATCCCTCGTCACGACGATCTACTGCAGTAATGGTGGTTGACATGGGTATCCTCACCGCGCGGTCCATACCGGGTTTGCCAGATGCGGCGACGACCAGAATCGAATGAGCGGCGTCGTCGTCACCGTGGTTCCCCACACCGCGTCGTCTCCGGTGATGTAGAGGGCATGCCGTGGATAGAGTGCGCCGGCCGCATCGATCGGTAGCCCGCGCGAGTTGAAGGTCACGCACGCAGTGTTGGCAATCTGGGCAGCCGCCGGGAGTATGCCGTCGGTACACGTCGGCGACTGCATGATGTTCACCTGCGTATTCGGTGGTGGCGCATTCAGTCCGGCAAACCCGAAAGACACGCCGGTCGACAGCTGATTGATGCCGCCGTCATTGACCCAGGCCCCCACGTTTCCGTTCGCGGTCTTGTCCCACACCTGCAGCACGTATGAACCAGGCACCGGTGGGTTCGCATTGGGATTACCAAGATTGGCCAACAGGCGAGCGCGCGTGAACTGCGCGGAAGCGCGCATCTTCGCAACGCCTACGAGGTTGCGAATGATCTGCGCATCGCCGCGCAGGCGGCTGCCTCTGATCGACGAGTCGGTGATCGGGATTACCATGGCCCCAATGACCCCGATAATGCCGACCGCCATCATCAATTCGATGAGCGAGTACCCGCGTTCGGATCTCATGCGGCGCTGCTGCTGCAAGCGCAACGCCAGCCCGACGATTCGATGACTAAGTGATTGTGCGCGTGGAACTAGTGCTGTAGACGACGCGGTCTACGGCGATCGACGCACGTTCCAGGTTGGAACAGGCGACAAACGATTTTGATCGCCGTGTACGAGATCGGGAAGGCCGGAGACAAATTCGAAAGAGGACTGTGAAGAACCGGGAAAGCGGTTACGAAACGGTCACGTCACTCCACCGCTGCACTCATACTTCTCGGGCCTTTCGGTTTTCTCATTAGCAGGACCAGAGGAAGCAACACAAAAAACAGGATGCCGAGCAGCCTGAAGATCATCACGAATGACACCATCGCTGCCTGCCGCTGCACCATCCCATAGAGGACGACGTACGCCTGGTTCGTTGCGGCGACAGCATCCCCCGATCTCGCCATGAACGCGGCCTTCAACTGCGCCAGCACTTCGCTCGTCGTCGGATCAAAGAGCGTCACATGCTCACCGAGCAGCGACCCGAATGCCTGGCGACGACGCGCGAGCAGCGTGCCGGTGACCGCGATGCCGACGCTGCCACCGATGTTGCGCATCAGATTGAACAAGCTGGTCGCATATCCCATGCGCTGCGGCTCAATCGTCGCCATCGACACAGTCGTGAGCGGGACGAAGAGCAGCGACAAGCCGAGACCCTGCAGCACCTGCGGCCACACAAAGTCCCAGTAGCCGGCCTCGAGATTGATGTTGCCGAGCCACAGCATCGTCAGGCCGCCCACCACGAGTCCCACGCTCAGCAACTTACGCGGATCGATATACGCCGTCAGTACACCAACCAGCGGCATCATGAAGAGCGACCCGACTCCACGCGGCGCCATCGCTTCGCCCGCTGCCAGCGACGAATAGCCGAACAGCGTCTGCAGCATGAGCGGCATCAACACGAGGCTGCCGTACAGCGCAAAGCCGACCACCGTCATCAAGAAGACACCGACCGAGTAGCTGCGATCCTTGAAGAGCCGGAGATCAACGATCGGATGCGGCGTCCGGAGTTCGTAGATGACCAGGGCAACAAGCGCTCCGACCGAGATGATCGCCAGCGTCGTGATCATCGTTGACGCGAACCAGTCTTCCTGCTGGCCCTTGTCGAGCACGAACTGCAGTGCGCCGATGCCGACGACCAGCAGACCCATGCCCCAGTAGTCGATCCCTTGAGACTCACGACGCAGATAGGGCGGATCGAACACGAACATTCGCGTCATGAGCAGCGCGATGATCCCGACTGGAAGGTTGATGTAGAAGACCCATCGCCAACTGTAGTTTTCCGTCAGCCAGCCACCAACAACGGGCCCGAGGATCGGCGCAACGACGATGCCGACTGCCCAGAATCCCATGGCTCGTCCGCGGTCTTCCGGTTAGAACGTCTCGAGCAGGACCGCTTGCGACAGCGGTTGCAGCGCACCGCCGGTGGCGCCTTGAATGATGCGGAACACGATCAGCATCGCGAGGTTCGGTGCCGCGCCACAGAGAAACGAGGCGAGCGTGAACCCGGTCGTCGACAGCATCAGCAGATTCTTGCGGCCGAAGCGACCAGCGAGCCACCCAGTCATCGGCAGGATGATCGCGTTGGCCACGAGATACGACGTGAGCGCCCACGTGGCCTCGTCGGTCGTCGCCGCCATGCTGCTCGCGATGTGCGGCAGCGACACATTCACCACCGTCGTGTCCAACACCTCCATGAAGGTGGCGAACATGACCGCGATGGCGACGATCCAGGGATTGACCTGCTTCTCGGGCACGCGTCTCAGTCTGTGTGAACGGTCGGAACCACCGACATGCCGGGCCGCAAGAGATGCTCAGGGTCCTGACCGGCATCGAGACTGATGCGAACAGGAATGCGCTGCACGACCTTGACGTAGTTGCCCGTCGAGTTGTCGGGCGGCAACAGGCTGAATCGTGCGCCGGTCGCCGCAGCCAGACTCTCGACCTTTCCATCGAACGTCTTGCCACCGTACGCATCAGCACGAATCGTGACGCGCTGACCAGGACGGATGTGTTCGACCTGCGTCTCTTTGAAGTTCGCCGTGATCCAGACGCGCTCGAGCGGGATGACCGCCATCAACGCCTGACCCGGCTGAATCAGCTGGCCGACTTCCACGGTCTTCTTGCTCACGATGCCTTTCACCGGAGCCTTGACCGTCGTGTACTCGAGATTCGTCTCCGCCTGCTTGACGACGGCGCGCGCCTGCATGACCTTTGCTTCTGCGGCCGCGGCACGGGCCTGAGTCACTTTCACTTGTTCCGGCCCCGTCTGCGCTCCCGACAATTCTCCGGACGCCTGTTGCACCTTCGCTCGTGCCTGCACGAGCCGGCTCTGCGCCACACGCACGTCCAGTTCAGCCTCGACGACCTGTGCGGCATTCGATTCGGCGGCCGCAGCATCAGCATTCGCCGTCGCAACCGCTGCGTCGAACTGCTGTTGCGCGATCTCGTCCTTCGCCAGCAGCGGCTTGAAACGCTCGACGTCCTTCGCCGATTTCGCTGCCGTGGCTGCGGCCTCGCGCTGTTTCGCGTGCGCGGTCGCCAGTCTCGCCTTGGACGCCTCGATCGCCTGCTCGGCGGCGCTGACTTCCGACGTCGCCTGGTCGACGCCTCCCTTCGCCGTCGTCACATTACTCGCTGCGCTCGTGGACGTGATCGGTACGCCGGCACGAGCGGCTGCGGCCGTGGCCTCGGCGTCGGCCAACTCTGCCCGGGCACGTTCAACGGCGATCTCGAAGTCGTGCTTGTCGATCTGAACGAGCACCATGCCTTCGTCGACCTGCTGGTTGTCGACGATCGGAACGCTCATGACGGTTCCACCGACACGTGCGGCGATCGGCGTCACACCAGCATCGACCTGCGCGTCGTCGGTCGACTCACGATTGCGCGTCGTCCACCACCAGATCCCCGCAGCCAGCGCCACAAGGACAACTACCCCGATGAGAATTCGGACCCGTGTTGGTGTCATCGATTGCCGCCGCTCCCGAGCAATGTCTTGACCGCGTCTTCAGCTGAGCCCAGCGAACGCGCCAGCATGGCCTTGGCGAGGTTGAAGCCATATTGCGCGTTGATGAATTGTTCGCTGGCCAGCGCCACCGCTTCCTGCGCCTGGACGACTTCGATATTCGAGACGACGCCGGCGGCAAAGCGATCGCGCGACTGCGTCAGCTGCAGTGCGGCAAGTTCTCGGGCGCGGGTGGCAGCTTTGAGCTCCTCCTCGGTTGACTGCAGATCGAGAAACGCCGAGCGAACGTCGTAATAGACCTCAGTTTTTACGTCGTCGGCCTCAGCGCGCCGATCGCGGAGATCGGCGTCAGCCTCTGTCAATTTCCCCTGTTGTCGGCCGCCCTCGAAGATCGGCACACCCAATTCGCCGGTCACGTTGAAGGTCGGCAGCGCCGAGCTCAACGCGAGTCCAATGGTCCCGTAGTCGGCCCGCAGCTTGAACGTCGGCAGCCCCTCGCCGACGACCGCACGCCGCGACGCCTCGGCCGCGCGAACGCGGTCGAGCGCCGCGAGATAGTCGGGCCGCTGGCGATACGCGCGTTCGAGTGCGTCCTCGAACGTAATCGTTGGCGTGGGCACGTTGGGTATCTCTTCGCTCAACGTGAACGACTGCCCTACGGGTAAGCCAATGATGCGCGCCAGCTGCAGCTTGGCTTTTTCGAAATCGTTCGCAGCGGCGATCGTGCGTTGTCGTTCGGTCGTCAAACGCACTTCCGCGCGAATCACATCGACGCCCGCGACGATGCCGCTTTCACGCAGCGATTGCGCCTGACGATGCAGCGCATCGGCAGTCTCGAGCTGCGCTCTCGCGGACGTCGCGCGTGCGCTCGTGGCCATCACCTGCAGGTACGCATTGGCTGCCACGAGCACGACGAGGTCGCGAGCGCTGCGATTCGAATGGCGGGCGGCCGCGACATTGAACCCTTCGGCCTTCGCCTCGTTGTATGCGCTCAGATCGAAGAGCGACTGCGTGAGAAACACGCGCGCGTCAAAGACCGTGAACGGGCCGACGATTTTCGGAAACGTGGCAATCAACGGCGAGAACGGATTGGACGAAAAGCCGAACGCTTCGAGATTGTCCTTGCGACGTGACACGGACGCGCTCGCGGTGAGATTCGGCAGCAAGTCGGCCAACTCCACGGCTCGCGTGCCGGACGCGCGTACGGTGCTTTGCTCGGAGAGCAACACGCCGAGGTTGTGGCGCAGCGCGCGCTCGATGACCTCGAGCACCGTGAGCTGGAGCGTGTCCTTCACCACCATCCCTTCGGGGACGCCTCCCGCAAACGGGCTGTTGGGCGGCAAGGTCGGCCGCGGCTGAGCGGACGCGAGGCTCACGCTGGCCAGCACGGCGGCTGCGCACAGCATCGCCTTGCTGAGGTGTGTGCGTTTGAATTGTGTCGGAATCATAGAAAAGGACAGATCTCGAGTGTCTCTAGCGACTGTACCTCATATAACGCACCAGGTTGTCGTAGAGCACGCGTCAGCGTGCGCGGATGAGCGCTTACGAGCGCGCGTTATGCGAGTTTGGCCTTGAGCACGCCGATCTGCACGAGCAGGCCGGTGAAGTCGTAGATGCGCCGCTCATGGATGATCTTGCGGTCCTTTAAACGATGGACGAAGGCCCCTGTCAGATGAAAGTGCTTGCCGGTTGGCTCGAAGCCGAGCAGCGGGCGCATGTGGGTGCCCTCGAAGCTCAGAACCGCGATGACGATATCGCCGTCGATGACGAGGTCGTCCACGGTCATCGTCAGATCGAGGAATGCTTCGAAGATCGCTCGCAGCGCCTTTTCAGCGTCGCGGCCGGTGTGTACACCGGCGCTCGGGCTATCGATCACGGTCTCATCGGTGTAGTCCTGCGAGAGGGTCTTGGCATCGAGATCCTCCCACGCTTCTTGCCGCTTCTTGAAGAGCGCCACGATCTCGCTACGGGTCATCCCGCTTTCCAGCCGGCGAGTGTCCTCAACCGTCGTTCCGCGTTCGAATGTCATGGCGTCCTCCTGCGTGCCACCGGATCATCTACTTCTTTAGCGCCGCGGTCCAGTCCGACACAACCGTCACCGGAAGCGGTGTCGGTACCGCCGTGTTGACCAGAAACCGCTGCCCGTCCTTCGTGACCGCGTACTGGTAGCGGACAAACGAGGCCACTGGCGCATGAAACAAGGGACGCGGCGACTCGACGAGGTCGCCTGCTGACTGAAAGCGCGCAGCCGGCCGACGAAAACGCAGGCAGCACCTTGATCGCGACGTCCCGCCCGAGGCGTGAATCGCGAGCGCGATACACCTCGGTCATGCCGCCTGCACCGAGGGGGTTGGCGATCGTGTAGCGACCGAGCTGGCTGCCTGGCGGAAGCATTGCGCTTCCGTCGGATTATAGATTGGAGCGTAGGGCCGGTCCTTTCGGACCGGCCCCTCGATGTCGTCTAGCTTCGGTTTGGATAGACGTTGAACGTCTTGCCGTTGAACGTCACGCGCTCGGTCTTGATCTCGAACTTCTTCGGGTCACGATTGCGGTGCCCGTGCACTTTCACCATGGACCCGACGGGAACGGCGTCCTCAGTGAGGCCGGAGCTTTTGGTCTGCGGCACTGACGCGAGCGTCAGATCCCATACCTGTCCGTCCGACGCCTTGATCTTCCATGTGGCGTGTGGTCCTACCATGCTGAGCGGAGCGGCGACCGTGCCGGACAACTCAAACTCCTCATCAGCATTGCCGGCCCATCCATGATG
>JBKPRH010000349.1:0-8795 GCA_046765795.1 Acidobacteriota bacterium | reverse complement strand
AGATGCAGGTGTCGTTGCGCTCGAACTGCGGCACGCCGCTCTGTGTCTGCTCGAGGGTGTAGAAGATGGTGCCCTGCTTCGGATCCTGAGCGATCACCTCGAGCACCGGACCGCCTCGTACCCAGCCAATCGACACCGTGTCGTTGAAGAAGATCGCGCGTGGGTTCTTTGGGTTGATTCGCGGCGCCTGGAAGCTCGTCTTCGAAAACACCAGCACCTGCGATTCGACCGGGACGTTGAGTGCCTTCAGGAGCGATTCGAGGTAGCCGCTCGGTCCCTTAGACTCGAGCGTCACCTCACCGGAGCGCAGACGTGCGCTCAACTGCGAGATCGCGTTCGCGACAGGCGCTCTTTCATAGGAAATAGCCGGGTGATTGCGCAGAGACGATGCCGGAAGACGCTGACTGGCTACACCGGCGACCAGGGTGGCGAACCAAGCGAAGGTTGCAGCTGCAATGATTCCGTGTCGCATGAGATGTGGCTTCTCGGACTGCAAAGACTGCTCCGCGATGGTTGCTCAGAAAAATGTGAGGGAAGACGCGTGTATCGTTCGAGCGTACTCGATCGGCGTGCGGAATCTTTCCCAGCGCTGCGGAAAATCTCGCAGGTCAGGCATTGAGGGCAAGCAGCCGATCGCCGTTTAGCCGGAGGAACTCCTCCTGCGCGTCGCGCGTGCGCTCGTCGGCTCGGCGGACCACCTCGGCGAAGCGCGACCGGCCTCGAATCGAATCCATCCACGGATCCCGCAGCATGATGGACGAGCAGTAGAACCCCTGCCCGACGATCCGATCGAGCAGGTCGAGGCTCGCCACCGGTTCGCCGAGACGGGCCAGTACGCGCGCGGTGAAGTAGAGGCCTTCGGGGTCGAAGTGCTTGTAGAAGAACGTTTGGGCGATCTTGTACGACTCGTCCTTGTTGCCTTCGAGCACCAGGCGGTACGCTCGCATCAAGTCGCGGATAGTCCCTGGCAGGGGCCGTGACTCCATCTCGCGATAGGAGGCGATCGCCTCGTTGGTCCGGCCGAGCAGCGGCAAGGTCCAGTTCGTGATCCATTTCAAGGTGTCGGTATCGCTGGCCATCCCACGCTCCCAGTCGCCGAGCATGAAATGTGTGTACATCACGCTGGTGCGAACGGTGGGATCGAGCCGGCGCGCTTGACGATCGGCAGCCAGCGAGGCCTCGAGCAAGCCGCAGAACCTGCACGCGATTACAAGGCCGGTGAAGATCTCTGGATCGCTCGTGGATTGCGCCCTGGTGAGCAGGCGCGCCATCGCTTCTTTCGCGCGGCCCAACGATTCAACTTCGAGGTTGGTATACAGATTGTGCGCGATGCTCAGATCGGGATTGATCTGCAGCGCACGCTGAAACGCTTCGTCGGCGCGCTTGAAATTCTCGGTGGCGTCCTCGGTGTCGTACTTGGCGAGGACACGATACACACGACCGAGCTTTGCCCACGCCGGGGCGTAGTGCGGATCCTCATCCAGGGCCGATCGATACAGTTCCCCCGCGACCGAGAGCATGGTGGGATCGTGACTGACCTGATTGGCCCGCAGGTAGAACTCGTAGGCGCGCGCGCTCGCCGGTAGATCGGACGTGAGCCGCCGCTTTTCGCCGCTCGATAGCGGAATCGACAACGATTCGACGATAGCCTTCGCGAGCTGGTCCTGAACGTCGAAGAGATCGCGCATGGTCGCTTGCACGGTCTTCGACCACAGCATCGTTCCGGACGAGGCTTCGATCAGCTGGGCGCTCACCCGCACCTGATCGCCGGCGCGGAGCAAGGTGCCCGTGAGCACTGCGTCAACCCCGAGCTCGGTGGCGATCGCTTTGAGATCGACCGTATCGCCGCTCGCATACTTGGCTCCGGCAAGCGTCGATCGGACGACGAGCGACTGGAGACCTGCCAGTGAGCTCACCACCGCGTCCGGAAGACTGAATGAGAGGAAGTCCAAATCAGGATCCGGTCGCAGCATGCGGAACGGCAATGCGATCAAGCGTGTCGAGGCACGCACCGGCGTCTGCGCCTGTTGCGTGCCGGTGTTGACCAGCGTCACCGCGGAGCGCAGCGCCTGCGCCATGGCATCGGCCGAGTGGTAGCGATCGTCAGCGCGCTTTTCGAGCGCACGATGGATGACGACATCAACTGCCGCCGTGACCGCCGATCCGGTGAGCGGTGGCGGTTGGCTCGACATGATGCTGTGGTAGACCTGCACCAGATCGTCGCCGGCGAAGGCCGGTGTCCCCGTGAGCATCTCGAAGAGCAGCGAGCCGGTCGTGAACACGTCACTCCGTGGATCCGGAGCCGAGTCGCCCCATTGCTCGGGAGCCATATAGCGCGGCGTGCCGACGATGGTGCCGGCCTGCGTGATCGTCATGTCGACGCCGGCGATTGACTGCCGCGAGCGCGCCAGCCCGAAGTCCAGCAGCTTGATTCCTGAATCGGTGAGGAACACGTTCGACGGCTTCAGATCGCGATGCACGATGTCGCGTGTGTGCAGCGCGGTGAGCGCGCCCAGGATGTTCAAGGTCACCGTGATGGCCTCGTCGACGTTGAGGGGACCGTCCTTGAGACGATGGGCCAGCGGCTCACCCTGGAGCAGCTCCATCACGATGTAGATGTTGTCGGAGGTTTCGCCGACGTCGTGAATCTGGCAGACGCTCGGGTGGCTGACACTCGCCGCGGCGCGTGCCTCGCGCCAGAGGCGAGCGCGTGCGTCGGTGCCGGCCGATCGCAGCGTTTTCACCGCCACCTCTCGACCCAGTCGAGGATCGCGGGCGCGGTAGACGTCGCCCATCCCGCCCGAGCCGATGAGCGCGATCACCTCGTAATGTCCGAGTCGTTCGCCAGCGCTGAAAGCCATGACCCCGTTGGGCGACTACGTACTCATCGTCGCTGTTCCTGAGCCTGCCAGGCCCAGCGTCTGCACGGCAAAGCGATATTTTGACGCCGGCTTCGGCGTCAGGTGGAACTCGTCAACGAGGTCTCTGAACATTCGCGGAAACACGCCCGAATATTTGACCTCGAGGATCATCAGCCCGTCGACAAGCGGGCGGCATGGACCGACGTTCAGTGTCACGAGCGTCGTCGGACTCGCCATGACGTCGGCGTCGAGCGTCATGCGCACCGGGCCCTCCGCTGTCTCGGCCATGCGGGCTGTGCGTGCGTAGCGGATGACGCAGACCGGTCGAAGCCGCCGCAGCGCGACGCGTCGAAAGAACCAGTGTGCGGGATGCGTTGGATCGGGATCGTCGAGGCGCAGCCCTGTCACGGCTTCGAGCGGAATGCGCGTACGGCGCTTCGTCAGACGCAGTCGCGTGCGCAGCTTACGCTCGAGGAAGGCTGCGTGATCGTTCTCGTAGTGGCGAATCCGGTACTTGCTACGTCCGAACGACCCGCGCCGGTGGTAGACGTCGTGCGCATCGGTGTCGAGGTACACGCTCGTCACGCCGTATTGATCCCGGAACTCTCCGCTGCCGTGCGGATCCGGTCCAAGCCGTTGCCGTGCCCACGCCCGAATGTCGTCGCCGAGCCGGGCATCCACGAGGAGCTTTGTCTCCGACGTGAACCGGTTGATGTAACGCACGCGAATATTATGGACGATTCCTCACCCCGTCCTGGCGGGATCCCAACGCAGGCCAAGCGCGATGATGCGTTCGAGCAGCCGTTCGTAGCTGATGCCGCTGGATTCCGCGGACTCCGAGAAGTCCTCGCCGTACGCCATGTTGGGATTTGGATTGGCCTCGAGGACATGGAGCTTCCCATCCTCATCCAGGCGGAAGTCCACGCGCGCATAACCACTGAGGTCGAGAGCACGGTAGGCGCGTTTGGCGACACGCTGCACGCGGTCGAGCAGCGACGCATCCAGCCTGGCGCGATCGGTCATGATGCCGTGCTTCTTCTGATACTGCGTGCTCCACTTCACCCGTTCGGTCGCAATGCGCCATCGGTTCTCGGGCATGCCAGCGAACGACATCTCCCAGGGCGGCAGCACGTCGAGCCGTTCGTTGCCGATCACGCCGACATAGATCTCACGGCCGTCGATGAACTCTTCCGCGATCGCCGCCGTGCCAAGTGTGTCGTGGATGAACGTGGCACGCTTCGCGAGCTGCTCTTCGTTCTCGACGACGGACGCCTGTGAGATGCCAGCGGACGCTTCAAAGAACAGCGACTTGACGATCAGCGGGAAGCTGAGTCGTTTGGAGAGCGTCGGCTTTCGTCCCGGTCGCACCACAGTGAATTCCGGCACCGGGATGCGGTGATAGGCGAGCAGCTTCTTCGACAGCGCCTTGTCGCGAGCGAAGATCAGGCCGCGCGGATTGCAGCCCGTGTAAGGCAGGTGCAGCAGCTCCAGATAACTGACGACGTTTTGATCGAAGGTCGGAATGCCCGCGAAGGCCTCCATCAGGTTGAAGACGATGTGGGGCTTGAAGAGTCCGGCGATCGGTCGAATGCTCCCCGGGTTGTCGCTGATTCCCAGCACCCGCACGTCATGACCCATTTCGCGCAGCGTCTGGATGACGTCGTACTCCATCTTCCACTCGGCCTCGAGGACGTCGATGCCGGTGGTGTCCTCGGGTGGCACGAGGTGGTCGTGAACGAGGGCGAGCACGCGCAGCTTCTTCACAGGTACTCGCGCCTCACAAGAACAGGCGATGGCCGCCGCTGTGCAAGTAGTTCATCGCCTGCACGGTCAGCAGCACGGTGAATTCCTGACGGCCCTGATCCTCGGGCACCGCGAGACGCAGATTCAGTTCACGGCACCGGGCGATCATGTCTTCGAGCACCTGATCGATCGTGTATTGGTAGATCCCCGTCCAACCCGAGACCACGCGCCTGACCGAACGTCTGATGCGATTGATGAATTGCGCCGCCGGCATCGCGTCGGCAAAGTCTGGCGCGTCTGAGAACAAACGGCGCAGGTCGCGATCGTAGAAGTTCGGGTAGTCCACACCGTAGTAGCGTCGCTTGTTGCGATAGTGCTGACGCAGTGTCGAACGCAACGCGGTGAGTGAGTCGACTTCCTCCGGGTTTTGCACCGGCGCCGTCGCACCGCGCAGGGAGTCCATCAGGCTGTCCATGTATTCGAGCTTGCCGAGCGCGCGCCATCCGGCGTACCGCTGACGCCATTCGCTGTTCGGCGTCAGCCAGACCGCGAACGTCTCAGCGAAGTCTTCGTCGGGATGGCTTTGCGCGTACCACGAATCGAGATGGAGCACGAAGCTCTTGCTGTATGGCTTCGGGGTATAGAACTCCGGATACGGCGTGCTCGGCGACCCGAAGGTGTGTTGTCGCTGGCGACGGCGTCGCAGTCGGAACGCGTTGTCGATGGCGTGTCCGGCTTCATGCCGGAGGATGCGCATGCACCACTCGTGCTCGCCGCCTTCGACCTCGAGCATCTGGGTGTCCTCCAGCTTCTCGAGCCGCGAGTGGGCGAGATAGAACGGGATGGCGATGGCCGTCGCGCCATCCGGTGTGAACCACTCATCTGAGAGATAGAAGTGCAGCGGAAAGCGCAGCTCGCGCGCGTCGAGTTCGGCGCGAAGCTGCGCGAGCCGGGCCGCGAGCGTCCCTTCAATGGCGAGCGGGAGGTCCGACATGCGGACGTCCAACAGCTCTTCGTCACTGAGACTCGGCCAACCATCACGCAACTGGGTCCGCGCCATGAGGTAATGTGTAAGGGTAATACCATGAGATTGGCCATTCTTTCGGTGACGGTGATTGCAATGACGGTAATGCTGGCCGGACAAGAGCGCGACCGCGCGAAAGTCCCAGACACGTTGAAATGGAATCTGGCCGATATCTATCCCGCCGAATCGGCCTGGCGCGCGCAGAAGGAAAAGATCGAGAAAGAGCTCCCGAAACTGCGGGAGTTCCAGGGCACGCTCGGCGCCTCACCGAAGGCACTCGCTGATGCGCTCGAGTACATGTCGCATCTCGATAAGGAGCTGTCGCGCCTGTACGTCTACGCGAGCATGCTGTCCGATCAGGACACGCGGCTCTCGGGTCCGCAGGGCATGCAGCAGGAGATGCAGCAGATCTTTGCGAAGTTCGGCGCCGAAGCGGCGTTTATCGAGCCCGAAATCCTGAAGGTCGGCAAGGGTCCCGTGGAGAAGGCGATCGCGGCCGAACCGCGGTTGAAGATCTTCTCGTTCTTACTGAACGACATCTTCAGGCGCGCGCCGCACACGCTCTCCGACGCCGAAGAGAAGCTGCTCGCCGACGCTGGTCCGCTGGCCGGGTCTCCCAGCAACATCTACACGATCCTGACCAACGCCGATTTCCCGTACCCATCGATCACGCTCAAAGACGGCAAGACGGTCAAAGTCGATCAGGCCGGGTACAGCGATTTGCGCACGTCACCGGTTCGCGACAACCGTCAGGCGGCAATGTCGGCATTCTTCGGCGCGCTCGGCGGCTTCAGCCGCACCATGGGCATGACGATGAACTCGAGTGTGCAGCGGTCGCTGTTCTATTCGCGGGCGCGGAAGTACCCGAGCAATCTCGAAGCGGCGTTGAACGGGCCGAACGTGCCGGTGTCGGTCTACACGCGTCTTGTCGAGGGCGTGAATCGTCATCTGCCGACGTTCCATCGGTACTTGCGGCTGCGCAAGAAGATGATGGGCATCACCGACGATCTGCACTACTACGACCTGTATGCGCCGCTCGTCGCCGACGTGAACTTGCGATACACACCGGAAGAAGCGCAGAAGCACATCATCGCCGCGATGGCGCCGCTCGGGTCCGAGTACACCAGCGTTCTCGAGCGGGCGTTCAAGGAGCGATGGCTGGACTGGGCGCCGACGGAAGGCAAAGTGTCAGGCGCGTATTCGAACGGCGGCGCGTATGACGTGCATCCGTTCATGCTGTTGAACTATCTCGGGCAGTACAACGACGTCAGCACCGTGGCGCACGAGCTCGGCCACACGATGCAAAGTTTCTTCTCGAACAAGACACAGCCCTATGCGACGGCCAGCTACCCGACGTTCGTCGCTGAGGTCGCGTCTACGTTCAACGAAGCGCTGCTCGTCGATTACATGCTGAAGCGGGTCAAGGACACACCGACGCGGCTGTCACTGCTTGGCAACTATCTCGAGGGGATCAAGGCGACTGTCTTCCGGCAGACGCAGTTCGCCGAGTTCGAGCTGCGGATGCACGAGATGGGGGAGAAGGGCGAGCCGATCACGGGTGATGCGCTCTCGAAGCTCTATCTCGACATCACGAAGAAGTATTACGGGCACGACCAGAAGGTTTTGATTGTGGACGACTACATCGCCAACGAGTGGAGCTTCATCCCGCACTTCTATCGTGACTTCTACGTCTTCCAGTACGCCACGTCGTTCACCGCGGCCGAAGCGCTGTCGGCCAAGGTGATGTCGGGCGATCAGGACGCGACCAAGCGTTACATCACGTTCCTGTCGTCAGGCGGATCGAAGTACCCGGTCGAGCTCCTCAAGGACGCCGGCGTGGACATGACGACCGACGAGCCGCTCAATCTGACCATCCGCCGGATGAATCAGGTCATGGACGAAATGGAGAAGCTGCTCGCGCAGAAATAATCCGTAGGGCCGGTCCTTTCGGACCGGCCTCACCAAAGCATGATTTCGCGACATTGGACGGCCATCTGCAAGCGCGACCGCGCCGACGCCTACATACACCACCTGCGGTCTGAAACATTTCCGCTACTCACCACGATTGCAGGATTCGTTCGGGCGTCTATCCACAAGCGGGACGTCGAGCGCGGTACCGAGTTCGAGATCGTGACCGTCTGGGAGTCACTCGAGGCGATCAGGTCGTTCGCCGGTGAGGATTCGGAGGCGGCTGTCGTCCCATTGGTCGCTCAGGCGATGATGGTCGAATTCGACGCGCGCGCGAGGCACTACGAAGTCGTTCTCACGACCCGTGATCGTTCCTGACCGTTTGTCGGCCGCGTGCCGCCTGACGCCCGAGCGGAGTGCGTGGCTCACACAACTTCCAGACACGCTCAAACAGGTCCAGGCAAAATGGTCGCTTACGTTCACGGACCCGATCCATGACGCGAGCTGCGCGTGGGTTGCGCCAGCCGTCCGAGCGAATGGTGCGCACGTGATTCTCAAAATCGCCATGCCGCACATGGAAGCGGCGCACGAGGTTCAGGGCCTGCGCTTTTGGAATGGAAACGGGATCGTGCGGCTCCTCGAGGCCGACGAGGATTTGAATGCGATGCTGCTCGAGCGTTGTGAGCCTGGCACGCCAGCGCGAGAGATGCCGGAGCCTGAACAGGATGTGCTGATCGCTGGCGTGCTCCGGCGTCTCTGGAGGAAGCCGTCAGAGCCGCATCCGTTTCGGTCTCTCTCGTTCATGCTCGAGCAGTGGGCGTTGGAGACGAAGGCGACGGCCGCGCAGTGGCTCGATGGCGGACTCGTTCACGATGGCCTGCGCCTGTTCGAGGAACTCTCGCGGACCGCAGAGGACGACGTGTTATTGGCGACTGATCTGCACGCAGGGAATGTTCTTCGAGCGCAACGGGAAGAATGGCTGGCGATCGATCCCAAACCGTTCGTCGGGGATCGTGCCTATGATGCGACGCAGCACCTGTTGAACTGTCGGGGTCGTCTGACAGCCGCACCCACGTCGACGATTCGCCGCTTCGCCGATTTGCTCGAAGTCCATGACGACCGAGTGCGACTGTGGACATTTGCCCGGGTCGCCGCTGAACCGCGCGACGATTGGAATGACGAATCGCTCGCGCTTGCCAAAGCGCTGGCGTGAGCGACGCCTCTCTCTAAGCAGTCTGCGGACGCGTGCGGTGCCAGAG